>NZ_JANYGL010000097.1 GCF_025362435.1 Polymorphobacter sp.
CGCGGGGATGCCGGCGAGCGCGATCCCGGTCAAAAGCCGCATGACGAGAAGCAGGTGCCACCCCGGCGCCGCCGCCGTCAGCGCGGTCAGCCCCGCCGCCACCGCCAGCGCCCCGATCATCACCGGCCGATGCCCGACCCGATCGGCCACGACCGCGGCAACGAGGATCGCCACCGCCAAGGGCCCCGTCGCCAGCGACACCGCAAGACTCGCCACCGCCGGCGTGATGGCGAACTCGGCGGCGAAGCGCGGCAGGAGCGGCTGCGTACAATACAGCAGCGCAAAGGTCGCGAACCCTGCGACGAGCATCGCGGTGGAGAGGGCGCGGTAGGCGGGGGTGTGGCGGGCGATGGGCATATATCGCCTTATGCGAGTCAGAGTTCAGCCTGCGATAGGATACAGCGACTGTCCGCTTAACGAAGGCGATACACGTTCCACAGGATCACGGTTAGTGACGGGTCGTCGATTGTGTATATTAAGACTAGCCTCGGAAGGCGGCCGATCGCCGATGGCGTTTCAAATACCCAAAGATGCCTGTGAACAGGATGCTGCTCTCCAGCAGCTCTCGGATCTAATGCACAATAATCTTCAAACAACTCGAGAACATCTAATCCAGCGTCGTACTCAGCCGGGGAGACCCTCGTTAAGAAGGCGTGCTCGAAAATCCCGGAGTGAAGGGAATTCCACGATGTTTTCCCCTGTTGCCCGCCAAGCCTCAACGCCACTTTCCTCGTCTATAACTTCGAACGCCTCCAAAGAGGTTGGCGCAGGGAATAGCATGAAAGCCGACTTATAAGGAATCTCTTCACCAAAAGCAGCCATTTCCCAAGGGAGCTGATGACTGTAATCACTAATGCTCTTCGCAGAGTGCTGATTGCAAACAAAATCAATGACTTCGTCTAGCAGAGCCATTTCGCCGTTACCTAAAGCATTTGAGGCGGGTGGCACCAGCCCGATATATTCCTTCTTCCGCAGACCGTAATAATCAACTTCGCGGACATCCAATGCGCCGCCAGCAACCATTTCACGAACAACAGGAAGCAATTGCAAACACGTCGGACCGAATGGACGTTTGTTGTAGGTTGCGCCAGTCACAGACATACCAGTCTGCGCAAAGTTGATCATATCAAGAAAATACAACACCTTATGCAGTTTTACCGCACCCAGGCGTTCTGGCGGGCAAGCCCGACATGTGTGCAGGATCACCGCCTTAATTTTGGCGCGATCAAGCGAAAATTGCGACGCCATCAACTTTGCCCTCTATTCACTTTTTCCATACAGGAAGATCTTGACAAATGCAAGTGTTTGAGTCTGCGCAGATTTCCTGATTCATTTTCAAGGGCTTACCACCGCAGTACGTACCTTCTTTGTTCTCGGGGCCGAAGCAGTTTAGATGTGGGACCATGGGCGAAGCATTCCCACTTATGATCGTAAGACAGCGCCCCCTTCCTAGCGGACCCGTGCCAACATCCGCGTCAGCCCTTCCAACGGGACATCGCGGAACTGGCCCTCGAGGATGCGCGAGACGTCGGGCTGGCTAACGCCGAAGGCCTTGGCGGCAGCGACCTGGGTTAGTTTCCGTTCGGCCATGACGTCGATCATGCGCGCGACGAGCTGCGCCTTAAGCAGGTGGGTATCGGGGTCGGCGTGGCCGAGATCGGCAAAGACGTTGGCGGTGCCGACTTGGACGGAAAGATCGGATTGAGCGGTCATGCCGGGTCTTTCTGGGTCCGAGGTTGCCGGTGACGCAGCTGTAGCGGGATGATGGTCCTCAAACCATTGTCATCCCGGCGCAAGCCGGGACCCATGATCTCAACCGACAGTGATCATAGGTCCCGGCCTGCGCCGGGATGACGACTTGGAAATTTGACGATGATGATTCGGCCTTGAGAACACGGTGCGCCGTGGGCGCCCGCGCTCCCCTCACAAGAAATTATACGGGTCGATATCGACCGTGACCCGCACGCTCCCCGGCACCGCGACACCCTCGAGCCACTCCGCGATGATGCCCTGCAGATCGAGGCTCCGCCGCGCGTGGACGAGCAGGCGCTGGCGGTGTCTCCCCCGCAGCATCGCCAGCGGGGCGGGGGCGGGGCCGAGGACGGCGAGGCCTTCGGCTTGCGGGGCGCTGCGGCCGAGCGCGCGGGCGGTGGCGGCGACGGCGGCGTCGTCCTCGCCCGAGACGACGATCCCGGCGAGGCGGCCGAACGGGGGCAGGCCGAGGTCGCGGCGGGCGTCGCTCTCGGCGGCGTAGAATCCCTCGGCATCGTACTCGACGAGCGCGCGCATGATCCGCGCCTCGGGCTGGTGGGTCTGGAGGAGGACGCGGCCGGGCTTGCTGCCGCGGCCGGCGCGCCCCGACACCTGCGCGATCTGCTGGAAGGTGCGTTCGCCGGCGCGGAGGTCGCCGCCCGCAAGACCCAAGTCGGCGTCGACCACCCCGACGAGGGTCAGGTCGGGGAAGTGATAGCCCTTGGTGACGAGCTGGGTGCCGATCAGCAGGTCGACTTCGCGCGCCTCGACGCTGGCGACGAGCGCGGCGGCGCGGGCGGGGGAGAAGATCGTGTCCGACGTCACCAGCGCGACGCGGAGGTCGGGCAGGATGCGCGCGACCTCCTCGGCGACGCGCTCGACCCCCGGGCCGCAGGGGACGAGGCTGTCGGCGGCACCGCACGCCGGGCACAGCTTGGGCACCGGCACGTTGTACCCGCAATGGTGGCACTGGAGGCGCCCGGTCAGCCGGTGTTCGACGAGCCACGCGGTGCATTGCGGGCATTCGATGCGCTCGCCGCAGCTCCGGCACAACGTCAGCGGGGCATAGCCGCGGCGATTGAGGAACAGCAGCGACTGTTCGCCAGCGACGAAGGTCTCGCGCAGCGCATGGACCAGCGGCGGGCTGAGCCAGTTCCCGCGCGGCGGCGGGTTGGTCCGCAGGTCGATCGTCTCGACGCGCGGCAGCTGCGCGCCGCCGAAGCGGGTCGGCAGCTTGAGTTCGGTATAGCGGCCGCGGGCGACCTGGACGCGGGTCTCGATCGCCGGGGTAGCGGTGGCGAGGACGACGGCGATGCCGTCGATCTGGGCGCGCATCACGGCGACGTCGCGGGCGTGGTACTGGACGCCCTCGTCCTGCTTGAAGCTGCTCTCGTGCGCCTCGTCGACGATGATCAGGCGGAGGTCGGCGTAGGGGAGGAACAGGGCGGAACGCGCGCCGACGACGACGCGGGCGCTGCCGTTGGCGACGGCGCGCCATGCCCGGCGGCGTTCGGAACCGCGGAGGTCGGAGTGCCACGAGACGGGGGCGCAGCCGAAGCGCGCGGCGAAGCGGTCGAGCCAGGGGGCGGTGAGGGCGATTTCGGGGACGAGGACGAGGGTTTGGCCGGTGGGGGTGGAGCCGGGGCCCCCTCCACCACGCCAAGCGGCGCGGTCCCCCTCCCCCGAAGACGGGGGAGGATTAAGGGGGCGGTCCGCCTCGTTGCTTTCTAGATCCTCCCCCGCCTTCGGGGGAGGGGGACCATGCTCTTGCATGGTGGAGGGGGCCCCGCGCTCGCCCCCCGCCCGCAACGCCGCCGCGATCCCCTCGAAATAGACCTCGGTCTTGCCCGACCCCGTCACCCCGTCGAGCACGAACGGCGCAAAGTCGTGGAGGGCGACCGCGCGGGCGATGTCCTCCGCCGCGACCGCCTGTTCGTAGCTGAGCAGTGGCTGGGAGAAGTCGGGATCGGGAACCGGGGGCGGGGTGTCGGGGCTGACCGCGATGGGCACGAGAATCGCCGCCTTGACCATGCCGCGGATCACCCCCTCCGACACCTCGCCGTGGCGCGCCAGCTCACGCACCGATCCCTGCCGCCCGGCGAGGCGCTCGACCGCGGCGGCGCGCTGGGGGGTGAGCTTGTCGGGGATGGCTCCGAGCCGGTATTCGGTCACATCCGCCGCCGCGACGAGCGCCGACGACACCGACAGCGCCATCCGCAGGACTGCCGCCGGGGGGGCCATGTAATAGGCGCCGGTCCATTCGATCAGGCGGCGCAGCCCGGCGGTCATCGCGGGGACGTCGAAGCGGCGGACGACGGCGCGGAGCTTGGCATCGGGGACCTCGCGCGCCGCCCAGCGGTCGGCCTCCCAGACCACGCCGACGATCGTCCGCGGCCCGAGCGGGACCTCGACGATGTCGCCATAGCCGAGGTCGAGGTCGTCGGGCACCGCGTAATCGAGCGCGCCGAGGCCGTGCTGGAGGACGAGAACACGGACGCGGGGACGGGATGCGGTCATCACCCCCGAGATAGGGCCGGGGACGAATCGCCGCCACCCCGCGCCCGCGACGAACGCGGGGCTATGGCGGCGAGCGCCCACTGGCTAGGGTGCCGCAGCGCGATTCGGCCGGCGATCGCGCGGCGCTCCATGACCGGCGGGGAGCCTGAACCATGACCAGCTATATCGTCGCCTATCCGGCCGCCCCCGGTGCGACCTTCGACGCCGATTATTACATGGCGACGCACATGCCGCTGGTTCACGAGACGTTCGGGCCGCACGGCATGACCGGAGCGCGCGTGCTGTTCGCCGACCAGCCCGACGCCCCGTATGTCGTGGTGACGACGCTCGAGTTCGCCGACGGCGCCGCCTTCACCGCCGCGACCTCGTCCCCCGATGCCGCCGCGGTCTTCGCCGACGTCGCCAACTTCACCACGATCACCCCGGTGACGATGCGCGCCCGCAGCGCCTGAAGGCTATCGAGCGGCGCGGGGAGGCGCTACAGCAGCGCATCCCCGCATGAGGCCGCCGCCATGAAGTTCTTCGTCGACACCGCCGACACCCGCGAGATCGAGGAGCTGGCCGCGACCGGGCTGCTCGACGGCGTCACCACCAACCCGAGCCTGATCGCCAAGTCGGGGAAGAACTTCCTCGAGGTGATCGCCGAGATCGCCAAGCTCGTCGACGGCCCAGTGTCGGCCGAGGTCGTCGCCACGTCCGCCGACGACATGCTGCGCGAGGCGGCCAAGCTGCTGACGCTCGGCGACAATATCACGATCAAGGTGCCGCTGACGCTCGACGGCCTGCGCGCGTGCAAGACGCTGTCGGACGACGGCGTGATGGTCAACGTCACCCTGTGCTTCTCGGCGACGCAGGCATTGCTCGCGGCAAAGGCGGGAGCTGCGTTCATCTCGCCGTTCGTCGGGCGACACGACGACGTCGGCTTCGACGGCATGGCGCTGATTTCCGACATCAAACTGATCTACGACAATTACGCCTTCGACACCGAGATCCTCGTCGCCAGCGTCCGCCATCCGGTCCACGTCCTCCAGGCGGCAAAGATCGGCGCAGACGTCTGTACGATGCCCGCCGCGGTGATCCGCGCGCTCGCCAACCACCCGCTGACCGACCGCGGGCTCGCCGGGTTCGTCGCCGACTGGGCGAAGTCGGGGCAGACGATCCTGTGAGCTTGAAGATTGTCATCCCCGCGCAGGCGGGGAGCCAATGTCACCGGTGCCGGTAACTTTGGCTCCCCGCCTTCGCGGGGATGAAAGTGAAGGGGGCGCCACCGCGCTGGTCGTCGAATGGTGCGCCAGCCTGACGAACGCGCGGCGACTGTCGCCCAACACCGTCCGCGCCTATGCCGCGAGCCTCCACCGCTTCGTCGCCTTCGCCGGGCGCCACCTCGGGCGGCCCGTCGACGCGGCGGCGCTGTCAGGATTCGCCCTTGCCGACTTCCGCGCCTTCCTCGCGGCGCGGCGTAGCAACGGTCTCGGCAACGCCTCGATCGCACGCGAGGTCGCCGCTCTTCGAACCTTCTACGCCTTCGCCGCGACCGCCGGAGTCGATTCGTCGGGGCTGACCGGGCTCGCCTCGCCGAAGCGCGCCGCCCGCGTTCCCCGCCCAGTGTCTCCCGCCGACGCGCGTGCGATCGTCGCCGACATCGGCGACACCGCGCTCCAGCCGTGGGTGGCGGCGCGCGACACCGCCGTCGTGCTGCTGCTGTACGGCGCGGGCTTGCGCATTGCCGAGGCGCTCGCGCTGACCGGCAGCGCGCTGCCACTCGGCGAGACGATCGTCGTCACCGGCAAGCGCGCCAAGACCCGGATCGTGCCGCTGCTCCCCATCGTCCGCGCCGCGATCGAGACCTACGCCGATCTCTGCCCGTGGCCGCGCAGCGCGTCTGCCCCACTGTTTCGCGGCGTCCGCGGCGGTCCGCTCGCCCCCGAACTGATCCGCAAGGCGATGGCATCGGCGCGCGCCGGACTTGGCTTGCCCGCGAGCGCCACCCCGCATGCACTCCGCCACAGCTTCGCGACCCACCTGCTCGCGCGCGGCGCCGATCTCCGCTCGATCCAGGAGCTGCTCGGCCATGCCAGCCTGTCGTCGACGCAGGTCTATACCGCCGTCGACGCCGCGCACCTGCTCGACGTCTACCGCAGTGCCCACCCCCGGGCTTGAATTCAGTCTCGGTACAGCAACGACCGCTCAAGGAACGAGCCATGAAGATTGTTGCCCTCGCCTTGCTGCTCGCCTCGGCGCCGCTCGCCGCCGCGCCCCTGACCCTTGACGCGGTCAAGGCGGCGCTCCAGGCGACGACGACGATGACCGCGGACTTCAGCCAGACCGCGGCGAACGGCACCGTCGCGACCGGCAAGCTGATCCTGTCGCGTCCAGGCAAGGTGCGCTTCCAGTACGACAAGGCGCCGCTGCTCGTGGTTGCCGACGGCAAGCGGTTGAGCGTCGTCGATTACGAGGTCAACCAGGTCTCGCAATACCCGATCAAGAGCACCCCGCTCGGCGTGCTGCTCGACGGCGACGCCGACCTCGCTCGTTTCGCCCACGTCGTCGGGCAGCAGGGCACCGGCCTGCTGGTCGAGGCGCGCGACCCCAAGCATCCCGAATACGGCGCGATCACGCTCAACTTCGCCACCGACGCCGCCGCGCCGGGCGGGCTGGCGCTGCTCGGCTGGACTTCGCTCGACGCCCAGAACAACCGAACCGACATCACCCTGCGCGGGACGAAATATAACGTCGCGGTGCCGGCGGCGAGCTTCGGCTTCCGCGATCCGCGCGCCAAGAGCCTGCCGGGAAAGACCGGCTGATCGCCTGCGACGCGCTACAGACAGTGGAGGCTCACCCAAGCGTCAACTTATCTGGCCTTGAGTTAAGTCTTGTTCATGGCCGAGCAATGTTGCGCCCGCTAACACGGGAACGCGGTCGCCACCCGGTGTCTGGAATTTGCCCCCTGTTGTCTGGGCACTCGGGTTCGACCGTTGCGTGACGAGCGCATACGGGCCCCCGCTCCATGCCCCCGGAGCGGGGGCCTAATTCGTTTGGCTGAGGCGTCGCGCGTGCCTACATGATCGCGATGCCGTCCTCATCCCAAACGCTGTCGATCGCCACCTGGAACATCAATTCGGTGCGCTTCCGCCTCGACATCGTCGAGCGCTTCCTGACGGCGCATGCCCCCGACATCCTGTGCCTGCAGGAGACGAAGGTCATCGACAACGACTTCCCGCACGCCCTGTTCGAACGGCTCGGCTACACCCATCGCGTCATCTGCGGGCAGAAGATGCACCACGGGGTTGCGACGCTGTCGAAGGTGCCGCTGACCGAGGAGCGCCGCTTCGACTGGCAGGACAATGGCGAGGCGCGGCACATCGGCGCGCGGCTGGCGAACGGGCTGCTGATCGAAAACGTCTATGTTCCCGCCGGGGGCGACCTGCCCGACCCCGCGGTCAACCCGAAGTTCGCGCAGAAGCTCGCCTTCGTCGACCGGATGACGGCGTGGTCGGAGGGGCTGCGCGACGACACCATCATCGTCGGCGACTTCAACATCGCGCCGCTGCCGTGCGACGTGTGGAGCCACAAGGCGCTGCTCAACGTCGTCAGCCACACCCCCGTCGAGGTCGACCGCCTCGACGGCCTTGCCGCGAGCCACGACTGGGTCGACCTCGGCCGCCACTTCGTCCCCGCGCCCGAACGGCTGTACACGTGGTGGAGCTACCGCAACGCCGACCACACGGTGAACGACCGCGGGCGGCGGCTCGATCATATCTGGGCGTCGCCGGGCGTGGCGAAGTCGGCGACCGCGTTCGAGGTTGTCGAGGACGCGCGCAACTGGGGCAAGCCGTCGGATCACATCCCGCAGATCGCGACGTTCACCCTGTGACCCCGGACGCCGCCACGAGCGTCGCGCGCGCGGTCGACGAGTTGCGGCGCGGGCAGATCGTCCGGGTGACGAGCGCGGGCGGCGACCTCGACGTCCTCGCGGTCGAACTCGCCGACGCCGCCGTACTGGCGCAGCTCGAAGCGACCGATCGCGCCGGGCTGGTCATTACCCCGCGGCGCGCGGCGGTGCTCCACATCGTCAACCAGAATGCGGCGGCGGGGCAGGATGTCGTCTGGATCGAGCGCCCGGTGTGGCTCGACCTTGCCGAGACGGTCGCGATCGCCGACCCCGGCGACGACCTGCGCCTGCCGTTCAAGGGACCGTTCCGTACGATCGTTCCCCCCGCGACGGCGGCAGCGCAGGCGGGCGTGCGGCTGGCGAAACTCGGCGGCATCCTCCCCGCGGTGTTCGCGGTCGCGAGCGCCGCCGGCGAGCCGCTCGCCGTCGCCGCCGCCGACGTCCTCAGCTACGCCCGCGCCGACCGGCTGCGCATCGTCACACGCGCCCGCTTGCCACTCGACGGGGCGCCCGATTCCGAGGTCGTCGCCTTCCGTCCGGCCGAGGGCGGCCCCGAGCATCTCGCACTCGTCATCGGCCCGCGGGGGACGACGGCGCCGGTGCTGACTCGGCTCCATTCGGCGTGCCTGACCGGGGACGTCCTCGGCAGCCTCAAGTGCGATTGCGGCCCGCAGCTGCGCGCCGGACTCGTAGCGATCGCCGCGGCCGGAGGCGGAATACTGCTGTATCTCCAGCAGGAGGGGCGCGGTATCGGGCTGATCAACAAGCTCCGCGCCTACGCCCTCCAGGACCAAGGGTTTGATACCGTCGACGCCAACCTCCGCCTCGGTTTCGAGCCCGACGAGCGCGACTTCGCCGTCGCCGCGACGATGCTCCGCCTGCTCGGGGTCGGGCAGGTCCGGCTGTTGACCAATAACCCCGACAAGGTCGCCAGCCTCGCGGCGCACGGCATCGAGGTCGTCGAGCGCATCGCTCATTCGATGCCGCCCAACCCGCACAACGCCGACTATCTCAACACCAAGCGCGACCGCAGCGGGCATTATCTGTGACGCAGGTCGCGTGATCCTCGCCGTCGACACAGCTGCACTGACGCTGACCGCCGACGGCGTCTCGACCCCGTGCCTGATCGGCCGGTCGGGAGCGACTGCGGCCGCGAGCAAACACGAAGGCGACGGCTGCACGCCGCGCGGGCGCTGGGCGATCCGGTCGGCGATGATCCGGGCCGATCGCGTCGCCGCGCCGGTGACCACGCTGCCGTGGCGCGCGATCGACCCCGCCGACGGCTGGTCGGACGACCCGCGCGACCCGGCGTACAACCGCCGCGTCCGCCACCCGCACCCGTTCTCCGCCGAGCATCTGTGGCGCGACGACGGGCTGTACGACGTCATCGTCGAGCTCGGCTACAACGACGCGCCGCCGGTGCCGGGCAAGGGCAGCGCGATCTTCCTCCACTGCATGATCGCCGGGCACCCGACCGCCGGGTGCGTGGCGATCGACCGCGAGGCGCTCGAGGCCCTGCTGCCGCACCTCGCCCCCGGTGACTGGATCGAGATCACATGACCCCGCGCCTCCCCCGCATCATCTTCGCGGTTCTCCTCGTCGGCACCTTTATCGCCGCGATCCTGCCGAATGCGGAGGCACCCGACCTCGGCGATGGTGACAAGATCAATCACATCGCCGCGTTCATCACCCTGAGCCTCGCCGCCGCATGGGCATGGCCGCGCGCCGCCCTGTGGCGCATCGCGCTGTGGCTGAGCGCGCTCGGCGGGCTGATCGAGATCGTCCAGGCGATTCCGTTCATAGCCCGCGACGCCGAATGGAACGACTGGATCGCGGACACCGTCGCGGTGGTGATCTCGCTCGCGATCGTTGGACTGTTGAGGCGCCTGTTTACGCGCTTGTAATTACCGCCCGCGCCGCATATTTGGCGATGATATAAAGTAACCTTGGAGGCGGCATGGCCGCATCGCGTCCTTCCCAATCGTGGCTCGACTGGGCCGCCGTCTCGGCCTCGGGCCTGTGCCTGCTCCACTGCCTCGCGCTGCCGCTGGTGATCGCCGCGCTACCATCGTTCGGCGGCGCGGTTGCGGGCAGCGGGACGCACTGGGTCCTGCTCGCCTTCGCCCTGCCGGTCAGCCTGTGGGTCCTGACCCGCGACCCCTGGCCGGCCGGGCTCATCCCGCTCGCGCTCGGGGCAGCCGGGTTGAGCCTGATGACGCTCGGCGTCGCCTTCTACGAAGGACTGCCCGCCGAACGTGCCCTCACCGTCGCCGGGGTCAGCCTCGTCGCCGCCGCGCACATCATCCGCTGGCGGCGACGCCGGGCCTGACTACTTCGTCCTGCTTGCGAGGATCGCGTCGAGCCGCGCCGGGCCGGTGCCGACCCGTTCGAGGTGCGGGTAGCGCAGGCCGCCGTTCCAATCGATTTTGACGACGCGGAAGCGGTCGGCGTTCTTGACCATCAACTCGACCGCGCTCCCGGTTTTGGCCGCCGTCACCGCGCGCTTGAGCCCATCGCCGTCATACGCATCGCCATTGACCGCGAGGATTACCGTCCCGACCGTCAGCCCCGCCTTGAACGCCGGGCCGCCCCACATCACCGTCGTCAGGTCGCCGCCGCTACCGACGCTGAGCCCGAGCGAATAATTGAGGTCGACGCGCTTGGCGGTCGCGTCGGCGGTCTTGGCGAAGTCGCTCGGCTTGTCGGTATAGACGAGCTTGTAGCCGCCGCGGGCGATGCCATCGAGCGGCGCGCCGGGGCCGTGCGACGTCAGCCGGTCGTTAAGGAATTTCGCCCAGTCGTACGGCTCGGTCGCGTTCAACGCGGCGACGACGTCGTCGAAGGTGTAGCTGACTTCGGTCCACGCGCCGTCATCGACCCCGAAGAAGCGGTGGGCGAAATCGTCGAGCGAGCGCTTGCCGCCCGACCGTTCGCGGATCAGCGTGTCGGCATCGAGCCAGATCAACAGGCCTTCGGTGTAATAATCCTCCGACCGCTGCCAGTTGCGCCATGGCTCGGGGGCACGCGCGGCGGTGATCGGATCGTTGGTCGTGTCGATCAGCGGCTTCCACGTCCGCCCGATCACCGCGTCATAGGTCGCGGCATGGCCGGCGAGGACGTCGAGCGTCTGCTGCAAGGTCCACAGGCCAGACCGGGCGCCGAGGACCGTCCCGAAATACTGCGTCCCGCCCTCGTAAACCCACAGCACCGAGTTGCGCATCGGCACGTTGTAATTCGGCGTCCACGAGTCGGCGCCGCGGCGGAACTTGCCGTCCCAGCTGTGGGTGAATTCATGGGGCAGCAGGTTGCGCGCGGCGGGGTTCTTGTCCCACTCGGTAAAATACCCCGGGACCGAGCCGTTCTCGCTCGACCGGTGGTGTTCGAGCCCGATGCCGCCCTGCTTGTCGCTCAGCGCGAGGAGCAGGTCGTAATGATCGAAATGCTTCGACCCGAACAACGCAACGGCTTCCTTGACCATCTTCACATGCGGCGCGATCTGTGCGTCGGTCGCAGCGAGCAGGTCGGGACGGTCGGCGACGACGTCGAGCGTGACCGGACGCGACGACGTGTCGAGCGGGATGACGCGCATGTAGCGCCCGGCGAAGATCGGCGAGTCGACGAGCGTCTCGAACGGCACGGTGTTGAAGGTAGTTTCGCCGGCGGGGGCACCGGCAACGGGGCGGAGCGCGGTCGCGACCTTCCAGCCGTCGGGGAACTTGACCGTCGCCGACACCGGGATCTGCCGGGTGAAATACCCCGCCGGGTACAGCGTCGTCTGGTCGAATTCGAGGTTGAGCATGTTCGGCGTGATGACGACGCGGCCCTGCTTCGGATCGGTCGGCGAGACGAACTGGAAGTCGAGGTCGACCGCGCTCGCTCCCGCGGGCACGTCTATGTGGAAGGCGTAGACGTCGACCGGGTCGCGCGTCCATTCGATCCGCGTCGCCCCGGCGTGGATGATCAGCCCGGCGAGCTTGTCGATCGGCCCGCGGGGCGAATGCTTGCCCGGCAGCCATTCGGGATAGAGCAAGGTCATCGGCCCCGGCCCCGCCACCGGGATCGTCTCGTGGACCGTCAGGATGCGGCGATCGAGGTCGGTCGCGTCGACGTGGACAGTGATCGTACCGGGGTACGGCTTATCGACCGGGGCGATCGTCGCCGGGGGCATCGGCACGGGCTGCGGCTGGGGCGGCGATTGCGCGAGCGCGGGGGCGGCGAGCAGCGCGGCGGCGAGCGCGAGGCGAGAGATCATCGCGAAAGAACTTTCAGGAGAGGAGACGTCGTCTAGTTCAGCGTGTCATCCCCGCGCAGGCGGGGATGACAGCAGGAGTGCGATCAGCTTCCCGTCGCCGCGGTCGCGACCGGAACCGGGAAGCCCATCGACCGCAGATACGCATCGACCTTCGGATCGCGCCCGCGGAAGTTGCGGAAGGCGACCGCCGGATCGACCGTGTTGCCGACCGAGGTGATCGTGTCGTGAAGCCGCTTCGCCACGACGGGGTCATACGCCCCGCCCGCTTCGGTGAACGCCTCGAAGGCGTCGTGGTCGAGGACCGCCGCCCAGAGGTAGCCGTAATAGCCCGCGGCATAGCCCTCTCCGGCGAAGACGTGGCCGAATTGCGGGATGCGGTGGCGCATGACGATTTCGGCGGGCATGCCGAGTTCGGTGAGGGTCGTGCTCTCGAACGCCTTGGGGTCGATCGGTACGTCGCCCGCAAGGTGGAGCTTGAGGTCGACGATCGCGCTCGCCTGCGCCTCGACGACGCCGAACGCGGCGTTGAAGGTCTCGGCGCGCTTGATCTTGGCGATCAGGTCGGCGGGCAGCGGCTTACCCTGCGCGTTGACGAGCATCGCCTGGACTTCGGGAGTGGTGAACCAGTTCTCGTTAAGCTGACTCGGGAATTCGACGAAGTCGCGGACGGTGTTGGTCCCCGATACCGTCGGATAGACGACATTCGAGTTGAGCCCGTGGAGCGCGTGGCCGAATTCGTGGAACATCGTCTTGGCGTCGTCGAACGAGATCGTCACCGGCTGGCCGGGGTCGGCCTTGATGAAGTTGGCGTTGTTCGAGACGATCGTCGGGACGTCGCCGTCGACGCGCGACTGCTCGCGATACGCGTTCATCCACGCCCCCGAGTTCTTGCCGGCGCGGGCGTACGGGTCGAAATACCATAGCCCGACGTGCTTGCCGTCGCGGCCCTTGACCTCCCAGACTGTAACGTCGGGGTGGAACACCGGCAGGCCGTGGACCTGCGTGAAGGTGAAGCCGTAGACCTTGCCGGCGGCGAAGAACATCGCGGCGCGGACGTGGTCGAGCTGGAGGTACGGCTTCACCTCGTTCATATCGAGGTCGTACTTCGCCTTGCGGACCTTCTCGGCGTAATAGCGATAGTCCCACGGCGCGATCTTGAACTTGCCGCCTTCCTTGTCGACGACCGCCTGCATCACCGCGACGTCCTGATGGACCTGCGCCACCGCGGGCTTCCACGCGGCGAGTTCGAGCGCGAGCGCGTTGTCGGGGGTCTTCGCCATCTTGCTGGCGATCTGCCAGTGGGCGTAGGTCGGGTAGCCGATCAATTTGGCGTTCGCCGCGCGCAGGTGGAGGATCTGGGTGACGATCGCGTTATTGTCAGTCGCGCCGCCATTGTCGCCGCGCTTGGTCCACATCGCGAAGCCTTTTTCGCGGCTGGCGCGGTCGTCGGCGTAGGTCAGGAACGGCTCCATCGACGAGCGCGTGTTGGTGATCAGCCACTTGCCCGGCTGGCCGCGCTTGACCCCCTCGGCGGCGGCGGCGGCGACCTGCGCCGGGGTCAGCCCCGACAGCTGCTCCTTTGAATCGAGCGTCAGGACATAGCTTTCCTCGTCGGCGAGCTCGTTCTGCGCGAACTTGGTATAGAGCGACGCGAGTTTCTCGTTGTTCGCGGAGAACTCAGCCTTCGCCGCCGGCGACAGCTTCGCGCCCTGCTCGGCAAAGCGCGTCCAATAGACCCAGACTAGCCGCTGCTGTTCGGGCGTCAGCTTCGCCTTGGCGGGAGAATTATAGACCGCGTCGATCCGGGCGAACAACGCCGGGTTCTGGGTGATCCGGTCGCCGAACGCCGACATCTTCGGCGCCATCTCGGTTTCGACCTTCTGGAACTCGGGCGACTTCAAATTGCCCGACCACACGCCAAAGATCGCGCCCACGCGGTTGAGCGCGGCACCCGACTTCTCGAGCGGGACGATCGTGTTGTCGAAGGTCGGCACGGCCTTGTTCGCGGTGATCGCATCGATTTCGGCGAGGTTCTCGGCCATCGCGGTGTCGAGCGCGGGGGCGAAATCGGCGACCTTGACCGCAGCGAAGTTCGGCTCGCCGCCATACGGCCCGGTCCAAGGCGCAAGGAGCGGGTTGGACGGCGCGGCGGCGGCCGGAACCGCGATGAACGCCAGAACGCACGCACCGATCAGCAAACCAAATTTCATCGACAACTCCCCGGGAACGCGGGGACGCTACACCGACTCGCGCGGGTTTTCCTAGCCCCGCGCGCCGAACAGCGCGCTGCCGACACGGACACACGTCGCGCCGAGCATCACCGCGGTCTCGTAATCCGCCGACATGCCCATGCTCAGTCCGGCCAGGCCGTGATCGCGCGCGAGTTTGGCGAGGAGCGCGAAGAACGGCGCCGCCTCGATCCCCTCGGGAGGAACCGCCATCAGCCCGGCGACCGGGAGATCGTGGCCGCGCGCCAGATCGAGCAACGCCTTGAGCTCACCGAGCGCGACGCCGCCCTTCTGCGCCTCGTCGCCAATATTTACCTGGATGAAGCAATCGGGGCGCTTGGCCGCCGTCGCCATCGCGCCCGCCAGTGCGATGACGAGCGACGGCCGGTCGACGCTATGGATGACGTCGAATAGCTCGACTGCATCACGCGCCTTGTTCGACTGGAGTTGGCCGACGAGGTGGAGCCGGACCCCGGGGTACGCCGCGCACAATGCGGGCCACTTCGCCGCCGTCTCCTGGACACGATTCTCGCCGAACGAGCGCTGCCCGGCGACGAGCAGCGGCTCGATCGCTGACGCGTCGTGGGTCTTCGATACCGCAATCAGCTCGATCGCCGCCGGATCGCGCTTCGCCAACGCCGCCGCCCGCGCGATCGATTCGCGCACTGCCGCCAGCCGTCCCGTCGCATCTTCAATCATCATCGCCGCGCTATACGCAGCGCGCGGCGTCGCGGCTAGAAGGTGAAGGCGGTGCCGAAATAGACCGACTGGTCGCGCTTCGCCGGATCGACCGTGGCGTCGAGCGTCTTGTACCGCACCCCGCCGGTCAGCGAGAGCTGCGGCGTCAGCAGATACGCGCCGCCGAACTCGACCGAATAGCGCCGGTCGGCGGGCAGCGGCGATAGCGGCGTGATCGGCGTCAGCAGCGCCGGAGCACCGGTCTCGGCAGCGATCTGGAGGCTCGTCTTCCAGCTGGCACCACGATAGCTGACCCCGACATCGACCGCATCACGCCGCGGCGTCAGGCTCGTCGGCAGCGTCCCGCCCAGCGTCTCCGACCGCGAATAGCCGCCCGACACCGCGAAATTACGCCAGCCGACCGCGAGATCGACGTTGTACGCTGCCGGCGTAACTGCGGCGGTCTCGACCGGCGCGGCGGCTTTCGACGTATCGGCAACCGCGGCGACGACGCGCGAGGTCACGCCGACGCTGAATGCGCGACGGTTGTCGGCCTTGCCCGAAGGCGTGAAGCGGAAGGCACGCTCGACCGTCGCGGTGCGCGCGTTGGCGGCACCTTGGCCGGGAGCGGTGAAGCTGAACTTGCCGGCATCGACGAGCGACGGCGCAAACGACGCGAGATTGCCGACGCGCAACCGGTCCGCGTTGCTGCCGTCATCGATCGACAGCGTCGACGTGACCTGGTGCTTGACCTGCTTGACGACGGCCGACGCCGGATGCGCCGCGAGTGCGGCCAGCAGCAACGCTGCCGGCACGGCGATGCGGATGCCGTCCGCAATCCTCGCTGTTTCCATCCCCATGACGTCTGCCCACTATCAGGACGTTGTTCGTTCGCCCAGTCCCCAACAACACCCTTACCTGTCAAAGGCTGCCGGAATCTTGACAAGCTACGGCATATGCTGGCGATTCCCCTCGCCCGAGAGTCGAATCAATCGAAGGTGTTGCGCCGATGCATCGCCTCGGGCATCGCCCTTTGCGCGGACGCGCGCGCGACCTATAAGGGCGCCGCAAT
Organism: Polymorphobacter sp.; assembly: GCF_025362435.1. GTDB lineage: Bacteria > Pseudomonadota > Alphaproteobacteria > Sphingomonadales > Sphingomonadaceae > Polymorphobacter_B. Next base: position 16,392 of record NZ_JANYGL010000097.1, read on the forward strand.
CAAGGTGCGGAGTTACACGAATGGTTTCAGCCGGTCGAGCAAGTGCAAGCGCAGCGTTGATGGCGCTCGCGCTTCTCGGCGGCTGCAGCCATGGCCACGCCAAGAAGGTCCGGCCCGAGACGCTGGCCCCGGCGCGGCTGGCGACGATCGGGATCAACGCCTATCTGTGGCAGGCGAGCCTCGACACGATCGCGTTCATGCCGATCGCCTCGGTCGATTCGAACGGCGGCGTCATCGTCACCGACTGGTATGTCAGCCCGGCGACGCCGAGCGAGCGGATCAAGGTGACGATTACCATCCTAGACACCGTCCTGCGTGCCGATGCGGTCCGCGTCTCGGCCAACCGCCAGCAGCTCGGCGCGGCCGGCTGGGTCGAGGTTCCGGTTCGCGCCGGCACCGTCCAGAAGCTCGAGGAGACGATCCTCGGTCACGCCCGCGACCTGCGCCAGGCCGCGATCACCGGGTGACCGGCGTGTCCGGTCAAGGACCGGCCGGCCCGCCGGCCAAGTTCGATTCGGCCGTCGCCGACGCACGCTGGCAGGCGGAATGGTCGGCGCGCGGCACCTTCACCGCCGACGACGCATCGCCGAAGCCCAAGACCTTCATCCTCGAGATGTTCCCCTACCCGTCGGGGCGCATCCACGTCGGCCACGTCCGCAATTATACGATGGGCGACGTCATCGCCCGGGCTCGCCGCGCCCAAGGCTATGAAGTCCTTCACCCGATGGGCTGGGACGCCTTCGGCATGCCCGCCGAGAACGCCGCGATCGAGCGCGGCATCCATCCGGGCACATGGACGCGCGCCAACATCGCGACAATGCGCGGCCAGCTCCAGCGCCTCGGCTTCGCGCTCGACTGGAGCCGCGAGCTGGCGACGTGCGAGCCCGACTATTACGGGCACGAACAGGCGCTATTCCTCGACCTGATGGCGGCGGGGCTCGTCACCCGCAAATTGAGCGCGGTCAACTGGGACCCGGTCGACCACACCGTCCTCGCCAACGAGCAGGTCATCGACGGCCGCGGCTGGCGGTCGGGCGCGCCGGTCGAGCGCCGCCAGCTCAGCCAGTGGTTCCTCAAGATCACCGACTTCGCCGACGAGCTCCTCGACGGTCTCGCGACGCTCGACGAATGGCCCGACAAGGTCCGGCTGATGCAGGAAAACTGGATTGGCAAGAGCCAGGGCCTGCGGTTTACGTTCAAGGGCGAAGAAGAGATCGACGTCTATTCGACCCGCCCCGACACGATCTTCGGCGCGAGCTTCGTCGCGGTCGCGGTCGACCACCCGGTCGCGCAGCGCGCCGCCGCCGCTAACCCCGACGCGGCGGCTTTCATCGAACGCTGCAAGGCGGGCGGGACGACCGCCGCCGAACTCGAGACGCAGGAAAAGCTCGGCTTCGATACCGGGCGCAGCGTGGTGCATCCGCTCGACCCGGCGCTGACGCTGCCCGTCTACATCGCCAACTTCGTGCTGATGGAATACGGCACCGGGGCGATCATGGGCGTGCCCGCGCATGACCAGCGCGACCTCGACTTCGCCCGAAAATACCGCCTGCCGGTCCCGCGGGTCGTCGCCGACGGTGAGGCGAGCGACCCCGTGTTCGACGGCAATACCGCTTATTCGGGCCCCGGAACGCTGGTCAATTCACGCTTTCTTAACGGCATGGGCATCGACGAGGCCAAGGCGACGGTCATCGCCCGCGCCGAAGCCGAAGGCTGGGGAACGGGCACGACCGTCTGGCGGCTGCGCGACTGGGGCGTGTCGCGCCAGCGCTATTGGGGCACCCCGATCCCGGTGATCCATTGCCCAAGCTGCGGCGTCGTCCCCGTTCCGCGCGAGCAACTGCCGGTCGTCCTGCCCGAAGACGTCTCGTTCGACGTCCCCGGCAACCCGCTCGACCGCCACCCGACGTGGAAGCATGTCACCTGCCCAGCGTGCGACGAACCGGCGGTCCGCGAGACCGACACGCTCGACACCTTCGTCAATTCGTCGTGGTATTTCATACGCTTCGCCAGTTCACCGGCAAACGCGGCGTTCGACCCGGTGGTGGCGAAGCAGTGGCTCCCGGTCGCGCAATATATCGGCGGCGTCGAGCACGCGATCCTGCATCTGCTCTACGCGCGCTTCTGGACCCGCGCGCTCCGCCGCATCGGCCGCCTCGACGTCGCCGAGCCATTCGCCGGACTGTTTACGCAGGGAATGGTGACGCACGAGACGTACTCAATTACTTGGAATGATGCCTCGCATAACGGGCTTGAGCACAAGCAATGGCTATCACCTGACCAAGTTGAAATGCGAACCGATCACAGCGGTGATTACTTGGCCGAAAGAGAAACAGGATTTAAGGTCGAGATCGGCCGCGTCGAGAAGATGTCGAAGTCGAAGAAGAACATCGTCGACCCCGACTCGATCATCACGCGCTACGGCGCCGACGCGGTCCGCTGGTTCGTGCTGTCGGACTCTCCCCCAGAGCGCGACCTCGCCTGGTCCGAGAGCGGGATAGACGGCGCATGGCGCTTCATCCAGCGCGTCTGGCGGCTGTCGATCGCCGACGCCGGCGACGGCCCCGACAATGCCCTCGACCGCGCGGTCGCCAAGTCGGTCGAGGGCATCACTGCCGACATCGACAAGCTCCAGTTCAACAAGGCGGTCGCGCGCCTCTACGAGCTGACCAGCACGGTCGAGCGCGCCGCGCCGTCGACCGCCCGGACGGCGGCGATCGACACGCTGCTCGTCCTCGCCGCACCGATGATCCCGCACCTCGCCGAGGAAGCGTGGGCGACGCGCGGCAACCCCGGGCTGATTGCTGATGCGGCATGGCCGGTCGCCGACCCGTCGCTGCTGATCGACGACACCGTGACCATCGCGATCCAGGTCAACGGCAAGCTCAAGGACAGCGTCGAGGCGGCCAAGGGCGCATCGCGCGACGACATCGAAGCGCTGGTGCTGGCGCGCGACAAGGTTATCCGCGCGCTCGACGGCAAGCCGCCGCGCAAGGTCATCGTCGTCCCCGACCGGCTGGTGAACCTCGTCGCATGATCCGGGGTTCAGCGCCCTTGCTTCGGACGTTCCTGCTGATCGCGGGTAGCAGCCTCGCACTCGCCGGGTGTGGCCTCCAGCCGGTCTATTCGGGGGGCAGCAACGGCGTCGCCGCGACGACGCTGACGCAGATCGCGATCGCACCGATCCCCGACCGCGCCGGCTATCTCGTCACCGGCGCGCTCCACGACCGGCTCGGGACGACGGTCGACAAGCCCAAATACCGGCTCGAGGTCGAGCTCGACGACCAGATCATCGGCTTCGGCGTCCGCGGCGACAACTCGATCGCGCGCGAACGGCGGACGCTGCGCGCACGCTATCGCCTCGTCGATGCCGCGACCGGGGCGCTGATCCTCGACGCGACGGCGACGAGCGACGCCGGGATCGACCGCGTCAGTTCGGACTATGCCGTCGTCGCCGCCGAGACGACCGCGCTCGAACGCCTCGCCGTCGACCTCGCTGCGCAGATCAGCGTCCGGCTCGCGCGCTTTGCCCAGGCCGGGGGCATGGTCGAGGCGCAATGACGGCCACACGATGACGGGCGCGCGATGAAGGCGGACAAAGGCTCGCTCGCGTCGGCGATCCGCAAGCTCGACCCCAAGTTTCGACTCGTCCTGCTCCACGGTGCCGATACCTCGGCCTCGGCCGACCTCGCCCGGACCCTCGCCCGCCAGTTCGCCGACCCGAACGATCCACTCGGCGAGACCGTCATCGACGCCAAGTCTCTGACGGCCGACCCCGCCGCGCTTGTCGCCGCCGCGAGCGAAGTCTCGATGTTCGGCGGGACGCGGCTGATCCGGGTCGACGATGCCGGCGAGGACGCCCTCGCTGCGGTGAGCCAGGTGCTCGACGCCCCGGCGACGGGCAACCCGGTCATCGTCGTCGCCGGCGCGCTCAAGAAAGGCTCGAAGCTGCTCACCCGCGTCGACGGGGCCGCGAACGCCCTCGCCTACGCCAGCTACGCCCCCCAGGCGGGCGACATCGCCGCGACGATCGCCGAGATCGCCGCCGAGGTCGGGGTGCGTCCGACCCGCGCCGCGGTGGCAATGCTCGCCGAGGCGACCGGCGGCGACCGCGGCATCCTGCGGCAGGAAATCGGCAAGCTCGCGCTCTACCTCGACGCCACCCCCGAGGCGACCGTCGCCGCCGAGGCGAGCGATGTCTCGGCGATCGGAGCCGACCTCGACGACGCCGATTTTGCGGCACTGATTGACGGTGTCGCCGGGGGAAAGCCGGCCATCGCCGATCGCCAACTCCGTGGCTTCGCCGCGTCGGGCATCCCCGGCATCACCCTCCTGCGATCCGTCTCGCGACGCTTCTGGCTGCTGCTCGACCTGCGCGCCGCGGTCGACGGCGGCGCCAGCGCATCACGCGCGGTCGACAGCGCGCGACCGCCGGTATTTTTCAAGGAGAAAGGCGCGGTGACGGCGCAGCTCGGTCAATGGCGCACCCCAGCAATCCGCAACGTCCTCGCCCGCCTCCTCGCCGCCGAACGCGCGGTCAAGCGCAGCGGCTCGGCGGGCGATGTCGCCGTCGCGCAACTCCTGCTCGGGATCGCCACTCAAGCGCAGCGGTAGCTAACGGTCGACTCAGCGCGGCGCGAGGGTCACATGCGCGGCCTCGAGCAGTCGGCACAGCAGGTCGAGCTGGTCGAGCGTCGAAAACGCGATCGTCATCGTCCCCGTCGGCGGCTTCGGTGCCGCCAGCGTTACCGTCATCCCAAGCGCCTCGGCAATCCGCGCCTCGAGTGCGGCGAGGTCGGGATCGTCATGTGCGCCATGCGGAGCGGCATTGTGCGGACTGGGTTTGCCCGGGTTCGACCGGCGTGCAAGCGCTTCGATCTGGCGGACCGACAGCCCCTCGTTGATCGCCCGTAGCGCCAGCGCCGACGCATCGGGGGCCATCATCAGCGCTTTGGCATGCCCCGTACTCAGCGCCCCGGCGGCCACCTGCTCGCGAATATCGTCAGGAAGATCGAGCAATCGCAACAGGTTGGCAACATGGCTTCGCGACTTGCCGACGATCTTGGCAAGCCCTTCCTGTGTATGCCCATAATCGCCGATCAGCCGCCGAAAACCTTCGGCCTCCTCGACCGGGTTGAGATCAGCCCGCTGGATATTCTCGACCAGCGCCACTTCGAACGCCGCAGCGTCGTCGAGCTCGCGAATGACGACAGGTATTTCATGGAGTTGTGCGGCAGCAGCAGCCCTCCAGCGGCGCTCTCCGGCAACGATCTCATACCGCCGCCCCGGCAACGGCCGCACCAGAATCGGCTGCAACACCCCCCGTGTGCGGATCGACTCGACCAACTCGTCCATCGCTGCCGCATCGAACCGCCGCCGCGGCTGCGTCGCGCTCGCGACGATGTCGGCGATCGGCAAGGTCGTCCGCGCTGGCGTGGCCGCCGCCCCTTCGTCCATCAGCGCCGACAGCCCACGCCCAAGTCCAGCAACGCGCTTGCGATCAAGCATCGACGAGTTCTCCCTTGACTCGCGTCCTCGTCAACACCTCACGCGCGAGCGCGATATAAGCGAGCGACCCCGCGCAGCGCAGATCATAGACCAGCGCCGGCATCCCGTGGCTCGGCGCCTCGGACAGGCGGACGTTTCGCGGAATAGTCGTTTCAAAGACTTGCGCACCCATCACCGCCCGGACGTCGGCAACAACCTGCTCGGAAAGGCGATTCCGCCGGTCGGCCATTGTCAAAACGATGCCAAGCAATCGCAGCGCGGGATTGAGCCCCGACCGCACCCGCTCGATAGTATCGAGCAGCTGGCTCAGACCTTCGAGCGCGAAGAACTCGCACTGCAACGGCACCAGTACCGACTCAGCAGCGGTCAAAGCGTTCAAGGTCAACAATCCCAGCGACGGCGGACAGTCGGTCAGGATGAAATCATAGGCAGGAGCAGCATCGATCGCGTCGGCCAAACGACGGTTGCGCCGGTCGAGTCCGACCAGTTCAACCTCGGCCCCAGCAAGTGCCGATGTCGACGGAACGATCGACAGGCCGGGAACCGCGGTCGGTAACGTCGCCTCGGCGATTGATGCTTCGCCAAGAATAACGTCGTAGATCGAGCAATCACGCGCGCGCCGGTCGATCCCCAGCCCGGTTGAGGCATTACCCTGCGCATCCATGTCGAGCAGCAGAACCGACTTGCCCGCCGCGGCAAGCGCCGTCGCAAGGTTGATCGCGGTGGTAGTTTTGCCAACGCCGCCCTTCTGGTTCGCGATCGCGATCTTCATTGCCGCCTCCGAACTCGTTTCGCGTCGATGATACGCGCTTCGGGGTCGGTCCGACTAGCGATCAATGAGCAGTCGAACGTGAACATCGCGCGTGCCGCCGCGACTTCGTCGAGCGCGCTGCGGCCTTTGAGCAAAAGCCATCGCGCACCGCGCCCATGCGGGAGTCCCCACGCGAACAGCTGCCCGAGCGATGCACACGCCCGCGCGGTGATGATATCCGCAGCGACTGCCGGCAGTGCCTCGATTCGGCGGTTGTGAATCACCACGCGGGCTTCGAGGTCAAGCCGCTCAACCGCTTCCGAAAGGAAGCGACATTTCTTTGCTGTCGCTTCGACGAGATGAAAGGTCCCCGGGCAAAATAGGGCTAGTACAAGCGCAGGAAAGCCGGCGCCGCTGCCGAGATCAAGCCAGCGCTCGACCGGTGTCGTCACCAATTTGCTCAGCTGTGCAGAGTCGGCGAAATGCCGTTCCCAAACGACATCAAGCGTCGACGATGCGACGAGGTTCATCCGCGTTTGCCAGTCGATGAGCAAAGATAGATAGATATCCAGCTTTTCCATTGTTCCACGTGGAACATCGTAAGCAAGTTCAAAGGCTTCGCGTTGGCTCACGCGGCGCGACGGGAGTACGAAAGTAGAGCCGTCAACGCGCTGGGGGTCACGCCGGGAATGCGCGTAGCAGCGCCAATTGTGGTTGGGCGCGCCGCAGTAAGCCGGTCGACCATTTCGCTCGATAACCCGGCAATAGATGCGAAATCGATATCTTCGGGGAGCGACAGGCCTCCATCGGCCCGGAACTTGGCTATGCTAGTTGCTTGGCGATCGAGGTAGATGGCGTACTTCATATCAGTCGCGATGGTGTCGGCAATCGCACTTGGCACGTCAGCAAGTTCGGGCCAGACCTTGGTGGCAGCGGCCCAATCGACATCGGTATGGGTCAGCCACTCCGCTGCCGTGCGCGACCTCCCATCGAGATTTACAGCGATCCCTGCGCATGCGACGCGGTTCGGGGTTGCGCCCAGCTTAGACACCAGCCGGCGCGCGGCTTCAATAGCTTCATTGCGCGCGACAAACCGGTCTCGCCGTGCCGCGCCGACAACGCCGATGGCAATGCCGACCGGCGTAAGTCGCTCGCCAGCATTATCGATCCTCAAGCTGAGACGGTACTCGGCGCGCGAGGTGAACATGCGATATGGCTCGCTGACACCTTGCGTAACGAGGTCATCGATCATTACGCCGAGGTAGGATGACGCGCGGTCGAATATCATCGGCGACAGTTGCGCTGCGGCGCGTGCGGCGTTTATTCCCGCGACGATACCTTGGCCCGCAGCCTCCTCGTATCCGGTCGTGCCGTTTATCTGTCCCGCCAGGAACAATCCCGGTCGGTCCCGCAGCGCCAATGTCGGAGCGAGAACGCGGGGATCGACTACACCGTACTCGACTGCATATCCGGGCCGCACAATCTTGGCGCGCTCGAGACCGTAGATCGCGGCGATAAACTCAGCTTGGACGTTGGCGGGGAGCGAGGTGGAAATCCCGTTGGGATAGACGAGCGGGTCGTCGAAGCCCTCTGGCTCGAGGTAAATCTGATGCCCGTCGCGATCGCCGAAGCGCATGACCTTGTCTTCAATCGACGGACAATATCGCGGCCCGATGCCGTCGATCTTGCCGGCATACATCGGCACTAGCGCGATGTTCTGCCGGATGATTTCATGGGCGGCCGGATTGCTTCGCGTTACTGCGCAAGGCAGTGGTGCTCTCCGCTCTGCGACAAAGCCTGCATCAGACAGATAGACCGGTGATGCATCGCCGTATTGCATCTCCATCCTGGACCAGTCGATCGTGCGCCCGTCGAGGCGCGGGGGCGTTCCAGTCTTGAAGCGCGTCATCGGCAAGCCAAGCCCAAGCACGGTTGCTGATAAGCGGTTCGACGCCGCTCCGCCAAAACGCCCGCCCGGCATCGTCGACAGGCCATGGTGCAGAGTCGCACCGAGAAAGGTGCCGGTTGTCAGGACGACGCTCGTGGCTGCAATCGGACCGAGCAACGTATTGACGCCCGCCACACGCCCGTCAGGTTTAATAATGAAGGAGTCGACCGAAGCCTCGATAACCTCCAGTCCCTGCTGATCCGCAATCGCGCGGCGCATTGCGGCGGCGTAAAGCTTGCGGTCGAGTTGCGCTCGCGGTCCTTGGACCGCGGGTCCCTTGCTTCGGTTAAGCAGACGGTGCTGGATTGCAGCAACGTCTCCGACCCGACCGATCAATCCGTCGAGCGCGTCGATTTCGCGAACAAGGTGCCCTTTGCCCAGCCCGCCGATTGCCGGATTGCACGAGAGGACGCCGATGTCCCCCAGGCGTAAGGTTACAAGCGCAGTGTTCGCACCCATGCGAGCAGCCGCTGCCGCGGCCTCACAACCGGCATGGCCGCCGCCCACTACCAATACATCGAAGCTGCGCATATCGGTCCCTACTGCGGCGCCCGATTGAGGTCAAAATGTTCCACGTGGAACACGTCATTTGCCGAGGCAGAAGCGTGAGAAGATCGCATCCAGAACGTCATCGGTGGTCACCTGGTCGATAACTGTATCGAGGAGACTGCTCGCCAGACGCAAATGTTCTGCGGCCAGCACGGCGTCGGTTATCGACAACGCACTGCGGAGTTCAAAACGAGCGCCTGTGATCGCTTCCCGATGCCGCTCGCGAGTGATCAGAGCAGGCTCGCTCCGCACGACTTTATCAGCGGCCCAGCTGGTCAATCGGTCGAGCAGCAGGTCGATGCCATCGCGAGTTACCGTGGACAGATAGAGGATGTCGTCGTCCCACCCCGCACAACGACCTAACAAATCCGACTTGCCGATGACGCGTAAGTCCCCGGCCCGGCCGGACGCCTCACCCATTACTATGACAAGATCTGCAGCATCGGCGCGCGTGATCGCTCGTCTAACGCCCTCGGCCTCTACCGGGTCGCTGGTCGGGCGTAGTCCGGCGGTGTCGAGGAGGGTAACGGCTACTCCGCTCAAATCCAGACGGACCTCGAGAACGTCGCGCGTGGTGCCGGCATGCTCGCTCACGATAGCGACGTCGCGTCGGGCGATCGCGTTGACAAGGCTAGACTTTCCGGCGTTGACCGGGCCCGTGATGGCCACGGTGAGTCCGTCGCGGATCTGCTCGCCTCGCCCCGCATCGATCATCGCGGCGTCGAGATCATCAAGCAACGCTGCCAGCCGCTTACGGCCCGCCGGCGTGATGGCGGCGGGAACATCATCCTCATCGGCGAAGTCGAGGCTCGCCTCGAGATCGGCGCGGGTCTCGATCAGCGTCGCGCGCCATGCACCAACCCGACCGCGCAAAAAACCCTGTGCATGGTCCAATGCCTGGCGCCGTTGCAGATCGGTCTCCGCATCGATCAGATCGGCGAGCCCTTCGACCTGCGACAGGTCGAGTTTGCCGTTGTCGAACGCCCGCCGAGTGAACGCCCCCGGCTTGGCCAGCTCCAGCCCGGGAAGCGCGGCGAGCGCGCCGAGGACTGCGGCGATGACAGCGCGACCGCCGTGAAGGTGGAGCTCGACCATATCTTCGCCGGTTGCGCTTGCCGGACCAGGAAAAGCCACCACCATCGCGTCGTCGAGAGGCGAGCCATCGGCATCGATCAGCCAGCGGCGAATAAGCGACCGTGGCGCCGGGAGCGGCTTCCGGGTCAGGACCGCGAGGGAATCCATTGCCCTATTACCCGAGATGCGGATGACCGCGATGCCTGCCGGGGGTCGGCCGCTCGACAGCGCGTAGATTGTCGTCACAAGTTGGCCGCTAGTCTGTCTTCGACCGTCCGGCATTGAATAGCGCATTACGCCACGTCTCGAGACCCTCGCTCATCCCCGGCATCCACGTCCGTGCCATCCGTTCGAAATCGGCGGGGCCGACGCCCTCGGTGACGAAGCTCTTCATCCGGTCGAGGTAAAGCGCGTGGAGCGGCTCGAGGTCGGGAAGGCCGAGAAATGCCCGTGCTTCTTGCGGCGAGCAGTCGATGTCGAAGGTAATCTTCATGCAGACCGGACCTTTGCTGCGGCGAACGTCAAAGTCTAGCGTTGGTCACGGCAACCGCCAAGCGACCGAGGACGACTCTATGAGCGAAGCCAAAGCGATCCGTTTCGACACCACCGGTGGCCCCGAAGTGTTTTATTTCGATACCGTTCAGGTCGACGATCCCGGACCCGGCGAGGTACGCATTCGTCAGACCGCGATCGGCGTCAACTTCATCGATACCTATCACCGCACCGGGCTCTATCCGCTCCCCCTGCCGAGTAGCATCGGGCTTGAAGCGGCTGGAGTGGTCGAGGCTATCGGCGCCGAGGTGCTCGACTTCGCCGTAGGCGATCGCGTCGCATATTGCTCGGGACCGGTCGGCGCGTATGCGACCGAACGCCTGATCCCCGCGAGCCGGGTCGTTGCGCTGCCGGGGCTGGTAACCGACGAGATCGCGGCCGCCGCGATGCTCAAGGGCTGTACCACCGAGATGCTGGTCGAACGCTGCGCCAAGGTCGAGGCGGGACAGACCGTCCTCGTTCACGCCGCTGCTGGCGGCGTTGGCCAGCTGCTCGTCCAATGGCTCCGGCACGCCGGTGCGCGGGTCATCGGCACGGCGGGAAGCGATGACAAGGCGACGATTGCGCGGGAAGCGGGTGCCGACGAGGTCATCCTCTACCGCGATGAGGATGTTGCCGCCTCCGTCCGCGAGCTGACCGACGGCAAGGGCGTCGATGTCGTGTTCGACGGGGTCGGGGCCGACACCTGGGCGGGCTCGCTCGCCTCGCTCGCCAAGCGCGGATTGTTGGTGTCGTATGGCAATGCAAGCGGACCGGTCACCGGGGTCGAGCTGAGTACCCTCACGCGTCACGGCTCGCTGTTCGTCACCCGCCCAACGATGATGGATTATTATGCCACGCGCGACGAGATGCTGACCGGAACCACGCGGCTGCTCGACCTGATTGCCGATGGCACGATCGTCGTCGATATCGGGGCGAAGTTTGCACTTGCGGATGCGGCTGAAGCGCATCGGGCGATGGAAGGCCGCAAGACGATGGGGTCGACGATCTTGGTGCCTTGACGCGCCAAGGAAGATTTAATTTCAGCGGCCCGGCTTAAATAGAAGCTGGGCCGCCGCAATAGCAGCGACCCAGCAACTTTGCTCAACGCCTAAAGTCGCGATCTCTCAACTAGTGGTTCATCGCGTCGAAGAAGTCTTCGTTGCTCTTCGAATCCTTCATCTTGTCGAGGAGGAACTCCATCGCGTCGATGGTGCCCATCTGCATTAAGATACGGCGCAACACCCACATCTTCGACAATGTATTCTTGTCGACGAGCAATTCTTCCTTGCGGGTTCCGGACTTGCCGATGTCGATCGCGGGGAAGACGCGCTTGTCGGCGATCTTGCGGTCGAGGACGATTTCGGCGTTGCCGGTGCCCTTGAACTCCTCGAAGATGACCTCGTCCATCCGGCTGCCGGTGTCGATCAGCGCGGTCGAGATGATCGTCAGCGAGCCGCCTTCCTCGATGTTACGCGCCGCGCCGAAGAAGCGCTTCGGGCGCTGGAGGGCGTTGGCGTCGACACCGCCGGTCAGGACCTTGCCGCTCGACGGGACGACGGTGTTGTAGGCGCGGCCGAGGCGGGTGATGTTGTCGAGCAGGATGACGACGTCGCGCTTGTGCTCGACGAGGCGCTTGGCCTTTTCGATGACCATCTCGGCGACCTGGACGTGGCGCGTGGCGGGTTCGTCGAAGGTCGAGGAGATGACCTCGCCCTTGACCGTCCGCTGCATGTCGGTGACTTCCTCGGGACGCTCGTCGATCAGCAGGACGATGAGGTAGACCTCGGGGTGGTTCGCCGAGATCGACCGCGCGATGTTCTGCATCATGATCGTCTTGCCGACGCGCGGCGGGGCGACGATCAAGCAGCGCTGGCCCTTGCCGAGCGGGACGACGATGTCGATCACCCGCGCCGACTTGTCCTTGATCGTCGGGTCGAGCGTATCGAGGCGCAGTTTCTCGTCGGGATAGAGCGGCGTCAGATTGTCGAAATTGGTCCGATGACGGACGACGTCGGGGTCGTCGAAGTTGATCGCGATCAGCTTGGTCAGCGCGAAATACCGCTCGCCGTCCTTGGGTGCGCGGATCTCGCCCTCGATCGTGTCGCCGGTGCGAACACCGAACTTCCGCACCTGGTTCGGCGAGACGTAGATGTCGTCGGGGCCGGCGAGGTAATTCGACTCAGGCGAGCGGAGGAAGCCGAAGCCGTCATTCATCACCTCGATCGTGCCGGTCCCCATGATCGTCGTGCCGTTGTCGGCCTCGGTCTTGAGGATGGCGAACAGGATGTCCTGCTTGCGCAGCGTCGACGCGTTTTCGACCCCGAGCGCCTCGGCCATGACGACCAGCTCGGCGGGAGTTTTTCGTTTCAGATCATGGAGATGCATGGAGATACTTTGCAGGTCGTCCGGGCACTGTCGCGATGGGGAAAAGCGATGGCAACGGGGGAGCGCTCCGCCAGGATGGCGGCGCTGTATCGAACGTAAGAGGGATGCGCCCGCCGGTCAAGCGATCCGGCGGGCGCGAAACATCACGACTTTGGCGCGGTACCCTTGGTTGACGGATTGGCGGCGATCGTCTTGACCTTCTTCGCCTTGGGCTTGCGCGCTTCCTTGTTCGATTTCTGCTCGGCCATCTTCGCTCTCCTCGATTAAAAAGGTTTGACGACGACGAGAATAACGATCGCGATCGCCGCCAGTGCCGGAACTTCGTTCAACAGTCTCAGTGTCTTGTTGCTATACGGCCGAACGCCCTTGGCGAACTTCGACGCGGTCGCCGAGGCCCAGCCGTGATAGCCCGAAAGCAGCACGACGAGAGCTATCTTGGTGTGCAGCCAGCCCTGTCCGGCGAGGCCGTAGCTGACCGCCAGCGTCACCCCGAGGATCCACACGACGATCAACCCCGGCGTCAGGATGATCCGCTTCAGCCGCCGCTCGCGCTCGATCCACGCCGTATCCTCGGGCGAGCCGACCCCCGACTCCATGTGATAGATGAGGAAACGCGGCAGCATGAACAGTCCGGCCATCCAGAAGATGACAGCGATGACGTGGAACGCCTTGACCCACAAATACGCGGTCGATCCGACGTCCATCAGTTGCGCTCCCCATTGCGGACCATCTCGAGCAACGCCTCGACATGCGCGATCGGCGTGTCCTGGAGGATGCCGTGGCCGAGGTTGAGGATATGCGGGCGCTCGTCGAACGCAGCACGAATTCGTGCGACACTGGCCTTGAGCGTCTCGCCGCCGGTGATCAGCGCAAGCGGGTCGATGTTGCCCTGGACCGGCATCCCCGGCGGCAGCATTGCGTCGGCCCACGCCGGGTCGACGGTCTCGTCGAGGCCGACCGCGTCGACCCCGGTCTCGGCGGCGTACGCCGCGAGCTTCGCGCCCGCGCCCTTAGGAAAGCCGATGATCGGGATGTCGGGGTGGCGGACCATCAGGCGGCCGACGATCGCCGCGGTCGGGGCGATCACCCAGCGCTCGAACTCCGATGGCGCGAGGCTCCCCGACCAGCTGTCGAACAGCTGGACGGTCTGCGCGCCGGCCTCGATCTGCCCTGACAGATAGTCGACGGTGACCGCGACGATCCGGTCGATCAGCGCCCCGAACGCCGACGGGTCACGGTACGCCAGCCGCCGTGCGAGCTCGTGGTCCTTGCTGCCCTGCCCGGCGACCATGTACGTCGCCACGGTCCACGGGCTGCCGGCGAAGCCGATCAGCGCGGTCTCGGGCGATAGCGCCGCCTTGACCCGCCGGACGGTGTCGTAAATCGGCGAGAACCGCTCGAGAACCGGGGTCAGGCCGTCGAACATCCCGTCGAGCAGCGCGGGGACGAGGCGCGGCCCCTCGCCGACCCCGAAGCTCAGATCCTGCCCCATCGCGTGCGGCACGATCAGGATGTCGGAGAACAGGATCGCAGCATCGACGCCGAAGCGGTGGATCGGCTGGAGGGTGATCTCGCACGCGGCGGCGCTGTCGTAGACGAGCGCCAGGAACCCGCCCTTTTCAGCCCGCAGCGCGCGATATTCGGGAAGGTAGCGCCCCGCCTGCCGCATCAGCCACACCGGCGGCGGGTCGAGGTGCTCGCCGCCAAGGACGGCGAGGATCGGTGAGGTCGCGGCGCTGGAGATCATGATCCCTGCAAACCCCGGCGGCAGCGCGGCGTCAAGCCCCGGCCACGTCGCGGATCGCGCACTACTACTCTCCAAGAATCTTAAAAGACTTAGAGGAGGTTGTAGTGCTGTGAGTCAGCGGCATTTCGGTCTTATCCACTGCGGGCAGTGGCATCGGACCGGGCAATGTGCCGGATTTGCGACGAGCGGCCGACTTGTCCCCGTTGTTAACAGGTGCCCGGTCGGCGCCGTCCACCTGTGGACGAGCGGTGCATGCTATAGGCGAAACCTGTGCCTTGCCGGGTTCGGCCCAAGCCGCTAACCGCTGATGGCGGACTTATCCCCAGATTTCGCTGGAACGAAATATTTCGGTCATGTCGCGTTTGCACCTTCATCTCGTCTCCGACTCGACCGGCGAGACGCTCGAATCGATCGTCAAGGCGGGACTCGGGCGCTTCGAGGGCACCGACACGATCAAGCATTTCTGGCCGATGGTCCGGTCAGAGGGGCATCTCGACCGAGTCGTCGAGGAAATCGCCAAGCGCCCGGGGCTGGTGCTCTATACGCTGATCAACGGTGCGGTTCGCGACCGCCTCGAATTGCGCTGCGACCAGCTAGCGTTGCCGGCGGTATCGGTGCTCGACCCGATCATCAACGCGCTGTCGCAATTCCTCGGCCAGTCGGCGGTGACCCGGCCGGGACGCCAGCACGTCATGGATGCAGCGTATTTCCGCCGGGTCGACGCGATCCACTTCACCATGGCGCACGACGACGGCGTCGGGGCCGACGACTGGGAGGAAGCCGACATCGTCATCGCCGGGGTGTCGCGATCGTCGAAGACTCCGACGTCGATCTACCTCGCCAACCGCGGCTACAAGACCGCGAACATCCCACTGGTGCCCGAATCGCCGCCGCCGGCATCGTTGTTCCACCTCGCCAAGCCGCTCGTCGTCGGGCTGACGACCTCGCCCGAACGGCTGATCGCGATCCGCCGCAACCGGCTGCTGACGCTCGGGCAAACCGCCGATACCGCTTACGTCGATACCGCGCTCGTCGCCGCGGAGGTCGCGTTCGCGCGCCGCCTGTTCGCCGACAACGACGTGCCGGTGATCGACGTCACGCGACGGTCGATCGAGGAGACCGCGGCGGCGATCATCAATCTCGCCCAGGCGCGGACCGACGGCGACGTCGAACTCGAGGCGAAGTGATCACCCTCGCGTCGACGAGTCCGGCGCGCGGGGCGATGCTGGCGGCTGCAGGCGTGGCGTTCACCGCGCAGGCGCCGCTGGTCGACGAGGAGTCGATCAAGGACGGGTTGGCTGCCGAACGGGCGCGGCCCGACCGGGTTGCCGACCTCCTCGCCGAGACCAAGGCGATCAAGGTCTCGCGGCGGGTCCGCGGCCTCGTCCTCGGTGCCGATCAGGTGCTGGTGACCGCCGATGGCGCGATGCTCGACAAGCCGGGCGACCGTGCGGGCGCTGCGGCACAGCTCCGGCGGTTGATGGGGGCGGAGCATCGCCTGATCGCGGCGGCGGTGATTGCCGAGGACGGCGTCGCGGTGTGGCGGGCGAGCGATAACGCACGGCTGACGATGCGGTCGCTGTCCGACGCGTTCATTACCGACTATCTCGACTGCGAGGGCGATGCGGTGCTGGGATGCGTCGGGACGTACCGGATCGAGGGGCTGGGGGCGCAATTGTTCACGAAAGTCATGGGCGACCCGTTCGTCATCCAGGGGCTGCCGCTGCTCGCGGTGCTCGATTATCTGCGGACACGCGGCGAGTTGGCGGCGTGAGCCTGCCGCCCTCGGCGGGGGTGATCGGCTGGCCAGTCGCGCACTCGAAGTCGCCGCTGATCCACCGCTTCTGGCTGGCGAAACTCGGCATCGATGGCGACTATGGGCGGTTCGCAGTCGCTCCGGAGCGACTCGGCGAGGCGATCCGCGCGCTGCCCGCACTGGGGTTGCGCGGGGTCAACGTCACCGTGCCGCACAAGGTCGCGGTGATGGCGTATCTCGATCACTTCGATGATCTTGCGGCGGAGATCGGCGCGGTCAACACCGTCGTGGTTGAAGACGGCAGGCTGGTCGGCTTCAACACCGACGGCGATGGCTTTCACTCGGCGCTGAAATCGTGGCGCGCCGAGGTCGAGGCCGCGAACGCCGGATCGCACGTCCATTTGATCGGCACGGGTGGCGCCGCGCAGGCGATTGCGCATGGCTGGGGGAGTGAAATCACCGTCTATGGGCGTGATCTTGCCAAGGCCGAGCGGTTGGCAGTTGCGTCAGGCAGCGCGGGTGACGCCGTCCACTTTGCCTCACTTGACGATCTGCAACGGCCTTCCAGCGACAACGCGCCGAGCCCGAGCGACCCTGCACCAAACAACAGGCCTGCCCGGTATCTCGTCGTCAACGCGACTACGCTGGGTATGCTCGGGCAACCGCCGCTACACATCGATCTCGACCGCTATCCGGAGGATACGATGGTCTATGATATCGTCTATTCGCCCCTCGAAACCCCGCTCCTCGCCGCCGCCCGGGCGCGCGGGCTGCGAACGATCGACGGCCTTTCGATGCTGATCGGCCAGGCTTCAGCCGCTTTCGAGCTGTTCTTCGGCGCTCCCGCCCCGCGCGAATACGACGCCGAACTCCGCACGCTGCTGACCGCATGATCGTCCTCGGCCTCACCGGGTCGATCGGGATGGGCAAGTCGACCGTCGCGGCGATGTTCCGGCGGTTGAAGATGCCGGTGTTCGACGCCGACGCGACGGTCCATGCACTCCAAGCGCCGGGCGGCGCGGCGATCGCGGCGATCGACGCGGCGTTTCCCGGGGTCGTCGCCGACGGCGTCCTCGATCGCGTTGCGCTCGGGGCGGCGGTGTTCGGCGATGGCGACCGGCTGCGGACGCTCGAGGCGATCGTCCATCCGCTGGTCGCCGAAGCGCGAGCACGCTTCATGGTCCGCTACCGCACCCGCCAGCTCGTCGTCCTCGATATTCCCTTGCTGTACGAGCGCGGCGGCGCGGAGCAGTGCGACCTCGTCGCGGTCGTCTCCGCCCCCGCCGAGATACAGCGCGCGCGCGTCCTCGCCCGGCCCGGCATGACCCCGGCGAAGTTCGACGCGATCCTCGCCCGGCAGGTCCCTGACGCCGAAAAGCAGGCGCTTGCCGACATCGTCATTCCGACGGGCGGGTCGAAGATCGCGACGTGGCGCGCGGTCAAGGCGATCGTTGCCGGGCAGTGACTTGTCTGGGGTCGGATCGACGCTAGATAGAGTCATGCGCGAGATAGTCTGGGACACTGAAACGACCGGCATCATGCCCGGTGATGGCCACCGTATCGTCGAGATCGGCGCGATCGAGTTGCGCGGGCGGGTCGCGACCGGGCGCAGTTTCCATTCGTACATCGACCCGTGCCGGATGATGCCGAAGGACGCCGAGGGCGTTCACGGCCTGTCGACCGCCTTCCTTACCGGCCAGCCGGTGTTCGAGGCGGTGGTCGACGACTTCCTCGCTTTCATCGAGGATTCGCCGCTGGTCGCGCACAATGCCGTGTTCGACATGGAGTTCCTCAACTGGGAGCTGCGCCGCGCGCGGATGCCGCCGATCCCGGCCCATCGTGCGGTTTGCACGCTCGAATTGTCGCGCAAGAAGCATCCGGGAGCGAAGCACACCCTCGACGCCTTGTGCAATCGCTACGGCATCGACCTGTCGGGGCGGTCGAAGCATGGCGCGCTGATCGACGCCGAACTGCTCGCGCGGGTCTATGTCGAATTGACCGGCGGCAGGCAGATCGGCTTCGACCTCACCGCCGACGCGGTCGTCGAGGAAGCGATGGCACCGCGGACGCTGGTTGCGGCGCGGGCCCATGCGGCGTCCGCCGAAGAACTCGCCCGCCACGCCGCGTTCGTCGGGGGGCTGACGGATCCTGTCTGGTTGTCGTAGCGTTGCCCAATTCCCAGTCGACCCCGGCTGATTGACGGCATCCGGGGCCGGGCCTAGAGCCACCGCCCGCCACAAGGAGACGTTCATGGAGATCCGGGTTTCAGGCCATCAGGTCGACGCCGGTGCCGCTTTCCGCGAGCACGTCCAGACCCGGCTGCGCAGTATCGCCGACAAGTATTTCAGCCGGACGATCGGCGCCAACGTCACGCTCAGCCCGGGGCCGCACGCCGGCTTTGCGGTCGACATCGTCATGCACGTCATGGCCGACCTGATCCTCAAGGGCCGCGCCGAGGCGCAGGACGCGCACGCCGCGTTCGACGGTGCCGCGGACCGCATCGACAAGCAGCTGCGTCGCTACATGCGCCGCCTTAAGGACCGCAATGGCCCGGGCAATGGCCGCGCCGTCGAGAGCGACACCGACCTCGACAACGCCGCCTACACGATCTTCGCCGCGCCGGCCGAGGAGGTGATCGACGACAACCCGTTGATCATCGCCGAAACCCGCGTCGACATCCCCGAGGCGACGGTGAGCGACGCGGTGATGATGCTCGACCTGCGCAACACCACTGCGCTGCTGTTCAGGAACAGCAAGTCGGGGGTCCACAACATGGTCTACCGGCGCGAAGACGGCAGCATCGGCTGGGTCGAGCCGAGGGTCTGATGATCGCACTCGGCGACCTGATTGCGCCTTCCGTTCTGTTTGACTTGCACGCGGTCAACAAGCGCGCGGTGCTGCTGGCGATGGCGGCGCACGTCGCGCGGCTGACCGGGCAGGACGCAGGGTATGTCGCCGAGGTCATTCTCGCGCGCGAGGCGCTCGGTTCGACGGGCTTCGGTGCCGGCACCGCGATCCCGCACGGGCGTCTCGAAACGCTGCCGCGGATCGTCGCGGTGATCGCCAAGCTCGCCGCGCCGGTCGACTTCGCCGCGCTCGACGGGCTGCCGGTCGACCTCGTCGTGCTAATGCTCGCGCCGACCGGAGCGGGGGCCGAGCATCTCAAGGCACTCGCCCGCGTTAGCCGGGCGCTGCGCGACCGCGAATTCTGTGCCAAGCTGCGCGGGAGCGCGTCGGCTGATGCGTTGTATGCCCTCGTCACCGGGGATGCGCGGAGCGAGGCGGCTTGACCGAGCCCCGCCTGTCGGCGGGGACGTGGACCAGCGCACTGCTCCGACGGGTCAACGCCGCCGGTGATTTCGCCACCGTCCTCCACCGCGGCGACGCTGTTGCCGGCAGCGTCGTCCTGATTCATCGCCAGCGTTCGGGAGAGACTCGCGCCCTGCAACGGGTCCTTGCTCAGTCGGGAAGTTATGCCTGGCGGACTTCTGCATCGGGCGACTCGGTCGATTCGTGGGTGGCGCGCCAGCGTGGATTCGACCCCGATCTGTGGGTAATTGAACTGGACACCCCTGATCCAGCACGCTTCATCGACGAAACGATCGACTGACCTTGCCTCAATATGAACGTCGCTTAACCCGGATGCATCGAGTGCCGGAACCGTGGGCGGGTCCGGTGATCATCAGCCCAAGCGGACCGAACCGGGTTCAGCCCAGCGACGCGCGATCACACGGATCGAGGCCGAGCGGATCCGGGAACGCCGTGGGTAGCAAGCGAACGAATGACCTTCAGGTTTCCGATTTTCGCCCGGCTGGCCACTCTGGCCGTGGCGATGACGCTCCTTCCGGCCGCGGGACAGTTCCCCGTCGCCGCCCTCGCGCTGAGCCCGATCGTCGCCACGAGCGTCGAGACCGCCGAACCGGCCGTCGAGTTCACGACCAGTAACCAGACCGCCAATAGCGATACCGCCGCCGTTGCCCTGCCGCGCCCGGCCGAACTCGCGACCCTCGTTGCCCGGACCATGAATGCCGAGCCGACCGCCTACGGCGAGCGCGAATGCCTTGCCCGCGCCGTCTATTTCGAAGCCCGCGGCGAGCCGCTCGAAGGCCAGCTCGCCGTCGCCCAGGTCATCCTCAACCGCGTCGCCTCGGGCAGGTTCGCCGACAGCGTCTGCGGCGTGATCAACCAGCATGGCCAGTTCAGCTTCGACAAGGCCCGCACCCCCGCCGCGTCGCGTGACTGGCAGACCGCCAAGGCGATCGCCGCTATCGCCGCCACCGCCGCCTGGGACGTCGTCGCCCCACGCGCGATGAATTTTCATGCCACCCGCGTCAACGCCAGCTGGTCGAACCTCCACAAGGTCGGCACGATCGGTAACCACGTCTTCTACCGCTAAATCGGTTTTCGTTCCCGGCTTGTTCTGATACGCTGCGCCGATGGCCAGCGTTCCCGAACTCGCCTCCCCCTCTGAACTCGCACCGGTTGCATCGACCGCGCAGGACGTTGCGCGCGGCGTGTCGCGGTTACTATGGCACGCCGGCATCGCTCCGCTGACCGAGGTGCCGCTCGGCAACGGCAGGCGCGCCGACGTCGTCGGGATCGGCAGCGACGGGCTGATCACGCTGGTCGAGATCAAGGTCGCGCTCGGCGACCTCCGCGGCGACGGCAAGTGGCCCGAATACCTCGATTATTGCGACCGCTATTACTGGGCAGTGCCGCCTGGGTTTCCGCTCGATGATTTCGACAGCGCGTGGTTCCAGCCGGAGCGCGCCGGGCTGATCATCGCCGACCGCTGGGACGCCGCGATCGTTCGCCCGGCGGCGTGGGTCAAGCTGAGCGGGGCGCGGCGCAAGGCCGAGACGCTACGCTTCGGGCGGAGGGCGGCGCAGCGGCTGTTGTGGCTCGGGGACCCGGGGGCGAACGAGGGGTTGCGGCTGCCTTAATCCTCCCCGTCTTCGGGGAGGGGGACCGCGCGCTTCTTGGTGCATGGTGGAGGGGCAGCGCGACAAACTCCGCCTGCTGAGTCCGCTCGACCGCCCCTCCACCATGCAAGGTCATGGTCCCCCTCTCCGAAGGCGGGGAGGATTTAGACGACCCCGCAGCGCTCTCGCTCTCCCGCGCTACCGCGGCGAACGCTTCGCCAATATCCGCTGCAGCGTCCGCCGGTGCATCTTCAGCCGCCGCGCCGTCTCCGAAACATTGCGGCTGCACAGTTCGTAAACGCGCTGGATATGCTCCCACCGCACCCGGTCGGCCGACATCGGCTCGGCAGGCGCCTCGGGCCTTGTGCCCGGCAGCGCGGTCAGCGCGGCGACGATGTCCTCGGGGTCGGCGGGCTTGGCGAGATAGTCGACCGCCCCGGCCTTGACTGCCGCGACTGCGGTCGCAAGGTTGCCGTAGCCGGTCAGCACGACGATCTTGATGTCGGGACGCAGCGCCCGCAATTCGGTGACGAGATCGAGCCCGTTGCCGTCGTCGAGCCGCATGTCGACCACCGCATGCCCGGGCTTGAGAGTCCCCGCGTGGCGCCGTGCCTCGGCGATGCTCCCCGCCCCGGTGACGGCGAAGCCCTTGCGCTCGAGCGTCAGCTGGAGCCGCTGGCGGAACGGCGCGTCGTCGTCAACGAGCAGAAGGGGCAAGTGCGCCGTTGCGACGGCGGGGTCGAGCGCTGCTGTTTCCATGATCATTCCACTTCTTGCACTTCTATATGCGACCGTAACCAGCGAACATCGACTTGCGCTCCACCGCCACGGCGATTGCTGAATTTCAGGCGCCCGCCGGTGCGTTCGAGCAACGTCGTTGCGATGAAGATGCCGAGCCCGGTACCGCCCGATCCCGACACCGACGGCCCGAGGAACGGCTCGCCGAGATGCGGCAGCAGCGAGTCGGAAAAGCCGCCGCCGTCGTCGACGACGCTGATGCAAACGTCGCTCCCGGCCGTCGTCGCGGTCAGCGTTACCGCCGATCCGGCATGACGGACGGCGTTGGTGACGAGGTTGGCGAGGCCGTGGAGGAGTTCGGGCGTGCGGCGGATGATCGGCGCCGGGCCGCCGGCGGCGACGACATGGATCGGGACGCGCGCCGGTTCGAGCGGAAACGCGACCTCGTGGAGCAGGGCGTCGAGCGACAGCCGCGGGAACGGGTCCTCGGCCTCGGCGCGACGGGCGATGCCGACGAGGATCGAGCGGCTGCGTGCTGCCTCGCGGTCGAGCAGGCGGACGTCCTCGCCGAAATCGGGATCGTCGCCGAGGCTGTCGGCAAGCTCGCGCGCGATCAGCGTGATCGTTCCGAGCGGTCCGCCGAGTTCGTGCGCGGCGGCGGCGGCGAGGCTGCCGAGCGCCGACATCTTCGACTCGCGCTCGAGCGCCGCCTGCGTCGCGATCAAGGCATGCGCCCGCTTGCGCGCCTCGGCCGACACCAGCCATGCATAACCGGCGAGGAAGGTCCCGGCGAGCGCGACCGCGACGACGACGCCGAAACGGTAGACGGGGGGCAGGATCAACGGCGGCCCGGTCCACGGCAGCGGCAGCGCCCAGCGCCACAGGATGAAGACGATCGCCGCCGCCAGCGCGATCAGCAGCAACGTCCCGCGCGCCGACAACAACGTCGCCGAAATCGTCACGGGCACGATCAGCAGGATGATGAACGGGTTTTTCAACCCCCCGGTGAGGAACAGCAGCACCCCCGCCTGGACGAGATCGAAGGCGAACTGGAGCAGCGCGTCGCGTCCGTTGAAGCGCGCCTTGCGCGGGTACAGCGTCCACAGGCCGACGTTGAGGACCGCCGCCGCCGCTACAGCCGCGATCAAAGAGGGCCATGGCAGCGGAAAATCGAGGTCGAGCCCGACGACGATCAGCGTCCCGAACTGCCCCCCGATCGCGATCCAGCGCAACGCCACCAGCGTCCGGACGCGAACGCCGGGACGCTCGATCGCGGCTGAAACGAATGAACGGGTATTCTCCACTGGCGCGATCATACGCCGGGCGGGGGGTCCCGACCATGCGACATGAACGTTACGGGGATGGGTGGAGCAACCCCTCTCTTATTTGGCTAGAGGGGTTACGTCAGCGCGGCGGGCCCTGCATCGGCGCGGACGCTCGCGGCTTGCTCTCGGCGAGGAGCTTGATCATCTGCTGGTGCGCGCCCTGCTGCGCATATTGCCGCGCCGAAAAACCGGCGCTGTTGTCGGCGAGGTCGGGGTTGGCGCCGGCGTCGAGCAGCAGCTTGGTGTCGTCGAGGTCGTTCGCCTGGACCGCCTTGATCAGCGGCGTCTCGCCCGAGTTGTTGCGCTGGTCGACGACCGCGTGGACCAGCAGCAGCACGCGCACCCCTTCGGCAAAGCGCGACGTCGCGGCGAGCAGCAGCGGCGAGTTGCCGTCGCGGTCGCGGACGTTCGGGTCGGCGTTCGCCTGGAGGAGGAATCCGAGCCAGGCGAGATCGCGCTGCCGGACGACGATATGGATCGGGGCGTCGCCGCTCGATTGCTCGCGGGCGTTGATCACCGTCGTCCCCGGCTTGTTGAGGATCTCGCGCGCCTTCTGGACGTCCTTGTCGCGGACCGCCTTGATGAAGTTGTACGAATCGGAAAATTGCGCCGCCGCTGGACCCGCGATGGCGATCGATGCGATGACGGCAAAAGCAGTGATGCCTGCGCGCATGGGGCCTCCTGTGTATCGGGTCGATCGAGCTGCCCTAACCTAGACGGACCAACCTTCGATGAACAGGCGTCGCCTGCCTTACGCCGTCCTCGCCGCCGCCTTCATCGGCGTCGCGTCGCTCGGCGCCTGCTCGGCCCCGCCTCCCGCCGGGCCGCTCGTCGGCAGCGGCGTCGGCGGGCCGTTCGCGCTGGTCGACCAGGACGGGCATGCCGTCACCGACAAGACCTACGCCGGGCGCTGGCGGCTGATGTATTTCGGCTATACCTTCTGCCCCGATGTCTGCCCGGTCGACGTCCAGAAAATTGCGCAGGGGATGAAGGCGTTCGCCGCCGCCGACCCGGCGCGAGCAGCGAAGGTCGTGCCGATCTTCCTCACCGTCGATCCCGAACGCGACACCCCGGCGGTGATGAAGACCTTCGTCCGCGCCTTTTCGCCGACGATGGTCGGGCTGACCGGCACCCCGGCGCAGGCCGAAGCCGCGCGCAAGGCGTTCCGCGTCTATGCAAAAAAGGCGGGGACCGGCCCCGATTATCTCGTCGACCATACCGCGATCGTCTATCTGATGGACCCGACCAACCAGCCGGTGTCGTTCCTCGATCACGGCGCCACCCCGGAAGCGATCGCCGCGGAGTTGAAGACCTATGTCCGCTAGGCCGTTCTGGGAAACCGTGCCGCTGACGGCGATGAGCCGCGAGCAGTGGGAGAGCCTGTGCGACGGCTGCGGCCGTTGTTGCGTCCATAAGCTCGAGGATGAGGAAACCGGGGAACTGCTGCCGACCAACGTCGCCTGCCGCCTGCTCGACGGTGCGACAGGTCAGTGCAAGGACTATCGCAATCGCAAGGCGCACGTCCCCGAATGCGTCCGCCTGACCCCGGCCAAGCTCGAGACGATCGACTGGCTGCCGTCGACCTGCGGTTACCTCCGCATCCATCGCGGGCAGGGCCTCGCCGACTGGCATCCGCTGGTTTCTGGCGACCCCGACTCGGTCCATCGCGCCGGGATTTCGGTTCGCGGCTGGACGATCAGCGAGGACGTCGCCGGCGATCTCGAAAACCATGTCATCGACGCCCCGCTCTAGCGTCGTTCAATTCGCCGGGCGCGCGGTCGAGGTGCGGATCGAGCGGTCGGCGCGGGCCCGGCGGTTGACCCTGCGTGCCGACGCGGTGCGGGGCCTCGTGCGGGTCGCCTTGCCTGCACGCGGACGGTTGGGCGACGCCGAAAGCTTCCTCGCCGCGCATCACGGCTGGATCGCCGCGCGGGTCGCCAACTGGCCGGTCGCGGTGCCATTCACGCCCGGCACGGCGATCCCGTTCGATGGGACAAACCTTTGGATCAACTGGAGTTCGTCGCATCCACGCGGCGTAAAGCGGGCAGGCGACCGGCTCGTCATCGGCGGACCCGAGGCGACGGTGCCGGGGCGGACCCTGCGCTGGCTCCGCGCCGCCGCGCTCGCCGACATGGCCCCGGCAACCCACGCCATTGCCGCGCTGATCGACCGCCAAGTCACTGGAGTCGCTGTCCGCGATCCCGCCGGGCGATGGGGCAGCTGCTCGTCGAGCGGGGCGATCGGCTATAGCTGGCGGCTGATCCTCGCCCCGCCGACGGTGCGCCAGTCGGTCGTCGCCCACGAAGTCGCGCATCTCGTTCACCCCAACCACGGCCGCGATTTCTGGAAGCTGGCCGCCGACCTGACCGAAGGCGACATCAAGGCTGCGCGCGCGTGGCTCGCCGCGAACGGCGCCGCGTTGCATTGGGTCGGGCGGGCTGCGTAGTCTGGCGGAATGCCCGCCGCGATCGCCTTCGCCGATGTCACCAAGCGCTTCGGCGCGACGACGGCGGTCGACCATGTCACGCTCGACATCGCGGAAGGCAGCTTCGTCGCATTGGTCGGCGCATCGGGGTCGGGCAAGACGAGCCTGCTTAAGCTTATCAACCGCTTGACCGACGCCGATAGCGGCACCGTCCGCGTCGACGGGCGCGATGTCGGCGCGGTGTCACCGCCCGAACTTCGCCGCGGCATCGGCTATGTCTTCCAGGGGATCGGGCTGTTCCCCCACCTCAGCGTCGCCGCCAACATCGCCACGGTGCCGCGCCTGCTCGGCTGGAGCGCCGCCGACATCG
This sequence comes from Polymorphobacter sp., assembly GCF_025362435.1. Lineage (GTDB taxonomy): Bacteria > Pseudomonadota > Alphaproteobacteria > Sphingomonadales > Sphingomonadaceae > Polymorphobacter_B. The sequence goes on from NZ_JANYGL010000097.1 coordinate 42,424, forward strand.
CCGCGCGGGTCGATGAACTGCTCACCCTCGTCGACCTCGATCCGAGCCTCGGAACACGCGCCCCCGCCGCCTTGTCGGGGGGCCAGCGCCAGCGCGTCGGGGTCGCCCGCGCCCTCGCCGCGCGCCCGAAGATCGTCCTGATGGACGAGCCGTTCGGCGCGCTCGACCCGCTGACCCGCGACGCGCTGGCGACACGCTACCGCGGCCTCCACGACGACCTCGGCCTGACCAGCCTTATCGTCACCCACGACATGCAGGAGGCGCTCCTCCTCGCCGACCGCGTCATCGTCGTGTCGCGCGGCCGGATCGCCGCCGACGCGACCCCGGCCGAGCTGATGCGCGGCCATGCCGACCCGGCGGTCGCGGCGATGATCGCGTCGCCCCGCCGCCAGGCCGAGCGGCTCGCGGCGCTGCTCGGATGAGCCCCGTACTCAGCGCCGCACTCGCCGAACTGCCGGTCAAACTCGCCGCGCACGTCACGCTCAGCGCCGCCGCACTCGGGCTGGCGATCGTCGTCGCGACGCCGCTGGTGCTGCTCACCCGCACCCGCCCAGGCGCACGCTGGGCGGTGCTGGCGGGCGCGGGGCTCGTCCAGACGATCCCGGCGCTGGCGCTGCTCGCATTGTTCTACCCGGCGCTGCTCGCGGTCCGCGGCGTCACCGGGGGGACGCTGCCGGTGCTGGGCTTCCTCCCCGCGCTGCTCGCGCTGACGCTCTACGCGCTGCTGCCGCTGCTGCGGGGCGGTCTCAACGGGCTGATGGGGGTCGATCGTGACGTCGTCGAGGCGGCGGACGGGGTCGGCATGACAGTGCGCCAGCGGCTGCTCCAGGTCGAGCTCCCGCTCGCGGCGCCGGTGATCATGGCGGGGGTGCGGACGGCGGCGGTTTGGACGATCGGCGCGGCGACGCTGGCGACCGCGGTCGGCGCGGCGTGCCTTGGCGACTTCATCTTCTCAGGCCTCCAGACCGAAAATTGGGTCGCCGTCCTCGTCGGCTGCGCCGGAGCGGCGGCGCTCGCGGTCGCGGTCGATGCGCTCCTCGGGCTGGTCGAGTCGGGGCTCGGCACCGGATCGCGCTTCAAGATGTTCGCCGGAGCTGCGGGGCTGATGCTGATCGGCGCGCTCGCGGTCGTCCCGCAACTCGGCTCCGTTGCGCCCGGCAAGCCGATCGTCGTCGGCGCGAAGAACTTCTCCGAGCAATATATCCTCGCCGACGTCATCGCCGCGCGCCTCGCACCGCGCGCGGTCGTCGAGCGCACCGGCCTCGGCTCGGCGGTTGCCTTCCGCGCGCTCGCCGGCGGGGATATCGACACCTATGTCGACTATGCCGGGACGCTGTGGACCGGCATCCTCGGCCACGCCGAAAAGCTGCCCCGCGCGGCGATGCTCTCCCAACTCACCCGCGAGCTCCACGCAAAATACGGGGTCGGCGTCGTCGGCCCGCTCGGCTTCGAGAACGCCTACGTCCTCGCCGTCCGCCGCGATCTCGCCACCCGGCTCCACCTCGTGTCGATCGCCGACCTCGCCCGCGCCGCGCCCGGGCTGACGCTGGGGGCCGACATCGAATTCCTCTCGCGCCCCGAATGGGCGGGTTTGCGCGATGCCTATGGCCTGACCTTCAAGCGCCACAAGTCGTTCGAGCCGACCTTCATGTACCGCGCGCTGGCGAGCGGCGAGGCCGACGTCATCTCGGCGTTTTCGAGTGACGGGCGGATCGCGGCGCAGGATCTCGTCGTCCTGGCCGACCCCAAGGGGGCGATCCCGGCGTATGACGCGCTGTTGCTCGTCTCCCCGGCACGGGCGCAGGACGGGTCGCTCGACACGGCGCTGCGGCCCTTGGTGGGGTCGATCGGGGTCGAGGCGATGCGGCGGGCAAACCTGCTCGTCGACCGCGAAGCGAACAAATTGTCTCCGGAAGCAGCGGCGAAAACGCTGGAGGCCAAACAATAAGGCGGCTCTAGCCAAGCGTCCGGAGACCCCCGGCAAGATAATGCTGTCCTACACCCGGCCTCTTTGCCCAGCGTCGCAGGATGGCCTCCCCTCATCCCTCGACACGTCGCGCCGGTGACCGGGACACCCGGGGGGAACCCGCGTTTCATCTTCACGTGGCGTCAGGTTCATCAACTTCGTCAAGCTGGCTTGACACTTGCGCAGGCGCGACTCGCCTACTTACCGCCGCCGAGGAAGCTGCCGATCCGCTTGTAGTACGACACCGGGAACAGCCGGGTCAGAGCGTCGATCATCTTCGCGTCGGGACCGATCAAGACGCGCGGGCTGCCCTTCTCCATCCCGGCGACGATCGTCGCGGCGGCCTGGTCGGGGGTGGTCCGCGCGGCTTTCTCGAAGGCGTCGCCGTCGTCCATTGCCCCCGCGGCCCCCGGCATCGCTTTGATGAACTTGGCGTTGCGGGCGACGTTGGTCTTGATCCCGCCGGGGTGGACGCGGATGACGCGGATGTTGGGGTCAGTTTGGCCGAGCTCGAGGTACAGCGCTTCGGTCAGCCCGCGGACGGCGAACTTCGACGCGTTGTACGCCGACTGGGTCGGATAGCCCATCATCCCGAAGACGCTGGAAATGTTGACGATCCACCCCGCATCGCGGCCGCGCAGGTGCGGCAGGGCATGGCGGCAGCCCGAGACGACGCCGCCGAAGTTGACGTCCATCACCCGGTCGAAATCGGCCACGGGGGTATCGGCGAACGGCGCGATGATCGACAGGCCGGCGTTGTTGATGATCCCGTCGAGCCCGGCATATTCGCGCGCCGCCTCGTCGATCCACGCCTTGAGCGCGGCGTCGTCGGTGACGTCGAGGACCGTCGTCGTCGCCGGCGAATTGCCGAGCAACGCCTTGGTCTCCGCCAGCCCCGCCGCATCCTTGTCGGCGAGCGCGAGGCGAGCGCCCTTCTTCGCCAGCAGCATCGCCAGCGCGCGGCCGATCCCGCTCCCGGCCCCGGTCAACGCAATCGCCCGCCCGCTCAGATCGGTCATTTGAACCCTTCCTCCCCACTTCTATGTTGGTGTCAGTTCAGTCGATCCACCGGAGAAGCGCAATGGCCTCGATCCCCCGTCCCGATATGCCCGAGCCGCTGTTGCCGACCGAACAGCCCCCCGAACTGCCGGTGCCGGGCGCTCCCGAGCCCGAGATGGACCCGTCGCAGCCGGTTCCCGAGATCGGCGGCCGCGACGGCCCCGACCCGGTCCGCTACGGTGATTGGGAACGCCGCGGGGTCGCGGTCGACTTCTAGACCTCGGCGCGCAGGGGGCGGCTAAGCAGTTGTAATATCGTCGCTTCCACCGTCAGCGAACCGTCAAGCAACCCCGCCACCGCCGCAACGATCGGCATCTCGACCCCCCGCGCCGCTGCCGCCGCAGCGAGCACCGGCGCAGTCGCCGCCCCCTCGGCAACGGTCCGCCCCGCCGCCGGGGGCCGCTCCTCGCCAAGCGCAACGCCGAGGGTGAAGTTGCGCGACGCGGTCCCGGTGCACGTCAGGACGAGGTCGCCGAGCCCCGACAGACCCCCCAGAGTCGCCGCGCTCGCCCCGCAGGCGAGCCCGTAGCGGAGCATCTCGGCGAAGCCGCGGGTGATCACCGCCGCCCGGGCATTGTCGCCGAGGCGGCGTCCGGCGACGACCCCGCAGGCGATCGCGAGAACATTCTTGACCGCGCCGCCGATGCACGCCCCGACGACATCGGCGCTGTAGTATGGGCGGAAGGCAGGCAGCGCGAGGCGGCGGCACAGGGCCTCGCCCAGCGCCTCGTCGACGCAGGCGAGCGTCACTGCGGTCGGCAGCCCGGCGGCGACCTCGTGGGCGAAGGTGGGGCCCGACAGCACCGCGAGCGGCCAGTCGGGGAGCGCAGCGGCGGCGACCTCGACCATCGACCGGCCTCCCGGAGCGATCCCCTTGGCGCAGAGCACGAGCGGGCGTGGCGACTGACCGGCGAGGCCCTCGAGGACGGTCGCCATCGCCTGTGCCGGGGTGACGATCAGCAGCGCATCGGCGTCGGCCAGCCCATCGAGTGATGCCACCGCGACGATTGCCGGGGACAGCGCGATCCCGGGCAGGAACAGCGCGTTGACGTGTTCTGCGTTGATCCCGGCGACGACCTCGGCCTCGCGCGCCCAGATCGGTGTCCGCGCTCCCGCCGCCGCGGCGACCTGCGCCAGCGCAGTGCCCCACGCGCCGCCGCCGACGACCCCGATCGTCGTCAGGCTCATGCCTTGACCCCGGCGCCACGGACCGGCTCAGCGTCGGGGTCGAGCGGCCAGCGCGGGCGGGCGACCGCATCGAGCCCGTCGACCATGCCGAGCGCGAGGCGTTCGGCCCCGGCCCATGCGATCATCGCCGCGTTGTCGGTGCACAGCCACAGCGGCGGCGCGATGAACGGCAGGCCGCGGCTGGCGGCGAGCCCGGTCAGCGCCGTGCGGATCGCGCCGTTGGCGGCGACTCCCCCAGCAACGACGAGCGCGGTCGCCTCGGGCATCCGCGCCATCGCGCGGACCGTCCGGTCGAGCAGGCAGTCGACGACCGCGGCCTGGAACCCGGCGGCGAGGTCGGCAGCGTCGGTCGCGGTCAACCCCGGCAGCGCATCGCGGGCGCGCAGCACCGCCGACTTGAGCCCGGCAAACGAAAAATGCGGCTCCGGGGAGCCGAGCAGCGGGCGCGGCAGCTTGAAGCGTGCTAGGTCGCCCGACCGCGCCGCCGCCTCGACCGCCGGGCCGCCGGGGAAGCCGAGCCCGAGCAGCTTGGCGACCTTGTCGAACGCTTCCCCCGCCGCGTCGTCGATCGTCGTCGCCAGCCGCCGGTAGCGCGCGACGCCGTCGACCGCGAGCAACTGGCAATGCCCGCCCGACACCAGCAGGAGGAGGTACGGAAACGCCAGTCCGGGGTCGACCAGCCGCGGCGACAGCGCGTGCCCCTCGAGGTGGTTGATCGCCAGCAGCGGCTTGTTCGCGGCGAAGGCGAGCGCCTTGCCCGTGACCAGCCCGACCATCACCCCGCCGATCAGCCCCGGACCCGCGGTCGCGGCGACCGCGTCGATCTCGGCCAACGTCACGCCGCCGTCGGCAAGGACGCGCTCGATCATCGGGGTCAGGACCTCGACATGCGCGCGCGCGGCGATCTCGGGGACGACCCCGCCGAACGGGCGATGCGCCGCGTCCTGGCTCGCGACCGACTGCGCGACGATCGTCCGGTCGCCGCGCACGAGCGCGACGGCGGTCTCGTCGCACGACGATTCGATGCCGAGGATGAGGGGGTTGGTCATGGGAAAGCCGGTCACGCGCTGCCCTATAGCGGGTTCCGCGCGCCGCGTCGCATGGCGCGCCGGTCGTTGCAATCGGCCGCGAATCTTGCCAATCGCCGCCTTCGCTTGCACAAGGATTGGCGATGAAAGTCCTCAAGCTCGGTACGCGCGGCTCGCCGCTGGCGCTGGCGCAGGCGAACATGGTCCGCGATGCGCTCGTCGCGGTCCACGATGTCGCGGTCGAGATCGTCGTCGTCGTTACCACCGGCGACCGGGTGCAGGACCGCCCGCTCGCCGAGATCGGCGGCAAGGCGCTGTGGACCAAGGAACTCGACGCAGCGCTGCTCGACGGGCGGATCGACCTCGCGGTCCATTCGATGAAGGACGTCGAGACGCGCCTCGCCGACGGTATCGCCGTCGCCGCGATGCTGCCGCGCGCCGACGTCCGCGACCGGCTGATCGGCGCGGCAAACCTCGACGCGCTGCCCCACGGCGCGCGGCTCGGGACGTCGTCGCCGCGTCGTGCCGCGCAGCTTCTCGGCGAGCGTCCCGACCTCGTCATCGTCCCGCTGCGCGGCAATGTCGCGACCCGGCTGGCCAAGATCGCGGCGGGCGAGGCCGATGCGACGCTGCTCGCGGCGGCGGGACTCGACCGGCTCGGCATCGACGAGGGCGTGTCGCTTCCGCTGTCGACCGTGCTCCCCGCTCCGGCGCAGGGCGCGGTCGGGATGACGTGCCGCGAGGGTGACGACGCCGTCGCGCTGCTGCTCGCGGCGATCGATCACGTTCCGACCCACGCCGCCGTCCTTCTCGAACGCCGCTTCCTCGCCGTCCTCGCCGCCGACTGCCACAGCTCGGTCGCCGCCTACGCCCAGATCGACGGTGACCGCGTCGCGTTCCGCGCCGAAATCCTCCTGCCCGACGGCAGCGAGCGGCAGGGCGGCGCATTCGATCGCGCATCCGGAGAGGCCGAGGCGGCGGTCGATGCGCTCGCGATGCACCTGCTCGGCGCCGCGAGTTCCGAGCTGCGCGGGTTGTTCGGAGCGTAGTGACGCGGATCCTCGTCACGCGCCCTGGCGGCGCGACGCCACGCTGGGCGGCGTTGGGAACGGTGATTGAGGCACCGCTGATGCGGATCGAAGCGCGAGCGTGGTCGCGTCCCGGAGTCGAACCCGAAGCGATCGCGCTGACCAGCGCCAACGGCGTGCGATGCGCGGGAGGCGACGCGAAGCGCTATTTCGGCCTCCCCGCCTTCGCCGTCGGCGCCGCAACCGCCGATGCGGCACGCGCGGCGGGTTGGCGCGACGTGCGGGCCGGTGCGGATACCGGAGCGGCAATGTTTGCCATCGTTGCGGCCGCGGGTTTGACCCGGATCCTTCACCTCGCCGGGGTCGATCGTGTCGCTATCGCTTATCCCCCCGGCCTGACGGTCGAGGTCCGCGAAGTCTATGCCGCCGTGCTGGTCGACCTTGCGCCCGACGTCGTCGCGGCTTTGGCGGCAGGGGAGATCGACGTCGTGCCGCTATACTCGCCGCGATCGGCTGCGGCGTTCGCGCAAGCCATTGATGTCGCAGGGGTCAAACGAGCGACGCTACGCCTCGTCGCCATCAGTCCTGCCGCCGCCGTCGCCGCCGGAGCGGGGTGGAGGTCGGTCGGGGTCGCCGCCGCGCCGAGCGACGAAGCGCTCTTTGCCGCCGCCGCGATGGTGTGCGACAAAGCCCCATGACGGTGACCGGCGGAGTATGACGATGGAGCCGTTCGATACCGGCCGCGCCGGGGGCGACCTGTCGGGGGCGCGCCTCGACCAGATGCGCAGCCGCGCCGTACCGGTCACCGCGCGCCCGCAACGTGCTGTGTTTGCATGGATACTCGTTGCAGCGCTGCTCGCCTTCGCTCTCGGCCTGATCGCCAATCCGTGGTTCGAACGCTCGGTCCGCAGCCATCTGCCGGGCTTTGCCCCCACCGTCGCCCCGACGGTCGGCGATCTTGCGACCCTCGACGCCCGTATCACCGCGCTCGAATCGCGCCCTGCTGTCCTCGCCGCAAGCGGAGACGCGACCGGAAGCGGCGCGAGCGGCGAGCGCCTTGCGCGGCTCGAGGGGACTGTCGCCACCCTCGGCGCGACCGTCCCCGCCGCGACCGCGCGGACCGACAAGATCGCCACCGACCTTGCGGCGCTGACGGGGCGGATCGACTCGGGAGCCGCAGCAACCGCCGCAGCCCTCGCCAGCGCAACCACGACCGCTGATCGCGCCCAAGCAATGCTCGTCACCGGCGCGGTCCGGCGGCAATTGACCGAAGGCGCGCGGCTTGGCGCGCTCGAGCCGGCGTTGCGGCGGTCGTTTGGCCCCCGTGTTGCCCCAGCCGTCGAGGCGGTCGCCGCCCTCGGTGCAGCTCCGGTGACCCTCGCTGCTCTGCGGACCGGGCTTGAGCAGTTGCGGCCGTCGCTGGGCGCGACGACGGCGGCTGTTCCGCAAAGCTGGTGGGATGGTTTCCGCGACAGTCTTGCCGGCATTGTCGTGCGACCGACAGCGTCCGGGACGGCAACCCCGGCGCGAGTCGACCGCGCGGCGGCGGCGCTTGCGGCGGGCAATGTCACCATCGCCGCGGCCGAGATCAGCGCGTTTCCACTGGGGCAGCGGTCGAAGGCGCAGGCGTGGCTTACCGCCGCAGATCGTTATCAGGCAGGTTGGCGCGGGATGGCGGCGCTCGAGACGGTGCTGCTCGATCCATCGCCGTCACCGCTGGCGGTCAACTGAAGCTGTCGTTTTAACAAAGGGCCACGATGCCGCCGAAGCGAAAAATCGGCATCAACGGGAAACTGGAGCGGGCGAAGGGATTCGAACCCTCGACCCCGACCTTGGCAAGGTCGTGCTCTACCCCTGAGCTACGCCCGCTCGGCGGAAGCGCTGGCTTGACCTGCGCTTCGGGAGACGGCTCGCTACAGCAGGTCGGCGACGGGAGCAAGCCTGAAATCGGCCGGACCCCCGCTCACGACCAACCTTGGCAAGCGCCCCGCCCGATCCCCATATGCCGGACCCGAACAACGGAGTCCCTGCGCGTGGCCAGCCTTTCGTCTCCCCAATCCGACAAAGCCAGTATCGACGCGTTCAAGCGCGACGTCATCGACGCGTCGGCGACCGCGCTGGTCCTCGTCGATTTCTGGGCCGAATGGTGCGGCCCGTGCAAGACGTTGACCCCGCTGCTCGAACGGATCGTCGCCGTCCATGCGCCGCGGGTGAAGCTGGTCAAGATCGACGTCGACAAGAACCCGGCGATCAGCGCGCAATTCCGCATCCAATCGATCCCGACGGTCTATGCCTTCCTGCGCGGCCAGCCTGTCGACGGCTTCCAGGGCGCGTTGCGCGAGCGCGAGATCAACACCTTCGTCGACCGCCTGCTCGCTGCCGTCCCGCCCGCACCGGGCGACCCCGAGGCCGAGATCAAGGAAATGATCGTCGCCGCCAACGAGGCGCTCGACGAGGGCGCGGCGGCTGAGGCGGCCGAGATGTTCGGCGCGCTGGCGCAGGAATTTCCCGACCGCGTCGAAGTCGTCGCCGGCTATGCCCGCGCGCTCGTCGCGCTCGGCGACTATGAGGCAGCGGAGAGTGCGCTGGCGGCGCTGGCGCCCGACGCCAAGGATCCGACGCTCGCCCAGACGCGTGCCGCGATCGCGCTGGCGAAGGATGCGGTTCCGGTCGACGACCTTGCCGGGCTTGCCGCACGTGTCGCCGCTGATCCGGGTGATCACGCGGCAGCGGTCGAGCTCGCTGGCGGGCTGATGGCGCGCGGCGATCGTGACGGCGCGGCGGACACCCTGCTCGCCAGCATTGCCCGCGACCGCGACGCCAACGAGGGCGCCGCGAAGGCGCGCCTGCTCAAGATGCTCGAGGCCGCCGGGTTCAGCGACCCCTGGGCTGCGGCGGTGCGACGCCGCCTGTCGACGATCTTGTTCGCGTGATCGTATAAGGGCTGATGGACATGCCGCACAGCCCCGACTCTGGCGAGGAGACGACGATGCTGCCGACCGTGCTGCCGGTTTTCCCGATCGGCGGCGCGGTGCTGCTGCCGCGCGGGGTGATGCCGCTCAATATCTTCGAGCCGCGCTACCTGGCGATGGTCCGCGACGCGATGGCGGGATCGAAGCTGATCGGCATGATCCAGCCGCGTTTTACTGCGCGCGAGGATGACGACAGCGATGGCGAGAGTCGTCCGGGGCTGTTCGACGTCGGCTGCGCGGGGCGGATCACCGAGTTCCGCGAGACCGGCGACGGCCGCATGATTATCGCGTTGACCGGCGTCGCGCGCTTTTCGGTTGCCCGCGAACTCGACGTGACGACGCCGTACCGGCAGGTCATGCCCGACTTCGATGCTTATGCCGACGACGAGGGCGAACCGCGGCCACTCGCTCCCGCCGCGCGTTCGGCGCTGGAGACGACGCTACGGTCGTACCTCGACACACAAGGCTTGAGCGCGGACTGGAAAGCGGTCGCCGAGGCCGACGACGATTCGCTGGTGACGACGCTGTCGGCGGTTTGTCCGTTCGATGCGGTCGAGCGTCAGGCGCTTCTCGAAGCGCGCGACCTGCCCGCCCGCGCGGCGACGCTCAATGCGCTGATGACCTTCGCTCAGGGCGCGGGTGGCAGCGACGGCAACTTGCTTCAATGACAGGGCCTGGCGCCGATGCTGTCGGCAAAGACTCGGCCCGTGAGCCCGATCCGCGCCTTCTGGCGATCCTCGTTTGCCCGCTGACCCGCTCGCCGTTGCGCTACGATCGCGCCGCGGGCGAGCTTGTTTGCGACTCGGCGGGGTTGGCCTACCCCGTTCGCGATGGCGTGCCGGTCATGCTGATCGAGGAAGCGCGCGAGGTCTGACTCGGTGTACGATATCTGTCGTACCCGCTGCATCGTTCAGAACGGCTATTTTCCAGCTCTCTCGCAGGGCTTAGCGTCGCACCCGAAAGCTATGAGGGAAAACAATCTTGCGGAGGCTTTTGGGCGGCGCTATCGTCACCGATAACGACCAAGCAGAGGCTTGGCGGCAGGGGCTTTTCGGCCGCCGATGAATGCGGCGCAGAAACTCCCCGGCTCTATCGGGGAGATTTCAATGGTTATGCGCCTATCCGATGCGACCGCGTTCCTGCTGATCGTTGCCGCGCCTGCGGTCGCGTGGGGCCAGTCTGCCGGGACCGCCGCGCCGCCGGCAGCCGAGCCCAGTCCCCCCGGAAGCGCGAGTCCGGCCAGCACGGCGACCGAATCGGGGGCGCTGAGCGAGATCACAGTCACCGCGCAGCGGCGTACCGAAAATCTCCAGAACGTCCCGATCGCGGCAACCGCGCTGTCGGGAAGCCAGCTCGAGGAGAAGGCGGTCGCGCGGATCTCCGACCTCCAGTTCGCCGCGCCGTCGCTTTCGGTGACCGACGCGGGCCTGACCCAGTCGGTCAACATCCGCGGCATCGGCATCGCCAGCGGGTCGCCCGCGGTCGCGAACGGCGTCGCGGTCTATATCAACGGCGTGTTCCAGCCGCCGCTGCTGACGACATCGAGCTTCTACGACGTCGGCAGCATCGAGGTGCTCCGAGGGCCGCAAGGCACGCTGGTCGGATCGAATTCGACCGGCGGCGCGATCTTCATCAACTCTGCCGCGCCCGAACTCGACCGCGTCAGCGGCTTCCTCCAGGGGGCGCTCGGCAACTATAGCAACGCCGCGGCGCAGGGGGCGGTCAACGTGCCGCTGACCGACAACCTCGCCGTGCGCGCGGCGGGCAACTACGAGCGCCATGACAGCTATTTCAACGACATCGGGCGGTATCACAACAAGCCGAACCGCCTCGACGAGAAGGCCGGCCGCCTCGGCGTCCTGTGGACCCCGGGCAATCTTCACGCGCTCGGCCATCTCGAATGGATCGACAAGCAGACCGGCGGCTATGCTTATCGTCCGCTTGCCGGAACGCCATACGGCGCGGGCGCGATCGGCGACATCCGCACGCTCGACTATGACGCGCCGACCGCCAACCACGAGCGCGGCTTCCTTGCCGACCTCGAGCTGCGGTATCAACTTGCGAACGGCATCACCATCCGCTCGATGACGGGATACAACAGCAAGCGGGTCAACAACCTCTACGACACCGACGGCACCGCGCTCAACGCGCCCGGCACCCCGCCCCAGAGCGAAGATCAATTTGTCGAGGAGCGCGAGGTGTCGCAGGAGTTCAACCTGCTGTCACCGACGACGGGCCGCTTCAACTGGATCCTCGGCGGCTATTTCCAGCATAACATCATCAACGTCCGCATCCTCAACCACACCGGTGCCCCGGTCGACCCGACCCACATCGTCATTAACGACTATAAGACGACCCTCGGCGCATTCGCCCAAGCCGGGTACAAGATCACCGACCGCGTCGAGCTCCAGCTCGGCGCGCGCTACTCGCATTATGCGGTGACGCAGGACGGCGGGGTCGCGATCGGCTACGGCACGATCTTCGGCCCGGGCGGACTGACGGTGGCGAACCTCGGCAGCAACCACAAGGACGGTCGCCTCACCGGCAAGGCCAACGTCAACTTCCAGGTCGACGACGACAACCTCGTCTATGCCTTCGTCGCACGCGGCTACAAGCCCGGCGGTGCGAACTCGTCGGTGTCGCAGTTCAGGCCGGAAACCGTCTGGGATTACGAGACCGGCTGGAAGTCGACGATGCTCGACAAACATTTGCGGACGCAGCTCGGCGCGTTCTACATGAACTACAACGACTTCCAGTTCGATTTCATCGACACCAGCACCGGCCAGAGCGGCGTCGTCAACGTCGCCAGTGCGAAGATTTACGGCGTCGAGGGCCAGGTTCAGGCGAAATACGCCGGGTTCGATGTCGATGCCGGCTTTGCCTATGTCCATTCGAAGCTCGGCAGCCTCAACGCGGTCAACGCCCGGCTAATCTCCCCGGGAACGACGCTCGGGCCGCAGTGCGGCGTGGTCGCGACGGCGGGCTGCACCAACTACGGGCCCTTTTTCCAGCAGGCCGGCGGCGGCGCGAACCTGTTCTCCCCGACGTGGAGCTATAACATCGGCGTCGATTACGAGATCGGGCTGAAGGACGGCGTCAGCCTGACGCCGCGCCTAAACTACGCCTATGTCGGTCCGCAATATGCCGGGTATTTCTACACCCGGCAGTTTGATCTGCTCCGCTCGCGCGGGCTGATGTCGGCGCTGGTGACGTTGCGGGTCAAGAAGTGGACGCTCGAGGGCTATGGCACCAACCTGACCAACAAGACCTATGTCAGCGGCATCACCGGGAACAACCAGTTCTACGGGGCGCCGCGTGAATATGGCGTCCGCGTCGCGGTGAAGTTCTGACAATGCGCATGACCCGGGCCGTGCTGCTCGTTGCCGGATCGGTGTTGGTGGCTGTGTCATCCGGCGCTGCGGCGGCGGCTCCGGCCGGCCAATGCGCCGCGCTCGCGCAGCCGGGTAAGGTTGCGTGGCCCGACGCGACGACGCGGATCGTCAGCGCGATCGGCCATGAAGCGGAGGCGGCTCCGGCGCCGCAACTGCCGCCGGGAATGCCGCCGGTGCCCGCGCTCGAACTGCCCGCGCATTGCGAGGTCATCGCGACGATGCACGAACGTACCGGCGTCGACGGCCAGCATTATGCGATCCGCTTCCACCTGCGCCTGCCCGAGAAGTGGAACGGCAAGTTCTTCATGCAGGGCGGCGGCGGCACCAACGGCGAGCTTGGTGACGCGATCGGACGCCTTGGCGGCGGGGCCACGCCGGCGCTGGTTCAGGGCTATGCGGTGATGTCGCAGGATTCGGGCCACGCCAACGCGACCAATACCATCCCGGCGCGCGGCGGTGCCTCGGCCTTCGGGCTCGATCCGCAGGCGCGCGCCGACTACGGCGGCACCTCGTTGCGGCCGACGGTCGAGGCGGCGAAGGCGCTCGTCGTCGCCTTCTACCAGCGCTCGCCGCGGACCAGCTATTTCGTCGGCTGCTCGAAGGGCGGACAGGAGGGAATGATGCTGGCGACGCGCTACCCAGACCTGTTCGACGGGATCGTCGCCGCCGCTCCCGGCTTTGCCCTGCCGCGCGCGGCGCTGGCCGAAGCGTGGGACACGCAGGCGCTCGCGGGCGTGATCCGGGCAAAAGGCCAGCCGCTGACGCTGGCGTCGCTCGCCGGGGCGCTATCGGCGGCCGACGGGCAGCTTGTCCGTCGCGCCGTCCTTGCGGCGTGCGACAAGGCCGACGGCGTGGCCGACGGGATCGTCGCCGATTACACGCATTGCACCTCCGACCGCGTCCTCGCCGAACTGGCGAAGATCACCTGTGTCGGCGACAAGCAGGATGCCTGCCTGGCCACCGCGCAGGTCACCGCGCTCCGCAAAATCCACGACGGCGCGCGCGATCCGAAGGGCAAGCCGATCTATTCGAGCTTCTACTGGGATGCCGGTTGGGGCGATGACGGCTGGCGCGTGTGGAAAACGGGGTTCGGGCCCGTACCCTCGATCAACGTCGCGATGGGCAGCCCGTCGCTCGGCGCGGTGTTCACGACGCCGCCAACGCCGCTTCCCGAGGACAATCAGGCGAAGCTCGATTACCTGCTGCACGCCGACATCAACGCCGAAGCCGCCAAGGTCGACGCGACCGGCAATGGCTTCACCCGCTCGGCGTGGCAGGACATCGGCTCGCGCTCGGCCGACCTGTCGGCGTTCCAGCGACGGGGCGGCAAGCTCATCGTGCCGCAGGGCGTGTCCGATCCGGTGTTCTCGGTCGAGGACACGATCGCGTGGTACCGCGAGGTCGACCATCGCGACGGCGGCCACGCGGCGGGCTTCGTCCGCGTCTTCCCGGTCCCCGGCATGGGGCACTGTCAGGGCGGACCGGCGACCGATGGTTATGACGCCTTCGCCGCGGTCGTCGACTGGGTCGAGCACGCGAAGGCGCCCGAAAGCCTGATCGCCACCGCCAACCCGCGCTCGCCGTGGCCCGGCCGGACCCGCCCCCTGTGCGCCTTTCCCAAGGTGACACGCTACAAGGGCAACGGCAGCGTCGAGGACGCCGCCAGCTTCACGTGCACCTGAACACGTCTAGCCGCTGACGGCGGTGATCCGATCGAGCAGGTCGATCAACTGCTCGCGCTCGTTTGCGTCGAGATTAGCCAGCATCGCTTCCTCGTGCGCGGCGATCGGCGCGAGGCAATCGGCGAGGGCGGCTTCGCCGGCGGCGGTCAACGATAGCGAGACGACGCGGCGGTCACCGATCGATCCGTTGCGCGCAATGAAGTCGCGGTCGACTAACTCATTGATCAAGGTGACCATGTTCGCGCGCTGAATCCCGAGCGCCCGCCCAACCGTGCCCTGGTTCATCCCGGGATTGGCGGCAACCACCGACATGATTCCGAACTGAACCTGCCTGACCTTCGTCGTTTGCATGGCGTTGGCGAAGTTCGCGGCGAAAACGACGGCGGCGCGCCGAAGGTGATAGCCGGCAAAGCTTCGCAGGACACCGAGGTCGACCGCGCTGTCTACGTCGTCGCTCAATTGCATCTCGTTCGTCGTCGCAGGAACCATGATCGTCATGGAGTAGGGCGCGGCACGCCCGGGTACAATCGTTCTTAGGGGCACGTCCCGTGTACAGGTAGCGCCGAGCTGTAAATGGAATGCTACCGCAGCGGCTCGACTCGCTCTCCCTCGCTCACGACTCCATGAAAAAGTGCGGAAACATCGTTGCAGTCGTCGACCGCCAACAGCCTGTCAGCGAGCCGCAACGCCGCAGGGCGCGACCACGGCACAGCCGCACGCGCGGCGCAGGCGACGAACTTCTCGATCATGTCGGGCATGGCGACCGGACGGCTCGGATGTCCGATGGCGATCGGCACCGCGGCTTCGACCGCCACGCCGTCTTCGAAGACGAGCTCGACGACTCCGCCGATCGCCGTCGGCACTGCGCGGGGCTCGAAGCGTGCAATCATTCGGGCCGCTAAGGCGAGAACATCGACATCGCTCAGCGAAGCGGCATCAAAGTCGTCGAGGCCAACTTCGCCCCTGACGAGCGCCAGCGCCGTTGTGTAGAAGATGCTGAACTTCGCATCGATCGACGTCGCCGGAGCCTGCTTCCGGTCGACCGGCGTGACGAGCATCTGCTGGACCTCGCCGACGACGACCGTCGCCGCGGTAATCCGCCGCCAATCGAAGCCGGGCCGCTCGCGCAGCCGCAGCGCCGCCTCGATATAGGCATGGGTGCCGCGGCACGCCGGCCAGCGCTTGAAGGTCAGGTCGCCGCCGTGGAAAATGGTGCCGAGGCCGTCGGTCAGCACGCCTTCGTCGTACCCGCCCCCGGCGAAAATCTGGAAGAAGCCGCCGCGTCCCTCGAACGGCGCTTCGAAGCCGACCACCCCGCCCTGCGCGAGCTGCGCCGACACCACCGCCGCCTGGGCAGGGAACGCTTCACGAATGGCGCGGATGGTCGTGCCGGCGCTGTACTTGATCTCGGCGGGCGCAGTCGCCTGGCACAGGGCGAGCGAGAGCGCGCTGCGGGTCGCGGTCGCGTCGAGGCCGAGGACCCGCGCCGCCGCCGCCGTCGCCCCGAACGCACCGAGGATCGGCGGGTGGTACCAGCCGGTCATCGGATGGGTCAGCGACAGCGCGATGCGGCACGTCAGGTCGCAGCCGATCGCCATCGCGGTCAGCAGCTGGCGCCCGCTCGTCGGTTGCGTCGCCGCCAGCGCGAGGACCGCAGGGATCAAGGCGGCGTTGGGATGGCACGGGGCAGCGTCGAAGGTGTCCTCGAAGTCGAGGGCATGCGCCAGCGCGCCATTGGCGAAGGCGGCAAGTGCGGGCGAGGTCCGCTCGCTGCGGCCGAGCAGGACCGCCGGGCCGGTGCCCGCGATCGCCAGCGCCGCGAACGGAGCCGCCTCGGCACTCATCCCGCTCGCCGCAAGCATCACGCCGACGGCATCGAGCAGTGCCAGCCGCGTATTCGCCAACGCCGCGGGCGAAATCGCTTCGAACGGCGTGGCGGCGATATGCCGGCACAGCGTGTCGCTGAGCATTAGCGGTCGGTCGCGAGCTGCGGATCGATCGCGCAGGCGAACGACGCTGCCTTGTCGGTCGGGCCGACGCCGTCGTAATGAGCCGACTTCGGGAACGGGCAGAGCGCGCGCGTCAGCACGACGTCGCCATGGGCGATCTTGGCGGCGACGAGGCGTTCGGGGGCACGGTCGTGCTCGACCCAGTCGATCACCGCCCACAGGATGTCGTGCGACGGGTCGGAAGGCGCGGCGACCTGTCCCGATCCGCCGAACTCGTCGGGACCGGGTCCGCCATGGCAGTGATACATGCCCGGGACCATCATCAGGCGGACCGCCTTGGCGAGCGCCGCGGCACCACCCTGCGCCGCCTCCAGCCGATGATAATAGTCGATCGTTGGCCCGGCGATGACCGACGGGTCCTGCCATCCTTGATAGATCAGCGCCTTGCCGCCGCGCGTGATGAAGGGCGCGATCGCGGTGCTGTCGGCACGGAGATGGGGCATGATCACGTTGACCTTGCCGAGGTCGGCGGTGCGGCGGAAGCTGTTCTCGTCCCACGCCGGATCGTCGTAGACCGCGTCGGCCCACATCGCCCGCAGCAGCGGCGATGGCGGCCCCGGCCGGGTGCGGACGCCGGGCAACAACCCCTTGTCCATCGGCCGTCCCGCCTCGTCGCGCATCGGCGCGACGATCTCGGACAGCATCGCGACCTTCGCCGGCGGCAGGCAGCCGGTGGCCTGCCCCGGCGCGCACGCAAGCTGGGCCGGCTTGAAACGACACGCGAGCGGGTTTTCGACGATGCCGTCGCGGACCCCGTCATTGGCATCACACGCCGCGTTCGACGCCCGCTCGTAAAGATCCCAGTCGGCGTCGGTAAGCGCCGCGGCGGCATTTTGCTTCTGAAGCAGCGAGAACCACATCATCCGGACCGAGATCAGCGGCATGAACGGCCCCGGCGCACCGGCGACGATGCCGTCGTAATCGCCCGGATAAAGCTGCATTTCCTTGAGCGCCTGGCGCCCGCCGCCCGAGCAGCCGAGGAAGTAGCTCTTGTCGGGTGCCTTGGCATAATAGTCCGCCGCCAGTGCCTTTGCCGCGAGCGTTGTCAGATGCGTCGCGCGGTGCTCGTAATCGACCCGCACCTTAGGGTCGGCCATCCACCGCGCCTGGCTCGTCTTGTGCCCGCTGTCGGTCGTCACCGTGGCGAAGCCTTCGCCGACCCGGCGGCTCATGTCGGTGTAGTTATAGACCCCGGCGTCGCCGCCGACCCCGGCACCGAGCAGGCGGCGGTTCCACTTCGCTGGGTCGGGCAGCCACAGCTCGAAGCCGATATTGGCCTCGATCGTCCCTTCGACGCGACAGAGCGGAACCGTGACCGGAAGCGGCCGGTAGCCGCTCGTCGTTTCGGGCTGCCACCCCGCTGGCCCCGGCACGACGGGCCGCGCCGCCGTGACGACCACACCGCCGGGATGCGGCCCGGCGAGTACGGCGCAGTCCTCGGCCGCGGCAGGCAGCGCCCACGCTGCCACGCTGGCCGCGAGCACTGCCGCCAGCGGCCAGCGCATCAGAACTTGACCCCCGCGGTCACGCTGATCAGCCGCGGAACGGGGTTGGCCGATTGCGGGTCGTAGCCGCGCGTCGTGTCGACGAACGGCGGGTTGCGGTCGAAGAGGTTGCGGACGTCGACCGACAGGGTCAGCTGGCGCGTCACATCGAGGCCGGCGTAGAGATCGACGGTGTCGTAGGCGCTGATGTGCTGGATCGGCGTCACCGTCGTGTTGCTGTAGCCCGACAGATGGTTGACCGTGACGCGGCCGTGGAACTTGTCGAGCTTGACCCCGACGTCGGCCTGCATGCGGAATTTCTGCGGAAAGTTGATCGTGTTGCTGACGTCGATCTGCGGCGCACCGAGGACGGCGCGGAACTTGTATTCGGTGAAGTAGCTTCCCTGCACCCCGGCATCGACCTTGGCGTTGCCGATCGCCCAGTCGTAGTTGAGGCCGAAGTCGATGCCGCTGACCAGCGACGAACCGAGATTCTGACGTCGTCCGTCGACAATGAACGACACCGCCGAGGTGTTGATCGCGCTGTTGATCGGCAGCCCCGAAGTGACCAGCGCGTTGACCTGCGCCGCCGTCGGGTTGAGCGTCACGAACGACGAATAGATCGGGTTGGTCAGGATGCCGGCGGTGCCGCGCAGCGCCTGGATCTGGTTCTTATAGTCGATGTGGAAGTACGTCGCCGTCGCCACGAGGCCGGGGAAGCGGGTCGGTGAGATCTCGACGCCGCCCGAATAGGTCGTCGCGGTCTCAGAGTCTGACTCATAATGATTTCGTTTAATTGCAGGGCCTTGCGAGTTTTCGGTTGATGAGTTGGACAGACGCCATGAACAGCCAGGCGGTTGCGCTTTCGATGGTTTTTTCGAAGTCCTTTGCGAGGCGTCGGTTTCGGT
>NZ_JANYGL010000105.1 GCF_025362435.1 Polymorphobacter sp.
ATTTTCGAAGAGTGGAGCGGGTAGCGGGAATCGAACCCGCATCACAAGCTTGGAAGGCTAGTGCTCTACCACTGAGCTATACCCGCGCACCGCTGCTTATCGACCAACTTACGCGCTGCGCCAAGGGCGAAGGCTGGTGGAGAGGGTTGGATTTGAACCAACGTAGGGTTGCCCCGGCAGATTTACAGTCTGCTGCCATTGACCGCTCGGCCACCTCTCCACGTCGCCCAAGCGAAGCGCCCGCGCCCGAAGTCGCGGAGGCGGCGTAGTGGCGAAACCAGCCGGGACTGTCAACGCCGCACACGGCCAGTGTATCAAACCTTGTCCCCGGCAGATGCGGCGCGGGCGCGCACCGGTTCGTCGATGATGCAACGATTTGTTCAGCTTGCGCTTATGTGACTCCCGAAACATCCATGTGGACGACCATGCTGCCGCCGACCACTGACGACGACCATCCGCTTGCCGAGCGCTTTCGCGAATTCGTCCGTTCCACCTCGTTTCCCTGTGTCGGCGCGAAATCGGCGCTGGCGAAAGGCCAGATGCGGATCGTCGTCGCGCGCGACATCCGGTCGGGCTGGGACGACCTGCGGATCTATCCGGGGCTGCTCGATCTCGCCACGAGCTATGCCGAAGACCCGGTGCTGTTCCAGACCTTCATCGTCATCTTCGAGCAGGACTCGGCACTGTCGGAGACGAACTTTGAAGCGCACATGTGGGACCGCATCCAGTCGCTTAGCGACAAGGACGAGATGTTTGCCCAGCCGGCTGACGAGCGCGTCAGCGGCGACCCGGGCGACCCGCATTTCTCGCTGAGCTTCGGCGGCCAGGCATTCTTCGTCGTCGGGCTTCACCCCGGCGCGAGCCGCCCGGCGCGGCGCTTCGAGCGCCCGGCGATGGTGTTCAACCTCCACGACCAGTTCGTCCGGCTGCGCGAGGAGGGCCGCTACGAGAAATTGCGCGCGTCGATCCTCGACCGCGACGAGGCGCTTGCCGGGACGATGAACCCGATGCTGGCGCGGCACGGCGAGCTGTCGGAGGCGCGCCAGTATAGCGGGCGCGAGGTCGGCAACGACTGGGAATGCCCGTTCAACTCACGCGACGCGGCATGACCATTCACGAAATCGCGCCGCGGTCGGGCGTCGCCTTCACCCTCGATCGCGGCCAGCGGCTGACGGTGATCGACCCGCGCGGTGAGCAGGTCGCCGATTTGCTGGCCTACAACCGCGACGATACCGCCGAGGTGATCTCGTCGGGACGCACGCTCGATTATGCGAGCAAGATCTACCTGACGACTGGCGATCCGCTGTATTCGAACCGGTCGCGGATCATGCTGCGGATCGTCGAGGACATGGTCGGGCGGCACGACTTCCTGCTGACACCGTGCTCGGCCGACACCTTCCGCATCATCTACGGCGACACCGAGCCGCACCGCGGCTGCTTCGGCAATCTCGCCGCCGCGCTCGCGCCGTACGGCCTTGGCCCCGACGCGATCCCGACTGCGTTCAACGTCTTCATGAACGTGCCTGTCGATGCCAAGACCGGCGCGCTGACGGTCGAGCCGCCGCTGAGCAAGGCGGGCGACCATGTCGTGTTCGAGGCCGACATGGACCTGATCATCGGGCTGACCGCGTGCTCGGCGCTGCAGTCGAACAACCATTCGTTCAAGCCGATCCACTATCGCATCGACTAGGACGCGGCTAAGCCCCTCGCAATGGGACGAAGACCACACCCCCGTAACGCTGCCGGGCAAAAAAGCAGCTACCCCCGCCTGTACGGGCGGCACGCGGTATTCGCCGCGCTCGACAACCCCGAGCGCGTGTTCCGCAAACTGTATGTCACGCACGACGTCGCCAAGGAGATCGTCATCCCCAAGGGGCTCGCGGTCCAGTACGGCGACGCCTCCGACCTCGGGCGGCTGGTCCCCACCGACGCACCCCACCAGGGATTCGTTCTCGAGGTCGAGCCGCTCGAGAACCCGTGGCTTGGCGACATCTTTGCGAGTGGCGAAGGCAACCGGCGGCCGCTGGTGATCCTCGACCAGGTCACCGACCCGCACAACGTCGGCGCGATCCTGCGCTCGGCAGCGGCGTTCGGCGCGCTCGCGATCGTCACGCAGGACCGCCACGCGCCGCCCGAGTCGGGGGCGCTCGCCAAGGCGGCGTCGGGGGCGCTCGAGACCGTGCCGTGGACGCGGGTGGTCAACCTTGCTCGCGCGATGGACGAGATCGGCGAGGCAGGGTTCTGGCGGATCGGCCTCGACGGCAAGGCGGCTGTGACGATCGAAGCGGCACTCGGCGAGACGCGCCCGGCACTGGTCTTCGGGGCCGAGGGCGAGGGCATGCGCGCCAACACCGCGCTCCACTGCGACCAGGTCGCGCGGCTACCGATGACGGCGGCGATGGAGAGTTTGAACGTGTCGAATGCGGCGGCGATCGCGTTGTACGCGGCGGCGCGGCGGGGTTAGTCTTTGGGCGGGAAGAAATCGGTACTAACGAGTTGCTCGTATGTGAATGGTGCCATCGAGGCGGCATGTTCCCGCTCGGCATCACGCCGAAGCCCCGCGATCGCACCAGCGACGATGTCCGGCCAAGCCGCGGCGAAAAGCTCGGGAGCTTTGGGACGGAGGCTCGGGTTCATCTTCAGGCGGCGAGCGAGCCGCCGCCGCTGCTCGTTCACCGTGTCTTTCCAACCCTGCCTAGGCTCGGCGTCTTCGGAGACAGCAAGCTTCACCAGATGCTCGGCGGCGCGGATGATATGCTTTTCGACCGAGTGAATCTGTTCCCGGCCCAAGCTGTCGATTTCCTCGATGATGTTTTCAAGATCGAGTCGGTCGAAACGCCGCCGCCGCAGCAGATCGGCTTGCGACTGCAACCAGGCGTAGAAATCAGCCTCATACAGGTCGTCGGCAGCGGGTCGCTTAAAGGCAACATGCTCGTTCATGCCGCGAGCATAGCCTAATAGCTCTCCTCGGCATACACCGCCGCGACGTCGCCACCCCAGCGGCCGTGGTACGCGGCGAGCATCAGGTCGGCGTTGGTCAGCCCGCTCGCGGCGATTTCGTGCAAGGGATTGAGGAAGCCCTGCTCGCTGTCCCCTGCCCCGTTCAACCGCGCGCGCGCCGCCAGCCCGGCGTCGGCGATCTTGACGACCTGCTTCGCCAAATCCTGCAGCGTTCCGCCGTTCGGGTTGGCCGCCTTCAGCGCCAGCTTCGGCACCTCGTCGCGCAGCCGCGCGTGGTCGGCGTGGCTCCAGCCCTTGCAAAGGTCCCAGGCGGCATCGAGCGCGGTCGAGTCGTACAGCAGCCCGACCCACAATGCCGACAGCGCGCAGATCCGGTCCCAGCGCCCGCCATCGGCGCCGCGCATTTCGAGGTAACCCTTGAGCCGCACCTCGGGGAAGGCGGTCGAGAGATGGTCCGTCCAGTCGGCGACGGTCGGCTTCTCGCCGTAAAGCGGGGCGAGCCGACCATCGAGGAAGTCACGAAAGCTGAGGCCCGCTGCGTCGATATAGCCGCCGTCGCGGTAGACGAAGTACATCGGCACATCGAGGGCATAGTCGGCGTAGCGTTCGAAGCCGAAGCCGTCGTCGAAGACGAACGGCAGCGTCCCGGTGCGATGCGGATCGGTATCGGTCCATATGTGCGAGCGGAAGCTGAGAAAGCCATTCGGCTTGCCCTCGGTGAACGGCGAGTTGGCGAACAACGCCGTCGCCAGCGGCTGGAGCGCCATCGACACGCGGAACTTCTTCACCATGTCGGCCTCGGACGAATAGTCGAGGTTGGTCTGGATCGTGCAGGTCCGTTTCATCATGTCGAGGCCGAGCCCGCCGACCTTGGGCATCTGCCGGAGCATGATCGCGTAGCGGCCCTTCGGCATCACCGGGAGCTCGTCGCGGCGCTTGTCGGGCCAGAAACCCAGCCCGAGGAAACCGAGGCCAAGCTTCTCGCCGACCTCGCGGCACTGCTTGAGATGGCGATTCGACTCGGCGCAGGTTTCGTGGATGGTATCGACAGGGGCCCCCGACAGCTCGAACTGACCGGCGGGTTCGAGGCTGATCGCGCCGTCCGGCCCCTTGAGCGCGATGACGTTGGGACCGTCGATATGGTCCTCGACCACCGGCTCCCAGCCATACGCCTCCATGCCCTTGAGCAGATCGCGGATGCCGTTGGGCTCGTCGTACGACGGCGCGGCATGGTCGGCGATACGGTAGACGAACTTTTCGTGCTCGGTGCCGATGCGCCAGTCGGCGGCGGGCTTGCTGCCGCGCTCGAACACTCCGATCAATTGCTCACGGGTTTCAATGGGCGCGTCGTCGGCCAGCGAGGCGATGTGATTGCTCATGAAGCGGCGCTTAGCGGGCTGCGAGGGCGCGCGCAATTGATCGTGACTCAAACCGTGATCAGGCGGATACTCCGAGGAAATAAGCCTTGGGAGAGCGACGATGCATGACATGGTCATTCGCGGCGGCACGATCGTCGACGGCAGCGGCGAACCAGCCTTCACCGGCGACATCGCGATCGACGACGGGCGAATCAGCGCAGTCGGGACGGTCACCGCCGCCGGGCACGAGGAGATCGACGCGACGGGCCTGCTGGTGACGCCCGGCTTCGTCGACATCCACACCCACTACGACGGCCAGGCGACGTGGGATGGCGAGCTCGGGCCGTCGTCGTGGCACGGCGTCACCTCGATCGTCATGGGCAATTGCGGGGTCGGCTTCGCCCCGGCCGCGCCCGACAAGCACGACTGGCTGATCGGGCTGATGGAGGGCGTCGAGGACATCCCCGGGACCGCGCTCGCCGAAGGCATGACGTGGGGCTGGGAGACGTTTCCCGAATATCTCGACGCGCTCGAGACGATGCCGCGGACGATCGACATCGCCGCGCAGGTGCCGCACGGCGCGGTCCGTGCCTATGTCATGGGCGACCGCGGCGCAGCGAACGAGGCGGCGACCCCCGCCGACATCACCGCGATGGCGAAGATCGTCGAGGAGGGGCTGACTGCCGGTGCGCTCGGCTTCACCACCAGCCGCACCGTGCTCCACCGCGCGGTCGACGGCACCGTCGTTCCCGGCACCTATGCCGACCGCGCCGAACTGCTCGGGATCGGCGAGGGCATTGCGCGGGCCGGGCACGGCGTGTTCGAAATGGCGTCCGACCTCAACCCGTGCGGCGAGGAGTTCGCGTGGATGAAGGACGTGTCGATCGCGACGGGCATGCCGGTGAGCTTCGCCCTGCTCCAGTCACCGCTCGACGACGAGGGCTGGCGCGACCAACTCGCCCGGACCGATGCGGCGAATGCCGAGGGCGCGCGGGTCACGGCGCAGGTCGCGTTGCGCGGCACCGGCGTCCTGCTCAACTGGCGCGGCACGGCGCATCCGTTCGTGACGCGGGCGAGCTGGCGCGAGATAGCGACGCTGCCGTGGGACGAGCAGCTCGCCAGGCTGCGCGACCCGGGATTCAAGGCGCAGCTTCTCGCCGATCCGGCCGAACGACCGGCGATCGACAACGGCCTCGTCGACCTGCTCCTCCACGGCTGGACGATCCAGTTCCCGCTCGGCGAGGAGCCCGACTACGAACCCGCGGCCGAGGACAGTATTGCCGCGATCGCGGCTCGCGAGGGCCGCACGCCGGAGGACGTCGCCTACGATACGATGATGGCCGACGACGGGCGCGGGTTCATCTATCTGCCGATCCTGAACTACGCCGACGGCCACCTCGACCACGTCCTTGAACTGCTCAATCACCCGGCGACGGTCGTCAGCCTGTCCGATGGCGGGGCGCATTGCGGGGTGATCTGCGACGCCGCGTCGCCGACCTTCATGCTGACGCACTGGGTCCGCGACCGGCACCGTGGCGCGCGACTCGGCATCGAGGCGGCGATCAGGCTCCAGACCGCCGACACCGCGGCGATGTACGGGCTGGGGGATCGCGGGATGCTCAAGCCGGGGCTGATCGCCGACCTCAACCTGATCGATTTCAAGCGGCTCAAACTCGCGAAGCCGTATATCGCCTTCGATCTCCCGGCGGGCGGCAAGCGGCTGCTCCAGCGTGCCGCGGGTTATGTCGCGACGATCAAGTCGGGGGTGGTGACGTTCCGCGAGGGCATACCGACCGGCGCCCGGCCTGGGCGGCTGGTCCGTGGCCCACGCAGCATGCCCGTGACCGAGCGGCTCGCGGCGGAATAGGGTAGGGTCAGGGCTTGAGCGAGGCGAAATAGGCGGCGACGGCGATCATGTCGGCGGGGGCAAGGCCAGCCGCGACCGCAGTCATCGGCGCCGCTTCGACGTCTTGGCGGGCACCGGTCTTGAACGCGAGAAGCTGGCGGAAGATGTAGGTCGGCGAGCGCCCGGCGCCCCATAGCTTCATCCCCGCGCCGTGGCAGTTGACGCAGCCGACACTGCTGGCAACTGCCGCGCCTTTGGCGAGCGAACCTGGCGGAACATATGCCGTGAAGGTGCCGCGCGGATCGTGCTTCTCGAACGTGTCGATGTCGTCGGGGGTCTCGACGATCCGTCCGGCGATCGCCTCGGTGCCGCCTCCGGGCGCGCGGCTGAGGATGAAGTCGTGCGCCTTCATCGCGGGGATCGTCGCCGCTTCGACGACCCGGATCCGTGGCGTGTAAGGCTGGCTCGAGAAATAAGTGGCGGCGGCGGCGATCTCGGCCGGAGGAGTCCGATGAGCGACCATCGCCATCGTCGTCGTCGGAAAATAGCCCGGCGCGGCGCTGGTCCGCGTGCCATCGGCGAATGCCGCGACCTGTTTGCGGATATACTCGGCTGGCAGTCCGCTGAGCGAAGCATTCTCGACCCGACCCTGGCCTCCCGGAAGGTGGCAGAAGCCGCAGGCTGGAACATCGCTGACCCCGCGGACCGCCGGCGGCAGCGGCGCGTGACGCGCGGGGAACCAGTCGACCGTTCGGGTGAGGTTATGGAGTTGCGCGTCGGTAAAGGTCGCTGTCGACCCGGGCAGCGAGCGCGGGGTTACTGCGTCCCAGCCTTGCGGCGGCGGCGGGGTGCGCGCGACGATGAACGCCCAGCTGACGATCGCAGGGTCGACCGCGGGCGCTGCCGCCGCGATCAGCGCTACTGCCACGATCGGTAAAGTCAGGTACCGCATTGCTCGCCCCCCGGCTGTTATCCCGCACTTGTTCCCCGCTGCAAACTAGCAGAAAAGCGCGTCGCCCGCCACCGCCTGCCACACGCCGACCGCGACTGCGGCAGCGGTATCGGCACGGAGGATGCGCGGCCCGAGGCTGACCGGAACGGTCGCCGAAAGCGCGCGAATCGCGGCGCGCTCATCAGGAGTGAAGCCGCCCTCGGGGCCGATCAGGATCGCCGCCGGGGCACGCGTCTGCGCCAGCGTCGCGGCGAGCGGGGCGCCGCCGGTTTCGTCGGCGAAGATCAGCGCGCGACCGGGCTCCCAGCCGCTGAGCAGCGCCGCCAGCGTCGTGGGCTCGGCGACGACCGGCAGCGCCGTCCGGCCACATTGCTCGGCGGCCTCGACCATGTGCGCGCGCAGCCGGTCGAGGTTGAGCTTGTCGACGATCGTCCGCGCAGTGAGGACCGGCACGAAGCGCGCGACGCCGAGCTCGCACGCCTTCTCTGCCACCCAGTCGATCCGTCCGCGCTTCAACGGCGCCGAGCACAGCCACAGGTCGGAAACGGTTTCGCGCGGCGACAGGCGCTCGACGAGGCGGACCGTCGTCGCCTTGCGGTGGGGCTCGATAATGACGCCGTGCCACTCGCCCGAGCGGTCGTCGAACAGGCGGATGCTATCTCCCGCGGCACGGCGCATCACCCCGGTGAGGTAGTGGCTGGCCGGGGGCGGCAGCGTGATCATGCCGCCTCCCGAGAGATCGAGGTCGACGAACAGGCGCGGGGTCGTCGAGAGACCGGTCTTAAACGGGGACGCGGTTGACAGATCGGCGGGGTCGCTCATGGGTGGCGCGTAGCATGGGCACCCCGGACGTGAAACTCGCCGATACCGCATCCCCCGATGCCGAGCGCGCGCCGTCGACGTGGGTCGACGCGCTGCCCGCCGCCGCGCGCCCGTATGCGCGACTCGCACGCTTCGACCGGCCGATCGGGTCGTGGCTATTGTTCTGGCCGTGTGGCTGGGGGCTCGCCGCGGGCGGAGGCCTCGTCAGTCACTGGTGGTTGCTGCCGCTGTTCCTGTTCGGCGCGGTGGCGATGCGCGGGGCGGGGTGCGTCTATAACGACATCGTCGACCGCGACCTCGATCGCTCGGTCGCCCGCACTCGCTCACGCCCGATTGCGAGCGGCAGCATTTCGGTCACGCGCGGCTGGGTGTGGCTCGTCGTGCTGGCGATGTGCGCGCTACCGGTGCTGCTGGCATTGCGCCCCTTGGCGGCGGGCGTCGCAATCGGCTCGCTCGCCCTCGTCGCCGCATATCCTTTCATGAAAAGAATAACCTGGTGGCCGCAGGCATGGCTCGGACTGACCTTCAACTGGGGCGTCCTCGTCGGCTGGACCGCCGTCGCCGACCCGTCATGGGCGATGGTCGTGCTCTACGCCGCCGGCCTGTGCTGGACCCTCGGCTACGACACGATCTACGCCCTCCAGGACATCGAGGACGACGCCCTCGCCGGGATCAAGTCGAGCGCGCGGGCGCTGGGAGCAGGGGCACGGGGCGGAATCGCGGTGTTTTACGCGGCGACGGTCGGCCTATCGGGCGCGGCGCTGTGGCTGGCCCGCCCCGGCTCCCCGTGGCTCCTCGCGCTGCTCCCGGCGGCAGCACATTTCGGCTGGCAGGTCGCGTCGTTAAGCGATCACGACTCGGCGCGCGCGCTTCGCCTGTTCAGGAGCAACCGCGCGGCGGGGTTCCTGATCTTCGCGGCCTGCGCGCTAGTCGCGACGAGATAGCCACCACGTCGCGCGGCTCGAGCCGCCGATCTGATCTCGACAAACGAAAACGGGGCCGCGTTTCCGCAGCCCCGCCAATCGAAGTGGTAGAAATTACAGCGCGGTGAGGTTGATCGCTGCCTGCTTGCCGCGACGGTCGAGTTCGAGCTCGAACGACACGCGCTGGCCCTCGTCGAGGCCCGACATGCCGGCGCGCTCGACCGCCGAGATGTGGACGAACGCGTCCGGGCCGCCGTCTTCGCGCTGGATGAAGCCGAAGCCCTTGGTGCCGTTGAAGAACTTGACCGTCCCGTCGACCCGGCCGCCGGCTGCGGGAGCTGCGCCGCCCGAACCGCCGCCGAATTCACGGCTGGCGCCGCCATAACCACCGCCACGCGGGCCGTCGTCGCGACCGCCGAAGCCGCCAGCGGCAGGGCGCGCTTCACGCGGCGGAGCGCGGTCGGTCACCGGCATCGGCTCGCCGTCGATGACGAGATCGGTCGCCGAGACGCGGCCGTTACGCTCGGTCAGGGTGAATTCGAGCGGCTGGCCATCGGCGAGGCCGGTCAGGCCCGCCTGCTCGACCGCCGAGATGTGAACGAACACGTCTTCTCCGCCATCGTCACGGACGACGAAGCCGAAGCCCTTCTGTCCGTTGAAGAACTTGACGACGCCCTTGGCGGTGCCGAGGTTGATCCCGGGGCCCATGTCGCGCGCCGGACGCGGGCCGCCGAACCCGCCGCCGCCTGCCGGACGTCCACCGAAACCGCCGCCGCCGCCCGAGGCGCCGCCACCGAAGCGCGGCGCGCCGCCGCCGAAGCGATCACCGCCGCCGCCGCCACCGCCGAAACGGTCGCCACCGCCGCCGCCGGCACCGCCGCCGAAGCGGTCGCCGCCGCCTTCAAACTGGTCGAAACCGCGTTCACGCTTGTCGAAGCCACCACGGCCGGGGCCACGCCCGCGTTTATCAAAGCTCATCGTCGAATAGTCTTTCGTAATGTTCGCGTTATCGTTGTCGTTCGGGGCGCCCCGCCGGTCACGTCCGGAGCCGCACGAACGCCCGGATGCAGGACAAGCCAAGCTGCTCCAATCGAATCCTTATACGAAATTCGCGCGCGCAGCGAGCGGTTTATGGAAAACTGGATTTAACGACCGCAAGTGCGAAATAATCAACGAATCTGACACCATGTTCGCTCTAGAAGTGTTATGCTGCGATGCACCACGAAGGGAGGCGACATGCTCGGCCCGGTTGAAAACTTCGCGATCGAACACCTCGTCGTCTTGTTGGCGGGAAGCGTTACGCTGATCGCGGGGATCGGATTGCGGAACTATGGACGGCGCCACGAACGCCTGACCCGGGCTCGCGGTCGCCGGATCATCAACTAGGCCCGCGCGCACCTGCATGGCACCGGCCTCGCGGGTGACTTGCGCGGCGCGCGCTGCTAGGCGGCTTCGAATGACCATCTATCTGCATGAGGGCGACCTGCCCGAAGACGTTTTCGCCCCCGGACCGATCGCGGTCGACACCGAGACGATGGGCCTCCACCCGGCGCGCGACAGGCTGTGCCTGATCCAGCTTGCCGACGGCCATGGCGACGAGCACCTCGTCCGATTCGAGGCGGGGCACTACGATGCACCGGTGTTGAAGCGCGTGCTGGCCGATCCGGCGCGGATCAAGCTGTACCACTTCGCCCGATTCGATCTCGCGGTGATCCAGGCGTATCTCGGGGTTCGCGCCGGGCCGGTGTTCTGCACCAAGATCGCGTCGAAGCTGGTCCGCACCTACACCGACCGCCACGGGCTCAAGGACCTGCTGCGCGACACGCTCGGGGTCGATGTGTCGAAGGCGCAGCAGTCGTCGGACTGGGGCGCTGCGGTCCTGTCAGATGCACAAAAGGACTATGCCGCGTCCGACGTCCGGTTCCTCCACCGCGCGGTCGAGGTGCTTACCGAACGGCTGGCGCGCGAGGGCCGCACCGGCCTCGCCCAGGCCTGCTTCGACTTCCTGCCGTGGCGCGCCGACCTCGACCTCGCCGGCTGGCCCGAGTCGGACATTTTCGCGCATCTATGACGAGCGCCTGCCAATGAACGCGAACGGAGCGACCGCGACCGCAGCGGCCGCCACCGCAACCCGGGCGCGGGCGGCCCTCCCCGGCGGCGGCTGGGATCGATTCGTTTCGGTCGCCAAGGTCGCGCTGCCGGCGGCGGCGTTCGTCCTGCTGGCGACGATCATCGTCTGGCCGCTGACCTCGGCGCGCGAATTCTCGTTCCTGCTGGCGAAGGACAAGGTCGCGATGTCGAAGGAACGGCTGCGGACCGACACCGCGATGTATCGCGGGCGGACCGCGAACGGCCAACCGTTCGAGATTCGTGCGGGCAACGCGGTGCAGAAATCGTCGGCGGTGCCGGTGATCGAGCTCAGCCGCCTCGCCGCCGACGTCACCCTCGACGACGGCCCGGCACGCGTCGTCGCGCCGTCGGGGCGCTACGAGATCGACCACGACCTGCTCGTCATCGCCGGACCGGTGCGGATGGACAGCGCTGCCGGCTACACCTTGAACGGTGCCGATGTCCGCGTCAGCCTGCTCGACCAGACCGTCGCCAGCGACCTGCCGGTCACCGGCACGCTCCCGCTCGGCAACTTCCGCGGCAACAACCTCCGCGCCGACATCGGCGGCAAGCGTGTCCGGCTCGCCGGCGGCACGCACTTGCACATCGTCCCCGCTTCCCACAGGAAAGCCGCATGAAGCGTCTGCTGTTGATATCCGCGCTGCTTGCCGCGCCGCTCGCCGCGCAAAGCGCGCTCAAGGGGCATAATACCGATGCCCCGATCGACGTCGATGCCAAGGCGATCGATGTCCTCGACGCCAACGGCAAGGCGATCTGGACCGGCGACGTCCGCATCACCCAGGGTGACATGAAGCTCAACGCCGACACGGTGACGGTCTTCTACAGCCGGTCGAAAAAGGGCGGCAATCCCGAGATCGAGCGCCTCGACGCGCAGAACAACGTCAAGCTCGTCACCCCGAGCGAGACCGCGACCGGGCGATATGGCATCTACGACGTCTCGCAGAAGACGATCACCCTCGTCGGCGGCGTGACACTGACCCACGGCGAATCGGTCCTGCACGGCCAGCGCCTGTCGATCGATCTCGACACCGGGCGGTCGAAGCTCGACGGCGCTGGCACCGCCGCGTCGCCCGGCCAGCCCGCGACGAGCGGCGGCCGCGTCACCGGCCGCTTCGTCGTCCCGCCACGCAACTCCGCGAAATAGTCGCGGACCATCCGTGCCGCCGATGCGGCAGGGCGACTAGCCGCGTCGCTGCCCCTCGCTTACACGCAGTCGAACATGACCCTTCCCTCCACCGGCAGCTTCGAACGCGGCGTTCATCGCCTGCCGACGCGCGTCTATTTCGAGGACACCGACCTGACCGGGATCGTCTATCACGCCAACTACCTGCGCTTCATGGAGCGCGCCCGGACCGAGATGCTCCGCGCGCTTGGGATCGAGCAGCAGGCGATGATGACGGCGGGTGACGGCTATTATTCGGTCTATGACCTGTCGGTGACTTACCTCGCCCCCGCCCGGCTCGACGACGTGCTGACCGTCAAAAGCTGCGTGCTGCAGGTCCGCGCCGCGGCGACGGTGATCGGCCAGGACGTCTGGCGCGGAGTCACCCAGTTGACCCGCGGGCGCGTCACCGCCGCGTGGCTCGGCATGAACGGCCGGCCGCAACGGCAACCGCGCGACTGGGCACGACGTTTCTCCGACCTGCTAATCGAGGCGACCCAAGACTGATGCCCACCGTCACCGTTCCCGGCGTCCTCGCTAAGACCGCCATCGACATGTCGCCGCTGGCGCTGTTCCTGCAGGCCGACATCATCGTCAAGCTCGTCATGCTCGGGCTGATCGCCGCGAGCATCTGGTCGTGGGCGATCATCCTCGAGCGCAGCCGGCGGCTGTCGGCGATCAACGGCCAGGCCAAGGCGTTCGAGGACTGGTTCTGGAAGTCGGACAGCCTCGATGCGCTGTACGAGCCTGCCGCAAAGGCAAAGCACCCGTCGGCCCGGTTGTTCGTCGCCGGCATGAACGAGTGGCGGCGGAGCATCGCGCGCGGCAAGATCGACCGCGAAGGCGTCCGCTCGCGGCTGACGTCGATCCTCGGCGTCGCCATCGCCCGCGAGATCGACGAGCTCGGCGACCGCTTGAGTGTTCTCGCGACGATCGGCTCGGTCGCGCCGTTCGTCGGACTGTTCGGCACCGTCTGGGGGATCATGCGCGCGTTCGGCGCAATCGCGGCGTCGCAGAACACCTCGCTCGGCGTCGTCGCCCCGGGGATCGCCGAGGCGCTGTTTGCCACCGCGCTCGGGCTGTTCGCCGCGATCCCGGCGGTGATCGGCTATAACCGGCTGCTCCACGGCCTCGGCCGGCTCGAGGCGCGGCTGTCGGCGTTCGCCGAAGAATTCCACGGGCTGCTGTCGCGGCAGCTCGACGGGATGGAGGAGCGCTGATGGCGATGGGGCTGCAGACCCGCCGCGGGCGGCGCGCGCCGATGGCCGAGATCAACGTGACGCCGATGGTCGATGTCATGCTGGTGCTGCTGATCATCTTCATGGTCACCGCGCCGCTGCTCGTCACCGGCGTGCCGGTCGACCTGCCCGACAGCAAAGCGAGCGCGCTCAAGGCCGACGACAAGCCGATCCAGATCTCGCTCGATGGCACCGGCGCGGTGTTCATCGACGACGCGACGATCCCGCCCGACACGCTGGCGGCGAAGCTGTCGGCGATCCACGATGCCCGCACCGACGACCCGCGCGTCTATGTCCGCGCCGCACGGACGCTCGACTACGGCCGGGTGATGACCGTCGTCGGCGAAGTCTCGGCGGCGGGGTTCCGCAAGGTTGCGTTGGTCAGCGCCCCTGCCCCGGCACCGAAACGGAAGTGATGGACCGCGGAAGCGCGCGATGACCGAACGGCAGTCGCTCGCCGTTGTCGGGCTCGCGCACCTCATCCTGCTCGCGGTTCTGTCGCTGGCGCTGACGTCGGTGACGCCGCCACTGCCCGCCGAGGACCCGACCCCGGTCGACGTCGTCACCCTCGCCGACGTGCCGAAGATACCCACCCCGCCGAAGCCGTCGAAGGCCGCCGCGCCCGAGAAGACCGTCGAGGCGACCGCCCCGCCCGACCCGCCCCCGCCGACGCCCAAGCCCGAACCGGCCCCGATTCCCGACCCGGTCCCAACGCCGAAACCGGTCAAGCCGAAGCCCGAGCCCAAGGTCGAGCCGGTCGAAAAGCCCGAGCCCAAGCCCGAGAAACCCAAGCCTGAGAAGCCGAAGCCCGAAAAGGCCAAGCCCGCGCCGAAGCTGCTCGACGCCGAGGCGCTTTCGAACCTCCTCGACAAGAGCCTGCCCAAGGCCAAGGTCAAGCCGCTCGACACTTCGGCACTGGCGAAGTCGATCGAGAAGGCGATGCCCAAGACCGCGCGGGTCGATCCGCACGCGACGGCGACG
The DNA here is from genome assembly GCF_025362435.1 of Polymorphobacter sp. Classification (GTDB taxonomy): domain Bacteria; phylum Pseudomonadota; class Alphaproteobacteria; order Sphingomonadales; family Sphingomonadaceae; genus Polymorphobacter_B. The sequence continues at coordinate 14,374 of NZ_JANYGL010000105.1, forward strand.
CTGATCGCGCTGATCCGCTCGCAGGTCGCGCCTTGCTGGAACCCGCCAATCGGCGGTGCCGACGCCAAGAAGATGACGGTGCTCCTCCACCTCGACATCAACCGCGACGGCACCGTCGTCGGCCGCCCGGGGATCGTCAGCCAGACCGGGGTCAATGCCGGCAACGCCGACTACGCCCGCGCCTTCGCCGAGACCGCCCGCCGCGCGGTGCTGCGTTGCGCCCCGCTCAAGTTGCCCGCCGAGCTGTACGACCAGTGGAAGGCGGTCGAAATCAACTTCGACCCGAGCGACATGACGTGAAGCGCGCCCGAGCGCAGCGCACGGATCGCCTTCGATCCGTAAGCAGCGCGCGGAGACGCGCGAGCGCGGGCGGCGGGTCGGCGGACTACCCGCCGAACCCGACCGACGGCGCGGCTTTGCCGCGTCGCTTTCTTCGCCTTCGCCCCGTCACGGAAATCGCGTAAGGAACTTCGATGCGTAGCCTCCCCCTGCTCCTCGCCCTCCTCCTCGCCACCCCCGCGCTCGCGGTCATCCGGGTCGACATCAACAGCGGCACCGCACAGCCGCTCCCCGTCGCCGTCCCCGCTTTCGCCACGGCATCCGCCGTCGCCACCGAGGCCGGCACCACCGCCGCGCTCGGGAGCCAGGTCGCCAGCGTCATCGCCGCCGACCTGGCCTCGTCGGGGCTGTTCCGCCCGCTCGACTCCGCCGCCTTCACCACCAGCGTCACCCCCGCCGACGTCACGGCGCCGCAGTTCGCCGCATGGCGGACGATCGCGGCGCAGGCGCTGATCACCGGCAACGTCACCGCCAACCCCGACGGCGGCATCACCGTCGGCTGCTACGCCTATGACGTCTTCTCGGCGGAGGAACTGGCGCGGCAGGGGTTCGTCACGACCGCGGCGAACTGGCGGCGCGCGGCGCACAAGTGCGCCGACCTCGTCTATTCGCGGCTGACCGGCGAGACCGGCTATTTCGACAGCCGCATCGTCTATGTCTCGGAGACCGGGCCGAAGACGCATCGGATCAAGCGCCTCGCGGTGATGGACCAGGACGGCGCCGGGCATCGCTTCCTGACCAACGGCCAGTCGCTCGTGCTGACCCCGCGCTTCGCGCCGAACCAGCAGACGCTGACGTACATGTCGTTCGCCAACAACCGTCCGCGGGTGTGGATCTATACGATCGGCTCGGGGCACCAGGAGGCGATCAGCGATACCGGCAACATGAGCTCGTCGCCGCGCTTCTCGCCCGATGGCGCAACGCTCGTCTATTCGATCAGCCAGAACGGCACGACCGACATCTACAAGATGAACCTCGCCAGCCGAAACGTCACCCGCCTGACCAACGGCCCCGGCATCAGCACCTCGCCGAGCTATTCGCCCGACGGTTCGAAGATCGTCTTCGAGAGCGACCGCAGCGGCGGCCAGCAGGTCTATGTGATGAACGCCGACGGCTCGGGCCAGCAGCGGATCAGTTTCGGCGAAGGCCGCGCCGGCACCCCGGTATGGTCGCCGCGCGGCGACCTGATCGCCTTCACCCGGCTCGGCGGCGGCAAGTTCCGGATTGGCGTAATGCGCCCCGATGGCGGCGGCGAGCGGCTGCTGACCAATTCCTATCAGGACGAGGGCCCGACGTGGTCACCGAACGGCCGCGTCATCCTGTTCTTCCGCACTGCGGCAGGACGCGGCGGCAAGGTCGATCTCCACTCGGTCGACCTGTCGGGGGCGAACGAGCGTACGATAAAAACGCCGCTCGATGGGTCCGACCCGGCATGGTCGCCGTTGTTGCCGTAACAAGCATCGGCTATCGGTTCATCTTCACCGTCGAAAGGCTGCTTCATGCTGCATCGCGCCTCAACCCTGGCGATCGTCGCCGTCCTCGTCGGCACCGCCGCGTGCTCGACCAAGAAGAAGGCCCTCCCGCCGCCGCCGCCGCCCGCGACCGCGCCGACTGGCTCGACCTCGACCGCCCCCTCGACCTCGGGCAGCAGCGACACCGGCGTCGGCACGACCAACCTTCCGGGCAGCGTCGCCGACTTCAAGGCGACCAGCGGCTCCGACACCGTGCTGTTCGCCTATGACAGCTACGACGTCGACGACACCGCCAAGGCGATCCTCGGCAAGCAGGCCGAGTGGCTCGCGCGCTACCCGGGCGTCAAAGTCACCGTCGAGGGCCACACCGACGAGCGCGGCACGCGTGAATACAACCTCGCACTCGGCGACCGCCGGGCGAGCGCCGCCAAGAACTTCCTCGCGGCGCAGGGCGTCAGCTCGGGCCGGATCGCAACGATCAGCTACGGCAAGGAGCGCCCGGTCGCCGACGGCACCGACGAGGCTGCCTACGCGCAGAACCGCCGCGCGGTGACCGTGATCGTCAGCGGCGCGAAGTAAGCTAACTCCTCCCTCGCTATTGCGGGGGAGGGGGACGGTGCCGCTTAAGGCGTGGTGGAGCTTTTCGCGGACTTTCCGTAAGGGAGCCCTCCCCCTCCACCATCGCGAAGTGCGATGGTCCCCCTCCCCCGAAGACGGGGGAGGATTTACTTGCGCTCGATCTTGTAGACGCTCGCCGGCGGCGCATTCACCAGCACCGTCGCCGTCCGGCTTGCCTTGAGCCCGAGCGCATCGAGGACGCTGTCAGCAACCGGGCAGCGAAATCCGTAGGTAAACTGGTACATCGCGCCGCCGAGCCGAAGCTCGCTGAACGCGGTGCCGAGGATGGCGAACACGACCGGTTTAGGCATCGACAGGATCGGCAGGCCACTAACGACCGCGCCGACGGTCCCTTCGCCGAACAGCGGGACATCCTGAAGCGCGCCGGCACTCCCTTCGACGATCCGCACCGCCGGGAAGCGCTTCCGCAGCAGCGCCGCGAAGTCGGCCCCCGCCTCGATCATGATCAGCTTGTCTGGAGTTACGCCCGCATCGAGGATCGCCTGGGTGAACACCCCCGTCCCCGGCCCGAATTCGATCACCGGCATCGACCCGGCGCTGATCTCGGCAGTGATCGCCCGCGCCAGCGCCGGACCCGACGGCGCAATCGCGGCAACGCGCAACGGCGCCGCAATCCAGGCGCGCAGGAACGGCAGGAGGTCGGCGCGCGCCGCCTGACGCGCCAGCTTGGCCTGTGTCTTGCGCTCGACGGCTTGGTTAGGCATCGATAAACTTCCCCGGACAATAAGCGCGCGTCGTAGCCGAAAGCGCGCGCGCGCGATAGCGGCACCCCGGATAGCGGCAAGATGGTCCAGCGGGCGTTGCCATGCGCGTCAACTACGCTACGACGCTGCGTAACATCGTGAATGCAGGAGAGACGCCCGTGACCGCCGTTGGACAGGACAGCCTGAAGACCCGCCGGACGTTGACGGTCGAGGGCAAGGACTATTCCTACTACAGCCTCGCTGCCGCCGCCGAGGCACTCGGTGACATCAGCCGACTGCCCTTTTCGATGAAGGTGCTGTTCGAAAACCTCCTCCGCTTCGAGGACGGCGTTACCGTCACCCACGAGGACCTCACGGCGATGGTGCAATGGGGGCACGACCGCCGCTCCGACCGCGAGATCGCCTACCGCCCGGCGCGCGTGCTGATGCAGGATTTCACCGGCGTGCCGTGCGTCGTCGACCTTGCGGCGATGCGCGACGCGATGACCGCACTCGGCGGCGACCCGGCGAAGATCAACCCGCAGGTCCCCGTCGACCTCGTCATCGACCATTCGGTGATGGTCGACGAATTTGGCACTCCGCAGGCGTTCGAGGACAACATGGACCTCGAATACAAGCGCAACATCGAGCGCTACGAGTTCCTCCGCTGGGGATCGTCGGCCCTCAAGGGCTTCCGCGTCGTCCCGCCGGGTACCGGCATCTGCCATCAGGTCAATCTCGAATATCTCGCCAAGACCGTGTGGACGAGCGAAGCCGCTGATGGCGCGATCGTCGCCTATCCCGACACGCTGGTCGGCACCGACAGCCACACGACGATGGTCAACGGCCTCGGCGTGCTCGGCTGGGGCGTCGGCGGGATCGAGGCCGAGGCGGCGATGCTCGGCCAGCCGGTCAGCATGCTGATTCCGGAAGTCGTCGGCTTCAAGATGGAAGGCACGATGAGCGAGGGCATCACCGCGACCGACCTCGTCCTGACCGTCACCCAGATGCTCCGCGCCAAGGGCGTCGTCGGGCGCTTCGTCGAGTTCTACGGTCCCGGCCTCGACGCGCTGACGCTCGCCGACCGCGCGACGATTGCCAACATGGCCCCTGAATACGGGGCGACGTGCGGCTTCTTTCCGGTCGACCAGGCGACGCTCAACTATCTCAAGCTGTCGGGCCGCGACGCGCACCAGATTGAGCTCGTCGAGGCGTATAGCAAGGCGCAGGGGATGTGGCGCGACGTGACGCTGCCCGACCCGGTGTTCACCGACACGCTCCACCTCGACCTCGGCAGCGTCCAGCCGTCGCTCGCCGGGCCACGCCGGCCGCAGGACCGGGTGCTGCTCGGCCAGGCCGACGAGGCGTTCGAGACCGAACTCGCCAGCGGCTACAAGAAGTCGGGTGACGAGAGCCACAAGCGCGTCGACGTCTCGGGGGCCGAATTCCAGCTCGGCCACGGCGACGTTGTTATCGCCGCGATCACGAGTTGCACCAACACCTCGAACCCCAACGTCCTCGTCGCCGCCGGGCTCGTCGCCCGCAAGGCGCGTGCGCTCGGGCTGACGTCGAAGCCGTGGGTCAAGACCAGCCTCGCGCCGGGGTCGAAGGTCGTCACCGACTATTTCGCCGCATCGAAGCTCCAGGACGACCTCGACTATCTCGGCTTCAACCTCGTCGGCTACGGCTGCACGACGTGCATCGGCAATTCGGGGCCGCTGCCCGAGCCGATCAGCGACGCAATCAGCAGCGGCGACCTCGTCGCGGTCAGCGTCCTGTCGGGCAACCGCAACTTCGAGGGCCGGGTCTCGCCCGACGTCCGCGCCAACTACCTCGCTTCGCCGCCGCTCGTCGTTGCCTATGCGCTGATGGGGACGATGCGCAACGACATGGTCAAAGACCCGATCGGGCAGGCAACCGACGGCAGCAACGTCTTCCTCAAGGACATCTGGCCAACCAACCAGGAAGTCAGCGACATGGTGATGTCGAACGTCACCGCCGACATGTTTCGTGCGCGCTACTCCGACGTCTTCGCCGGTGACGAGCGCTGGCAGGCGATCAAGATCGAGGGCGGCGCGACGTACAAGTGGAACCCGGCGTCGACCTACGTCGCCAACCCGCCGTACTTCGAAGGCATGACGATGACCCCGAACGCGGTCGAGGACATCGTCCACGCCCGGCCGCTCGCCATCTTCGCCGACTCGGTCACCACCGACCACATCTCGCCCGCCGGCAACATCAAGGAAGCCTCACCCGCCGGACGCTACCTCAACGATCGCCAGGTCAGCCGCGCCGAGTTCAACAGCTACGGCGCGCGCCGCGGCAACCACGAAGTCATGATGCGCGGCACCTTCGCCAACATCCGCATCAAGAACGAGATGGTCCCCGGCGTCGAGGGCGGCATCACGCGGATGCCCGACGGCGAGCAGCTCGCGATCTTCGATGCCGCCGAGAAGTACCGCGCCGAGGGCACCCCGCTGGTGGTCATCGCCGGCAAGGAATACGGCACCGGCTCGTCGCGCGACTGGGCGGCGAAGGGCACGACTTTGCTCGGCGTTCGCGCGGTGATCGCCGAGAGCTTCGAGCGCATCCACCGCTCGAACCTCGTCGGGATGGGCGTCGTCCCGCTCCAGTTCGCCGACGGCGTCGACCGCAAGACGCTGGGACTGACCGGCGACGAGACCTTCGACATCACCGGCATGGCGACGCTCCGCCCGCGCCAGACGGTGTCGGTCGCCTTCACCCGCGCCGACGGCTCGACCGGCAGTTTCGAGACCAAGTGCCGGATCGATACCGAGCAGGAACTCGATTATTTCTACGCTGGCGGCATCCTGCCGTACGTTCTGCGCAAGCTCGCCGGATAAGCCCCGCCGCTGTCACGATTTCTTCGCTTGCTTCCTAACACCCGTCAATATTACGGGAAGTTAACGATGTCGCGAGGGGTAAGAATGATGCGCGTTTTGGTAGCTTTAGGGTTTGTTGCGCTCGCTGGGGCAGCTGCTCCGGCGCTGGCGTTGAGTGCCCAGAGCGCGCTCGACCTGGCGAACTCGGTCGCCGCCCATGGCCAGTATAGCGGCGTCGTCGGTGTCCGGGTCCAGACGAATGGCGGCCGCGCCGGATCGTGCACCGGCACGGTGATCGGCGGGCGGTCGATCCTCACCGCCGCGCACTGCCTCAACATCGACGGTACGGGGGTCGCACATCTTCAGATCGTCCTGCCCGACCTGACGACGCCGCTCGGGAAGACAATCAACGTCTCGGCTTTCTACACCCCGTCGATCTACAGCGGCGTCGCGCAAGGCGGTGCCGACATTGCCGTCCTCCACCTCGACACCAACGTCCCGACCGGCACGACGATTTATGCCCTCGATCACGGCACGCTGGCGAGCAACCTCGGGATCGAGATGATGGTCGGGCTCGGCAATACCGGGCTCGGCGCGACGGGGACGAACGTGACGACCAACGACGGCCAGAAGCGGATCGGCTACAACCAGTACGAGACGACCTTCGACCAGATCCTCGCTGCGATCGGCGGCGGCACCCCGGGCCCGACCGATGCCTTCGGCGCGCTCAAGGGCAGCGAACTTGCCTACGACTTCGATTCTGGCCTGGCAGCAAACGACGTCCTTGGCGCCCTCGGCTTGCCGGGCCTTGGCTATGTCTCGGCAGACGGAACCTATCACGACACCATGGCGACCCCGGGTGATTCAGGCGCGCCGCACTTCCAGAACGGCAGGATCGTCGGCGTGACCTCGTTCGGTCTGAGCGGCTCGTTCCTTCAGGGCGGCGGGTGCGGAACCGGTTATATCGACCCGTCGCACAGCGCGACCTCGTGCACCAATTCGAGCTTCGGCGAGATCGGCGTCGATACACGGGTGTCGACCTATTACGACTTCATCAGGAGCCACATCACGACGCAGGTTCCCGAACCCGCGACATGGGCGATGATGATCGGCGGCTTCGGGCTGATCGGGGCGACGCAGCGCCGCCGGCGGAGCAATGCCGCAGCCGCGTAACCCGTTCAGCGCCAATCGACGACCCGCCAGCCCCGGGCGGCCGCGAGCCGTCGCAGCGCGCGCGACGGGCTGACCGCGACCGGTTCGTCGGCCAGCGCGAACAACGCCGCGTCGGAGACATGGTCCGAATAGGCGCGGACGAAGTGTTCGCCGGGGAAAGCCGCCGCAACCATCGCCGCCTTTGCCGTGTCGTAGCAGTTGTCCCCGTCGATTCGCGCGCGGAGCCGGTCGCTGTCCCACACCGACCCCGTCGCGACGACGCGGTCGACCCCGAGCGTGGCTGCGATCGCCCGGGCATAAAAAGCATAGCTGGCGGTGGCGATGACGATGTCATGCCCGGCTGCGGTGTCGGCGGCGAGTTGCGCCACCGCGCCGGGCATCAGTCCACGCGCGACGACCGTCGCCGCAAAGCCGGCGGCATGGAAGTTGACCCGATCACGCGGTGCTGCGTTACCCATCAGCAGCCGTTGCGCGAGTTCCTTGAGCCGCTCCCGCGACAGCAGGCCAAGGCGGAATCCGATCCCGGCGATGCCCGCCAGCGGCAGCAGGCCGAGTCGCCACGGCGCTTGACGTAGCGCCCAGTACACCAGCCACCGCGTATAGGTCGGCGCCCGCGTGATGGTTTTGTCCATGTCGTAGATTACGCGGGTCATCGTTCCGCCATGCCTAACGCAAAGTCATCACGCAACCGATCCGCACCGGCGGCGTTTGGCTCTTGCCGGGACCGTATCGATCCCCCAACAATCGGATTCGATGACCGACGCCACCATGACGCTCGACGACGCCGGAGAGGGAGCCCGCACGCTCCACCTCAGCGGTGAACTGACGGTCGCGTCGATCGGCGGCGTCGCGCCCGAAATGGCGGCAATCCAGCCCGACCGCGACCTCAATATCGATCTTGGCGGCCTCGACCGGATCGACACCACCGGCGCATGGCTGGTCCACAAACTGCTCCGCGACTGGGAGAAAGCCGGCAAGTCGGCGACGCTCGACCATGCCTCACCCGACGCCAAGCGACTGATCGATCAGGTCGCGCTGAACGACAAGCCGACCAAGCGCCGGCCGCCGCACGGCAACCGCGTAGTCGAGCGGCTCGAGGTGATCGGTGCCTCGGTTGTCCGCGCCGCGCACACGCTCGGCGAGTTCCTCGCTTTCCTCGGCCAAACGCTCGTCGCGCTGTTCCAGACGATCTTCGAACGCCGCCCGCTGCGGTGGAACGCCGTCATCCACCAGATGGAGGTGGTCGGCGCCAACGCGCTCGGCATCGTCGGGCTGCTGTCGTTCCTCGTCGGCATCGTGCTGGCACAGCAGGGCGCCGTCCAACTCCAGCAGTTCGGCGCCGAGATCTTCGTCGTCAACCTGATCGGCCGCTCGGTCATCCGCGAACTCGGCATCCTGCTCACCGCGATCATGGTCGCCGGGCGCTCGGGCTCGGCCTTCGCCGCGCAGATCGGCTCGATGAAGCTGAACGAGGAGGTCGACGCGATGAGCTCGATCGGCATGTCGCCGATCGAGGTGCTTGTCCTCCCCCGCGTCATCGCGATGGTCATCATGATGACCCTGCTCGCCTTTTTCGGCGCGGTCATGGCGATCATCGGCGGCGGCCTGTTCTGCTGGGTCTCGCTCGACATCCCGCCGGCAAGCTTCGTCCAGCGCATCCAGGACGTCACCCCGCTGTCTGACCTCGTCATCGGCATGATCAAGGCGCCGATCTTCGGCTTCATCATCGCCGTCACCGGCTGCTTCCAGGGGATGCAGGTCACCGGCAACGCCGAATCGGTCGGCGCGCGGACGACGCAGTCGGTCGTCCAGTCGATCTTCCTCGTCATCGTTCTCGATGCATTCTTCGCCGTCTTCTTCACCGCGCTGGGCTACGTCTGATGGGGACCGTCACCGCAGCGCCGACCGAGGTTCCCGCCAAGGGTGACGAGGACATCGTCATCCGCGTGGCGCATCTGCAGAACAGCTTCGGCGACCAGGTCGTCCACAAGGACGTCAACCTCGAGGTTCGCCGCGGCGAAATCCTCGGCGTCGTCGGCGGATCGGGGACCGGCAAGTCGGTCCTGATGCGCTCGATCATCGGCCTCCAGCAGTCGGACTCGGGGACGATCACCGTGCTGGGCGAAGAAGTGGCGACGCTCGATGCGGAGGCGGCAAAGGACCTGCGCCGGCGCTGGGGCGTGCTGTTCCAGGGCGGCGCACTGTTTTCGTCGCTGACCGTCGCCGAAAATATCGAAGCGCCGATGCGCGAGTTCTTCCACCTCGACCAGACGCTGATGGACGAGATCGCCAGCTACAAAATCGCGATGGTCGGCCTGCCCGAGATCGCCGGCCCCAAGTTTCCGTCGGAGTTGTCGGGCGGCATGCGCAAGCGCGCCGGTCTCGCCCGCGCCCTCGCGCTCGATCCCGATCTGCTGTTCCTCGACGAGCCGACCGCCGGGCTCGACCCGATCGGCGCAGCCGCGTTCGACGAACTGATCAAGGGCATGCGCGACACGCTCGGGCTGACAGTATTCCTGATCACCCATGATCTCGATACGCTGTACGCGATCTGCGACCGCGTCGCCGTGCTTGGCGACGGCGTCATGCTCAAGGTCGGAACGATTCCGGAACTAATGGAGTTTGACCACCCGTGGGTCCGGGAATATTTCTCGGGACCGCGCGGGCGAGCGGCGGCGGCGACCGATGCCACGACGCCGAAGGCGACCCAGGCCGATCGCGACGCGGCGCGCGCCCTCGAGGCCGGCGAAGGTGCAGTCGGGGCGGAAGCCACGACGGCAGGCACTGGGGCGACGGGCACCGGAACGGCAGAGGACGAGGACTGACGTGGAAACCCGGAGCAATTATGTCCTTGTCGGCGGCGTCGTCATCGCGTTGACGATCGCGCTGTTCGGCTTCGTCCTGTACCTGGCGAAATTCTCAGGGACCGACAAGCGCGAGTTCGACATCTTCTTCCGTCAGTCGATCAGCGGCATCGCGATCGGCTCGCCGGTCCAGTTCAAGGGCGTTCCCGTCGGCCAGATCCGCGAGATCGCCCTCCTGCCCAAGACCCCCGACGCGGTCCGCGTGCGGATCGAGGTCGGCACCGATGTCCCGATCCTCCAGGGTACCACCGCGGCGATCGAAGGCGTCGGCTTCACCGGCGTCAGTCAGATCCAGTTGACCGGCGCGATGGCGGGAGCCCCGCCGATCACCGAGATCGGGCCGTTCGGTCGACCGGTGATCCCGCCGCGCGCCGGTGCGCTGGGGCAGTTGCTCGCAAGCGCGCCTGAGCTGCTCAACAACGTCTCGGCGCTGACCGCGTCGCTCAACGAACTGCTCAACCCGGCGAACCGCAAGTCGCTCGGCAACATCCTCGCCAACGCCGACCGGCTGACCGGCAGCCTCGCCGACCGCGGTCCCGAGATCGCCGCGACGCTGGTCGAAACCCGCGCAACGCTCAAGCAGGCGACCGAGGCGGCGGCGGCACTGACCAAGCTGACCGGTCATGCCGACACGATCTTGACGACCGACGCGGGCCCGCTGGTCCACGACCTGCGCCAGACCGCCGGGCACGCAAATGCGACGCTGGCCAAGCTCGACGGCCTCGTTGCCAGCGCCCAGCCGGGGATCGATACTTTCACCGGCCAGACGCTGCCCGAGACCGCGCAGTTGCTCCGCGAGGCGCGCGACGCCACCGCCCAGCTCGGCGCGATCGCGGCGAAGCTCGATCAGGACCCGGCGGGTGCCCTGCTCGGTGGTCGTCGACTCCCTGAATATGCCGCGCCGGGCTATGTGCCGCCGAAGAAGGGCAAGAAGTGATGATGCGCCAGGTTTCGTTCGTCGTCGCCGCCATCGCCCTTGCCGGCGTCGCTGGTTGCGGCCCGCTCGTCCAGATCGGCGGCAACGACAAGGCCCCGGTTGCGCTGATGGCGCTACGGGCAACCGCGACCCCCGTCGCTGGCGCGCCGACGAGCGATCGAACGGCGACGCTGCTCGTCCTGACGCCGACGGTCCCGGGGACGTTGCAGACGCTGCGCGTGCCGGTGGCGACGACCGACACCGAGGTCGCCTATCTCACCGGAGCGACGTGGGCCGAGCAGCCCAACCGCGAGTTCCAGCACGTCCTGTCCGACACGATCGCATCACGCGGCGTGGCGGTGATCGACCCGCACCAGGCGACGCTCGCGCCGGGGCGGACGCTGTCGGGAACGCTGTTCGAGTTCGGCCTTGACGTCCGCAACCCCGGCGCCCCCGTCGTCCGCGTCCGCTACGACGCGACGCTAAGCGCGTCGGGCAAGTCCGCCGCCTTCGCCCTCCGCCGCTTCGACGCGGTCCAGCCGGTCGCGACGCAGAACCCCGCCGACGTCGCGATCGCGCTCAACACCGCCGCGAACGCCGTCGCCGCGCAGGTCGCCGACTGGATCGCCCACTAGCTGGCTACCGGCGAAACGCGTCAACCAACGACCGTCATCCCCGCGAAAGCGGGGAGCCATCTCCTGCAGTTGAAGTAAGGCCACGCTTTCGCGGAACGATGGCTCGAAAGGTTGCCCGCTTTACTCGCGGTCGGCTGCGCCCGTGCGAGAAGTGCTTCCGTGGGTACACTCCGATCGCATCGAGGTTCGGCGATGTGCGGGCTGCGTGCGCTCGGTCATGGCCCGCCATTCGAACAATCAGGCTAACCAGCGAGGCTCTTGCTGACCATTTCGAAGACGTCCTTCGAAAGATCAGGCGTCGCCATGATCCGCTCAAGCTCTGTCCGCATCAGCCCCGAACGAACCGGATCGAAGCGCTTCCACCGGCCCAACGGAACACTCAGCCGCGCCGCCGCACCGGGATTGGTCTTGCCGACCGCGAGGATCTGATCGCCGAGGAAGCGATAGCCCGCGCCATCGATCGCGTGAAAGCGGACCTGGTTGACCCCGAACGCCCCGATCAGCGACCGCAAGCGATTGGGATTGTTCGCGTTGAAGTCGGGATGGCTGCGTAGCTCGATAACCCGCCCGAGCGTATCCGGACGGACCGACACCGCCTGCACCGCGAACCACTTGTCGATAACCAGCGGATCGGAACGATAGCGCTCGTAGAACGCCGCAAACGCGAGGTCGCGCTCGGGCGCCATCGAATTAGCCAGGAACGACAATGCCGCCATCCGGTCGGTCATGTTGTCGGCATCGTTGAACTGCGCCCAACACGCCGCCACCGCTTCCGTGCCGTCCCCGACCATCAAGTAACCAAGCGCGGCATTCTTGAGCGCCCGTCGACCCTTCGCTTCGGGCGTCAGCTCGTAGCGATTGGCGCCGTTCGAGCGATAGACCGACCAGAGTTTATCGTTCAACGTCAACGCGATCGCCGACCGCGCTGCCTTGCGCCGACGATGAATCGCATCGACGTCGACCACCGCGGCATGATCGCCGACGACGCTCTCGGTCGGGAGCAATATCGCCTCTGCGGTGAACTCGGGATCGAGCCCGGCGTCGAGCGTCGCCGCCACCGTCGCCACAAGATCGTCCGCCGGACCGTCCCCCGACAGCACGTCGAGCGCGAGCCGCTGCGTCGCCTCCCAACGGGCAAAGGGATCGTCGTCATGCGCTGCAAGAAAGGCGAGATCACTCCGCGACTGCTTGGTATCGACGATCACCGGGGCAGAGAAGCCGCGGTTGAGCGACACCAGCGGCTCCTCGCCAACCCCTTCGAATCGCACGCTGGCTTCGCCGTCGACGGTAACGACACGCTCGTCACCGAGCCGTGCGCCGCTGTCGCGACCGAACAACGCAACGCGGAACGGCATCGCCATCGGCACCTTGACCGGCTGCCCCGGTGTCGCCGGCACCGACTGCGTCAACTGCAGCGTTGCCGTTCCCGCCTCAGCATCATAGGTCAAGTCAGCAGAAACCCGCGGCGTACCCGCCTGGTTGTACCACTCCCTGAACGACCCGAGGTCATGCCCCGAAGCCTCGGCCATCGCCGATAACCAGTCGTCAGTCGTCACCGCCTGCCCGTCATAGCGGTCGAAGTAGAGGTCGGTCCCGGCGCGAAAAGCCTTTTCGCCCAACAGGGTAGCGAGCATCCGGATGACCTCGGCGCCCTTGTTGTAGACTGTGGAGGTGTAGAAATTTCCGATCTCGATATACGCATTCGGCCGGATCGGGTGCGCCATCGGACCAGCATCCTCGGGGAATTGCGCGCCACGGAGCATCCGGACATCGTCTATCCGGTTAACTGCACGCGATCCCTGGTCGCCCGAGAACTGCTGGTCGCGAAACACCGTCAGCCCCTCCTTCAGCGACAGCTGGAACCAGTCGCGGCAGGTGATGCGGTTGCCTGTCCAGTTGTGGAAATACTCGTGCGCGACGACCGCCGCGACGGCGTCGAAGTCGTCGTCGGTCGCGGTTTCCTGGTCGGCGAGAATATACTTCGAATTGAAGATGTTGAGGCCCTTATTCTCCATCGCCCCGGCGTTGAAATCCGACACCGCGACGATATTGAACTCGTCGAGGTCATATTCTCGGCCATAATTAACCTCGTCCCAGCGAAACGCCGCCTTGAGCGCCGCCATCGCGTGCCCGCAGCGTGGCAGGTCGGCGGGGTCGGTCCAGATCGCCAACGCGACCTCACGACCCGATGCGGTTACGAAACTATCTCGCAGCGCGCCAAGATCGCCCGCTACCACCGCAAAGAGATACGCCGGCTTGGGCCAGGGGTCGTTCCATTCGGCGAAGTGCCTTCCGTCGGGCAGCGCTCCCGTCGGTCCGCGGTCGCCGTTCGACAACAGGATCGGGTAGAGCGTGGCATCGGCCTCGAGGCGAACGCTGTACCGCGACAGCACGTCGGGACGGTCGGGGAAGAAGGTGATCCGACGAAAACCCACGGCCTCGCACTGCGTGCACAGCTTCCCGCCGCTGCCGTAAAGCCCCATCAACACAGTGTTTTTTGCCGGCTCAATCTCGACGACAGTCTCGACGACCGCGCTGTCGCCGTCGATCGCCAGCACAAGGTCACCGTCGGCCACCGCGACGTCGCGCGCCACACCGTCGACCGTCACCGAGACCAGCGTCACGTCTTCGCCGTCGAGCACGAGCGGCCGTGCATGCTCGCCGTTCCGGGTGACCTCCAGCCGCGCATGCACCCGCGTCTTCACCGCATCGAGTTCGAACCGCAGCGCGATGGTCGGAACGCGCCAATCCGGCACCTTGTAGTCGGAAAGCCGGATAGTCGGCGGAGCAATCGGAGCATGAAGCATGGAAATTCCTCGGAGCGTCATCAAGAGTTAGGCCTCGACAGGGAATTTGTTAAGCGCGGCATCGCGCCATAAGCTTGCGCGATGCATATGCTGATCCTCGGACTAGGCTACACGACGACACGACTGGCGCGACGCCTGTTCAGCACGGGCTGGCAGGTCACGGCCACGCGACGGCAGGCCGATGGCGAAGCGATCGCCTTCGACAGCGACGACGTTGTCGCGGCGATCGCCACCGCGACGCACATCCTTTCCTCGGTGCCGCCGGTCGGCGAGCACGACCCGGTCCTGAACCGCTACGGCACGCTCCTCGCTGCTGCCCCTGCGCGATGGATCGGCTATCTCTCTTCGACGGGTGTCTATGGCGATGCCGGCGGGGCATGGGTCGATGAGGCGAGCCCGATAGGGTTCGGCCGGCGCAGCGCGCGGGTGGCCGCCGATCTCGCATGGCAGGCGCTGCGCGACGATGTCCGGGTCTTCCGCCTTCCAGGGATCTACGGCCCCGGCCGGTCGGCGATTGATCGGGTTCGCGCCGGCACCGCCCAGCGGATCGACGCACCGCAGCATCGCTTCAGCCGCATCCATGTCGACGACATCGTCCGTTGCGTCGAAGCCTCAATCGATCGCGGTGGGCTGGGGGTTTTCAACATCGCCGACGCCGAGCCCGCGACCAACGCCAAGGTGATCGAATACGCCTGCAACCTACTCGGGGTCGCCTACCCGGCGCTCCAAGCGCTCGAAGATGCGCATATGTCGCCGATGGCGCGGGGCTTCTATGCGGAATCGCGGCAGATCTCTGCCGGCAGGATGGTCCGCGAGCTTGGCATCGAGCTAGCCTATCCAGACTTTCGCAGCGGCTTGCGCGCGTGCCTCTAGAGCGTAGTGGCTGGAAGGACTGGCCTTTTCTTCCGGCTGCCGAGCGCCACGACCAGTCCGGCCAGCGCCAGTGACGCGCCGACTGCGCTCGTGAAGCTCCAGCGATAGCCTTCGAAGATCGTTGAGAGCGTCATCGCGACGACCGGAACGACGACGCTGGTGTAGGCGGCTGGGCCGGGGCCGATCCGGCGAATCAAGCGGTAATAGACGGTGAAGGCCACCGCCGACGCCGCCAGCGCAAGATATGTCAGGCCTGCGGCGTATTCGGGCCGGAAATCGAGCACCGGAGCTCCGCTCGTGGCGGCGGCGAAGGCGATGTCGCCGAGGGCGCCGTAGAACATCATCCAGGTCAGGGTCGGGAATGGCGCGAGCGAGCGGGCGAAGCTGCTCGCCTGCATGACGTTGCCAATCGAAGCGCAGAGCACGGCTGCACCGGCGAGGAGCAGACCGTCGAGGGTCGTGCCCCATGCTGCCGGATCGTGGCGATCGTCGGCAACGACCAGCGCGAGGCCAGTGATGCCGATGCCCGACCCGAGCAAGAACCTCAGCGATATCGGGGTCTTGAGGACGATCCGCGACAGCAGTGCGTTGGGCACGACGAGCAGCGCGAAGACCAGCGCGATCAGTCCCGATGTGACGTGGCGCTCGGATGCGTAGACGAGGTTAAAATTGAGGGCGAACTGCGCGGTCCCGGCGATCGCGGCAAAGGCGTGGCCGCGGCGGCGCAGCGGCATCCAGCGCCCGGTGGCGATAGTGAATGCCGCCATCAGCGCGCAGGCGAGCGAGAAGCGGTAAGCGACCGACCATGGCGCCGGGACGACGCCGAGCTGGCCCTTGATCACCAGCCACGTCGAGCCCCAGATCAGCGAGACGAGGACGAACTCGAGCGCCGGTAGCTTCGTCGTAAGTGCTGAGAGTTTCCGCGCTATCAAGGAGTTAGGCGAGGCCTGCGACGGCCGTTGCAAGCGCGTCGATCGACCCGGCCGGGGTGTCCCAGGCAACGACGAAGCGCGCGATGTGCTCGGCGGGATCGCCCCAGTCGTAAAAGGTGAAGCCGGCGTCGCGGAGGCGGGTGGCGCCGCCGGGGCCGAGGTTGGCGAAGACCTCGTTTGCCTCGACCGGGTAGACGGCCCGGTCGCCGAGGACGGCGGCGAGGCGGGCGGCACCGGCGTTGGCCTGCGCGGCGTTGCGCAGCCACGCATTTGTCTCAACATATGCAAGGAGTTGGGCTGCGTTGAAGCGTCCCTTGCTCGGCATCTGGCCGGCGCGCTTGCGGCGGAAGCGGATCGCCTCGACCAACGTCGGATCGAAGATCACCATTGCCTCGGCCGTCATGCCGCCGTTCTTGATCGCGCCGAGGCTGAGGATGTCGACGCCGGCGCGGCTGGTAATGTCGGCGGGGTGGCAGCCCAACGATACCAGGGCGTTGGCGAAGCGAGCGCCGTCCATGTGGACCTTCCAGCCGCGCGATTTTGCGTAGGTCGCGAGCGCCGCGACCTCGTCGGGGGTGTAGATCGTGCCGCATTCGGTGGCCTGGGTCAGCGATAGCGCACCAAGTTGGACTTGATGGACCCCTCCCCGGTGCGCGGCGAGACTGGCGGCAACCGAGTCCGGGCTGAGTTTTCCGTCAACCCCCTGACAAAGCAGCAGTTTTGCGCCGCCGCTGAAAAACTCGGGGGCGCCGCATTCGTCGACGTGGATGTGCGCCTCCGCATGGCAGGCGACCGCGCCGTACGGCGGGACCATCGCGGCGAGGGCGAGGGCGTTCGCGGCCGTCCCGGTCGACACCGGCAGGACAGTGCAAGGCGTTGCAAAGACGTCGGAATATACTGCGTCGAGGCGTTCGGTCCACGGGTCGGCATCGTACGCTCCGGTGGTCGAGACATTGGCTTCGACGACTGCGGCAAGGACTTCGGGGCACACCGAGGCGGCGTTGTCGGACTGGAAATTCATCGTCCGGGGCTAGGCGGCGGTGCGGCGCGGGTCAACCGCACACAGGCCGCACATCGCCCAAACACCGTCACGACATCGTGCTCCCACGGAGGCGCATCGCGAACCGCCCGGTGCATGCCACTGATATCGCAGTTGCCAACTCCGCGGCGAAGCTACTTCGTCGCGTCGGGCTGGCGTTCGGGCCGTGACGCCGCGACCGCAGGAAGCGCGTTCAGGCGGACGTCGATCGCCGACAGCTTCGGGAAGCGGGCGATGTCGGCCTGGAGCCGCCGCGCGTTCCACATCTGCGGGACGAGGCAGATATCGGCGAGCGTCACCGTATCACCAAACAGGTACGTTCCCGTCGCGGCCTCGGCGATCTCCTCGAGCGCCTCGAAGCCGACCTCGATCCAGTGGCGGTACCACGTGTCGACGGCGTCCTGTGGCTGCGCGAGCGGCCCGCGCAGGTAGTTGAGCACACGGAGATTGTTGACCGGATGGATGTCGCAGGCGATCTGCTGCGCGATGCCGCGGACGCGGGCGCGACCAAGCGGGTCCTGCGGCAGCAACGGCGGCTCGGGATAGACCTCGTCGAGATATTCGACGATCGCGAGGCTTTGGTTGATCCCGGCATCGCCGTCGATTAGGTACGGCACCATCCCCTGCGGGTTGAGCAGCTTGAAGCCGATCCCCGACTGCGCCCCCTTCGCGAGGTTGATAGGCACCTGTTCATAGGCAATCCCCTTGATCGCCAGCGCGATGCGGACGCGGTACGACGCCGACGAGCGCCAATAGCCATAGAGGGTGCGGGTGGTCATCGGAGAGCCTCGTTCGAATAGATGATCATCACCGCTGGGCGGTGGCGCAGCGACGTATCGCGTTTAACCGCCAAGGACAACGCGATGACCGGTTTCACCCCCGGTCTTCAATGTGGGCGGCTTTTGCATCGATCTCGGTTTCAGCCATGAACGAGTTGAGGCCGGTCGCTTCAAATGTTGGTAATCGTCGCAGCCAGTGGCTTCGCCAATGCCCGTGCGATGCAGTCGAGCGTATATGGCTTGGTGATCGACGGCGCCGAGCGATGCGCCAACGGATATTCTATGCCGCTGCCATAGCCCGTTCCGAAGACGTAGGGGATGCCGAGTTCACGCAGGCGATCGGCGATCGGCCAGCTCATCTCGGCGCCAAGGTTGACGTCGAGTAGCGCGAAGCTGGGGGTCTCAATGCGCAGGATGTCGAGCGCGTCGGCGACGTTGCCCGACACCAGCACGATGTCTGCACCCATCTCGAGCAGCAGGTCTTCGGCATCGAGCGCGATGATCATGTTGTCTTCGACCAGAAGCACCGTGCCGGAAAGCCGGGTGGCAGCTTTGGTCGTGACGGCAGGTACCACCGCCGCCGCCGGACCGTCGCCGCGCACGACCTGCGTGGCGGGCACGACGAAGCGACAATGCAGACCGGCCGCCGCATAGTCGAGCGTCGCCTCCCCGCCGAGTTCGTGCGGGATCGAACGCTGGATGATCTCCGAGCCGAAGCCGCGCCGGGTTGGCGGCATTACCAGCGCACCGCCGCTTTCCTGCCAGTCGATCACCAGCCTCGCGCTCCCGTCGAGATGCCATGTGACACTGACCTGACCAGCCTCGCCGGTGAGCGCCCCATGCTTGGCGGCATTGGTCATCAGTTCGTGGACGACCAGCGCGACCGTCGAAAAGGCCTGCGGCTGGAGCAGCACGGTTGGCCCGCTGGAGACGACGCGCGCTGCCCCGGTGCCGAGGAACGCCGCCGCCTCGGTCGAAATCAATGTCGCCAGCGACCCCGGGCCCCAGTTCTTGGCGGTGATCTGGTCGTGGGCGCGCGCGAGGGCGTGGACGCGGTCGCCGAGCACGGTCGCGAACGTATCGAGATCACGAGCATTCAAGCGGCTTTGCGTGACCAGCCCGCGGATCAGCGTCAGGATATTCCGCACCCGGTGGTTGAGCTCGGCAATCAGCAGCTCCTGTTTCTGCGACGCTGCCCGGTTTTCGACTTCGGTCATGCCGGCTTGCTGGAGGACCATCTCGAGCAGCGTGACGCGCATGACCTCGGCCGCGGCCAGTTCCGCCGGGGTCCACGCGGCCGACTGACCGCGGACGATCTCGCGCCATGCCTCGAAGCTCTTGCGCGGCGACAGCCGGGGGCCGTCGGGGCCGTCGGTGATCAATTTGTCCGGCTTGCCGGCCCAACTTACGAAATGCGGCAGCTCGCGGCGGAAGAAGACGATATAGTCCCGCGGCGCACGCGAGATCGGCAGGACGAGCATGCCGGCAGCCTGGGCGACGAAGCTGCTTCCCGGCGCATAAACCTGGCCCAGCTCCGCCGTGGCATAGATCCGGCCGGCAGCGTTGACCTCGAGAAAGCCTTGCAGAGCGTCACATTCGGCCGCCGTCGGCGTGCTGCCGTCGAGCGTCAGGGCGCCGTCGATACAGATCGCGATGCCGTCGCACGGGACCAGCTCGGACATCCGTTCGGCGAGCGTGGCGATGCTTTCGGCCGCCGATCCGCGCTCGATGACTGCGGCGACGAGGTCCTCGCGGAGCCGACGGGTGTGCGCCTCATACGCAGCGATGTCGGCCCGCTCGCGTTTCTCGATCAGAAGCGACAACATCTGGCCGAACAGCTCGACCGTGGTCCGCTGCTCGAAGCCGACATGCCGCGGCGCCATATGATGGCACGAAATCATGCCCCACAGTCTGCCGTCGCGAACCAGCGAGACGGTCATCGTCGCGCCGACGCCCATGTTCCTGAGATATTCGATGTGCATGATCGAATGCGCCCGCAATGTGCTCATCGACAGGTCGAGCGGCGTGTTCGACCGGGCCGGCAAGGTCATCAGGGGGCTCGGCTCGCCCTCGACATCGACGAGCAGCCGGACCGGGTTGCGCAGCAGCAACGCGCGCGCCTGCAGCGGAATGTCGGAGGCCGGATAGCGCAGCCCGAGATACGGCGGGAGGCCGGGCCGGACACGCTCGGCAACCACCTCGCCCGAACCGTCGGCCTCGAACCGATAGATCATCACCCGGTCGAAGCCGGTCAGCGCATGGACCAGCCGCGCGGCCTCCTCCACCAGCTTCGACGGCCCCTGCATCCGTCCCAGCATCGACCTGACCATGGCGCCGGCATTGAGCGTGCCGGCGGCGATATGCGGTTCGCCTTCGATCACCATCAGGTCGCCGGAACGATGGATCGCGAGATCGTAAAGAGCGCCATCGTCCTGCAACTGGATGGCGAAGGCGCGTTCGACGGCATCGGGACCGCTCAGCACCGACAGGCGATTGCGGACCTCGTGGATCGCCTCGTCGCGGAACACATTGCGGAATGGGCCGCCAAGCACTGCCTCGACCGCGAGGCCGAGGTGGTCGGCGACGTTCGCCGAAACCTGGGAAATCTGCCAGTCGCTGGTCAGGGCGAGAAGAAAGCCGATCGGCTGGATCGCGCCGATATACTGGATCGGCTCGCGGTCGCAGCTGGTCAGGTCGACCGTGTACGGCTCGACCAGGTTCGTCTCGACGCCCGCCATTTGGCAGCCTTTCTGTTGCCGACCTTAAAACCGGGCTGCATCGGCGACAGCGAGGGAACTATAACTGATTGTACAATATCGACTAATTCTTTCGGCGTTAATCTTGTGGCATGACCCGCCCGAACGCGCCGGCAGCTATGCAGCGCGTTCGCTGATCACGCGGGCCAGACCGCCCTTATCGTCAGCGCGTCTTTGCCCCGGCAACCGGGCGCGAGGCGTCGAACGGGTTCTTGCCGCCGCGGAAATTGAGGCGAATTGGCACACCGTCGAAGCCGAGCTCCTCGCGCAACGAATTAACCAGATAGCGGTGGTAGCTCGCCGGCAGGTCTTCGGTGCGGTTGCCGAAGATGACGAAGGTCGGCGGCCGCGACGCGACCTGGGTGGCGTAGCGCAGCTTGATGCGCTTGCCCCCGGCGGCGGGGGGCGGGTTGCGTTCGAGCGCGGATTCGAACCAGCGGTTGAGCGCGCTCGTCGAGACGCGGCGGCTCCACCCCTCGCGCGCGTCGAATGCCGCCTTCATCAGCAGGTCGAGGTTGCGCCCCGTCAGCCCGGCAATGGCGACGAGCGGCACGTTCCTGATCTGCGACAGGCCGTCGTCGAGCGCCTTGCGGACCCCCTGGAACAGCGACGACAGGTCGTGCGCGGCGTCCCATTTGTTAAGCGCGATGACCAGCGCGCGGCCTTCGCTCAAGACCATGTCGGCAATCCGCAGATCCTGCGCCTCGAGCCCGAGGGTCGCGTCGAGCAGCAGGACGACGACCTCGGCGAAGTCGACGGCGAACTTGGTGTCGACCGCCGACATCCGTTCGAGCTTGTCGGTGACCTTCGAGCGGCGGCGCAAGCCCGCGGTGTCGACCAGCCGGACCGGGCGCATGATGCCGTCGCGCTCCCACTCCCAGTCGATCGCGATCGAGTCGCGGGTGATACCCGCCTCGGGGCCGACGACGAGGCGGTCCTCGCCGAGCAGGCGGTTGATCAGCGTCGACTTGCCCGCGTTCGGGCGCCCGACGATCGCCAGCTTGAGCGGCTCGCTCGACAGCCGCGCCTCGGTCTCCTCCTCGGTTTCCTCGGCGATGATCTCCTCGCCGCGCGCGATCAGCGGGTCGAGGTGGGGGATCAGCGCTTC
Source organism: Polymorphobacter sp. (assembly GCF_025362435.1). Taxonomy (GTDB): domain Bacteria; phylum Pseudomonadota; class Alphaproteobacteria; order Sphingomonadales; family Sphingomonadaceae; genus Polymorphobacter_B. The sequence goes on from NZ_JANYGL010000105.1 coordinate 36,232, forward strand.
GTACAGGTCGGCCATGCCCTCGCCGTGTTCGGCCGAAATCTGCACCGGCTCGCCGAAGCCGAGTTCATAGCTTTCGGCGACCCCGACCTCGCCGGCGCGACCCTCGGCCTTGTTGGCGACGAGGATCAGCGGGGTGTCGTGGGCGCGGAGCCATTGCGCGAAGTGGCGGTCGAGCGGGGTGATCCCGGCGCGCGCGTCGAACACCATCAGCGCGACATCGCCGTCGACCAGCGCGGCGTCGGTCTGCGCGCGCATCCGCCCGGCAAGGCTGAGCGCGTCGGCTTCCTCAAGGCCCGCGGTATCGACGATGCGGAACTTGAGGTCGTACAGCATCGCGTCGCCCTCCCGCCGGTCGCGGGTGACCCCGGGGGTATCGTCGACCAGCGCGAGCTTGCGACCGACGAGGCGGTTGAACAGGGTCGACTTGCCGACGTTGGGGCGGCCGATGATGACGACGGTAGGATGGCGGGCAATCATCGGGGGGCTCTAGCACCACCCCCCGATTTCGGCCACCGCATAGGAACCGCGGTAAAAGCGGCGGCTATTGCTTGATCATCGTCGCCACCGACGTCGTGCCGTGGAGCAGGTCGTTCTGGTCGGCACGGATCGTCTTGCCGTCGGCGGCCACTGCAAACGTGAAGATGCCGATCGCCTTGCCGTCGCGGTAATCGGTCTCGACCAGCGTGTCGGGCCCGGTCCGCTTGAGCGCGACGCTTGTCCAGCCGGCGTCGCCAACGACCGGCGACTGCGGCCCGTCGATCGTCGTGGTGTACGACACCCCGGTCGGGGTCTTGATCGTCATCGCCTTGCCGTCGAGGTGCATCGTCATCAACAGGCCGGCGTCGCTGACCTCGGCCGCCGTCGTCGTGTCGATCCACGATCCCGACGCAGCGTGCGACCCTGCGGGACCGGCGGCGGCGCGCTTGGATATCTGCTTGCCGGTCACCGCGACACCGTTCACCGCGGTCATGTCGTTGAAGGTTGTCGTCTGGGTCGCGTCGTCGGCGGCGACGACCCGCGTCGAATCGACCATAGGCTTGCCGCCCTTGCGCGCATTCCACGTCATCGTCTGCGGGTCGACGACCGCGACCGCGACTTCGTCGTAATACGGGACGCCGACAACCGGGTGGAAGGCACCGTCGGCGACGACGGTGTAGGCGGGGACGCAGCTCGGGCACGAGTAGTTGCCACCGGTCAAAAGATAGACGTTCGGCTTGGTCGAGAGCTGCATCGTCGCGACGTCGAACTTCCATGTCCCGTCGAACTTGCTCGCGGCAGTCGCGGGCGCGACGGCGGTCAGCAGGACGAACGCCGCGGTGATTCCGGTAAGACGATGCATAGGGCCCCCTTGATGATCCCGGAGGCGGTGCGCCGGCGGGCAGCTCCACGCGACTCTAGATTTCGTACGCGCAATGACTGCCACCGCCCGGCGGATAGAGCAATCCGTTTCGGCAGCTTACCAATTAGGGCGCGGTCGCGGCAACCTCGCGGCGGGCGTGCCAGCCACGCATGGCGTTCTTGAACGCCGTCTGGAGCCAGCGTTCGGGGTAGGCCATGATCGCAATGCTGACGGTGAGGACGACCCCAAGCGCGGCGACGAAAACCAGCGGGCGCGACCAGCCGAGCGCGGCGAGCGCGGGGACGACGACGAGGCCGAGCGTATAGTGGTTGAGATATATGGGATAGCTCAGCCGGCCGAGGCGGCGGATCAGCGGGACCTGCCGCGGGTAGGCCTTGATCCAGCCGCTGCGCGCGACGCTGACCAGCAGCACGCCAAGCGACGCCCACCATAGGGCGAGGCTGACGAGGTTCGCGCCGAGCCCCGGCCGGTCGATGCAGATCTCGACCGAGCAGAAGACGAGTAGCCCGGCGATCCAGGCATTACCGGCGCGGGTGAAGCCGCGATCGAAGCCGCTCCAGATCAGCATCCCCACCGCGAACAGGACGCCGTGGCGGAGGAGGAAGACCTTGAACGGGAAGCGCTGGAGGATACTCACGAGGTGCGTGGCGGCGGGGCCGGGCGTCGCCTCGGCGGTGACGAGGGCGATCAGATAGAACGCGCTGAGGACGCCCAGCACCTTGGCGACGCGCCCGAAGGTGGCGGTCCCGCCGCGCCACAGCACCGCGTAGATCAGCAGGTAGAAGACTGCCTCGACGATGAGCGTCCAGACGACGCCATCGATATACGGCCCGATCGGCGACAACACGGCGTAGCGAAGATAGTCAGCGGCGACCGACCCGAGCGGAACCCCGGTCGACAGCATCGCGACGCTGGCGACGAGTCCGCTGATCCACAGCGCGGGGAACACCCGGATCGCGCGGCGCAGCGCGAAGTCGTTGGGCGTGCTGCCGACCGCGCTCGCCGAGATGACGAACCCCGAGATCAGGAAGAAGATCTCGACCCCGATCGAGCCGATCGCCGACATCGGCTCGAGAAAGCCGAACGCGGCGTCGCGTACCGGCCCCGTCGCCGATGGATAAGCCCAGGCATACAGCCCGAAATGGTCGGCGATGACGAGGCCGGCGGCGGCAAATCGCAACAGGTCGAGCCCGGCGAAATAGTCGCTCTTCGCCGCGCCGCCCGCCATTACCGGTACGCGGTCAACTTGCCGTCGTCGCTCATCAGGAAGACCATGTTGCCCGCGACGACCGGGGGCAGATACGCCGGACGCTTGAGCTTGACCGACGAGATCAGCTTGCCGGTGTACGGCGACACCGACACCAGGGTCCGGTTCGAACCGGCGACGAGGAGCCGGTCAGATGCGAGGACCGGGCCGCTCCAGCTATAGGCGCCGGTCTTCTTCGCCGGATTGGCGAAGCGCGGCAGCTGGCGGACCCATTTGATCTTGCCCTCGCCGCGCGTCAGGCAGACGAGTTCGCTGTCGAGCGTGACGAGGTAGATGAAGTCACCCGCGACCCACGGCGTGTTTACGCCGGCGAAGTTGCGCTCCCAGACGCGCTGGCCGGTGGCGAGTTCGAGCGCGGCGATGCGCCCGCCGTGGCCGATGGCGAAGACGCGGCCCTTGTCGATCACCGGCGAGGCGTCGATGTCGGTCAGCGCGTTGAGCGCGGTCGTCCGACCCGTCCGGGCGAGCGCGTCGGCCCACACCGTCCGCCCGTTCTCGACGCGGAGCGCGTTAAGCTCACCGCTCGAATAGCCGACGACGACGGTGTCGAGCGCGACCGCAGGGGCGCCGCCGCTCAGCGTGCCCGAAACCTCGATCGTGCCGGAGACCGTCCACAGCGTGTTGCCGGTGTCGCCCGCGAGCGCGAACAACTGGTTGTCCTGTGTCAGCGCATAGACGCGGCCCCCGGCAACGGTCGGCGCGCCGCGGAACGGCGTCGTCAGTTCCTTGCGCCAGACGACGGTGCCCGAATTGGCGTCGAACGCGGCGGCGACGCCGAAGCCGGTCGTCGCATAGACCTTGCCGTCGGCGACGCTGACGCCGCCGCCGAACGCGGCATTTTCCTTCTTCTTGTAGCTGAGCGTCGCCGACCACTGCTTGTGGCCGGTGGCAACGTCGAAGGCGCTGACGTCGCCGCTGGTGTCCATCGTGAAGACGCGGCCGCCCGACACGACCGGCGCGGCGTTGAGGCGGCGGGTGGCGGTGCTGCCCTTGCCGATCTGCGCGACCCATGCCTGCGACAGCGTATCGGGGAGCGCGAGCTGGCCCATCGACTTGGCCGGCGACCCGCCCGGCTGCGGCCAGTCGGCGTTGACCGCCGGCGGCGGCAGGACGACGGCGAGGTCCTTGAGCTCGGGATCGACCGTCGCCTTGGTCTCGGAATCGAGAACGGCGATGCGCGGGCCGGTCGTCGGCGTCTTCGGCTTGCCTGGCTTGAAGATGCTGCACGACGACAGCGCCGGAACGAGCGCGGCGGTGACCAGCAGCGTGATGAACGGGTTACGCGACATTATTTGGCAAGTCCGCTGGTCGAAGTTCGGGGAGCGAGCAGGCTCGCGGGGTCGGTGCCGAGCGCGATCGCAAGCTGCGCCGCCCGGTTGCGGATCGATGGCGGCGACTGCTGGTCGCGGACGATCGCGACGAACAGCGGCACCGCGCGGTCGGGATGGTGGAGCTTCATCTCGGCGACGCCGGTCATCTCGGCGGCGACCGCAAACCACGGGTTACCCGGGACGCTGAACGGCTTCAACCGCGCGATGACCGTTGCCGGGGGCAGCGTGTCATACTCGAGCCGGGTCGCCTTGATCGTCGCGAGGTCGCGGTACGGCTGGGCCAGCGCGGTGTCGCCCGAAACGCTGCGATAGATCGTCAGCCCCTTCGGAATGTCGCCCGCCTGGACCGCGGTCCCCGCCTGCATCAGCTGTGCTAGCGCGCGGTAGCCGGGGGTACCCGACTTGGCGAGATCGGCGAGGACCGGGTTGGCCCCGGTGAAGTTGCCCGCCTCGATCTGCGCCAGCGCGAGGTTGAAGCGCTCGCCCGTCTCGCCGGCGCGGCGCGCGCGGTCCTGCCGCCAGAACAGCACCCCGGCCAATGCGACGAGGAAGACGACGATGCCGATCGCGAGCATCCGGCCATAGCGCTGCCAGAAGCCGACGAACTGTGAACGGCGGTATTCGTCGTCGACCTCGCGGAGGAAGGCTTCGTCGCGCACGTCGGGTTTCGCCAAGTCAGTCTCCAGTGAAAGCGCGGCGGACCATAGCGACGCACCCGGCATAGCGCAAAGCGTTAGGCGGGGGCGCCGTAGAGCTGGTCGACACCGGGAAAACTCCGCTCGCGAACCGCGGCGGCATAAGCGGCGGCGGCGCTGTCGATCCGCACCGCGAGATCGTCGAAGCGGCGGACGAAGCGCGGCGTCCGCTCGAACATCCCGAGCATGTCGTCCACGACGAGGACCTGCCCGTCGCACGCCGGCGACGCGCCGATGCCGATCGTCGGGCAGCCGACGGCCGCGGTGATCGCGCGGGCGAGCGGCTCGACGACGCCCTCGACGACGAGCGCGAACGCCCCGGCATCGGCGATCGCCTTGGCGTCACCGACGATCTTGGCGAACTCGGCGTCGCTCTTGCCGCGCGCGCCGTAGCCGCCGAGGACATTGACCGCCTGCGGGGTCAGCCCGACATGGCCGATCACCGGCACGCCGCGCTGGGCGAGGAAGGCAACCGTCGGCGCCATCGCGACGCCGCCCTCGAGCTTGACCCCCGCCGCGCCGGTCTCGGCCATTACCCGCGCCGCCGAGCGGAACGCGACTTCGGGGCTTTCCTCGTAGCTGCCGAACGGCAGGTCGACGATGACGACGGCGTGGTACGATCCGCGCACCACCGCCGCGCCGTGGGCACACATCATGTCGAGCGTCACGCGGACCGTCGTGTCGAGGCCGTAGATCACCTGGCCGAGGCTGTCGCCGACCAGCAGCAGGTCGCAATGCGGGTCGAGCAGCTGCGCCATTCGCGCGGTGTAGGCGGTCAGCATGACGATCGGCTCGCCGCCCTTGCGCCCGGCGATCTGCGGCACCGTCAGCCGCTTCATCGGCGCGGGCGTCGGCGTTGCCCGGCTGGTCGCGGTATCGAGGGTGTAGGTGGCACTCAACTCGGGGGTTCACCTTCGGCCTTGGTCGCGCCTTATACCGCCACCACCCGCCCGCGGTCGAGCCGGATCGTGCGCGCCGCCAGCCGCGCGGCTTCCGCAGCGTCGTGGGTGACGTAGAACACCGGGATCGCGGCGTCGGCGAAGACCGCGTCGAGCAGGTCGAGCATTGCCCCGCGCGCCGCCGTATCGAGCGCCGACAGCGGCTCGTCCATCAGCAGCAGCCGCGGCTGGCCGAGCAGCGCCCGGGCGACCGACGCACGCTGCGCCTCGCCGCCTGACAGAGACTTCGGCGACCGGTCGAGCAGGCCGGCGATGCCGGTGCGCGCGACGATGTCGGCGCGGTCGCCCGCCGCCCCCGCCCGGCGCGCGGCGTAGTCGAGGTTGCCGCCGACGGTCAGGTGCGGCAGCAGCCCCTGCGTCTGCGGGACGTAGCCGATCCGCCGCCGGTGCGCAGGCACGAAGACCGTCGCGCTCTGCCAGACCTCGCCGTCGACGCTCAGCGTCCCGCGCCGCCGGTCGAGCCCGGCGAGTGCGCGGAGGACGCTGGTCTTGCCCGACCCCGACGCGCCGAGCAGCGCGGTGACCCCGCTCGACGGCACCGCGAAGGCGACATCGAGCGTAAAGTCGGGGCCGAGCCGGTCGGTGAACGCCGCCTCGATCACGGACGGACCCCGCCGAGACGCCGCTCGACGAGGAGGAGCGCGAGCAAGGTGACGAAGGCGAACAGCGTCAGCGCCCCCGCGATGACGTGCGCCGCGCCGAACTGGAGGCTTTCGACGAGGCTGTAGATCCGCGTCGACAGCACCTCGGTCCGCCCCGGGATCGCCCCGCCGATCATCAACACGACGCCGAACTCGCCGATCGTGTGCGCGAAGACGAGGATGCCCGCCGAGACGAAGCCGCGGCGGGCGAGCGGCAGTGCGGTGGTGACGAAGCGGTCGAGCGGCCCAGCACCCATCGTCGCGGCGAGATCGAGCGGCGCGTCGCCGATCGCCTCGAACGCGGTCCGCAGTGGCTGGACGGCGAAGGGGAGTGAATAGAATATCGAGCCGATGACCAGCCCGGTGAAGGTGAAAGCGAGCGAGCGGATGCCGAACGGATGGAGCAATGTCATCAACGGGCTGGCGGGGCCGAGCGCGACAAGGACGTAGAAGCCGATAACCGTCGGCGGTAGGACCAGCGGCAGCGCCGACAACGCGCCCGCTATCTCCTTCCACGCCGTCCGCGACCGCGCCAGCCACCACGCCAGCGGTGTCGCCAGCAGCAGGAGGAGGACGGTGGTGACGAGCGCGAGCTCGACGGTCGTCGCGACGACGAGGTTCATGGTGTCCCGATACTCGTCATCCCCGCGTAGGAAAGCTCGCCGCTCAATTCACCTCATAGCCATAGCGCTTGATGATCGCGACCGCCTCGGGACCGCGGAGGAACTTGGCGAATGCCGCCGCCGCCGGGTTCGCCGCGCCGGTCTTGAGCACCACCGCCTCCTGGTCGATCGGCTCGTGGTCGTTCGCCGGGACTAGCCAGCGCGAGCCGCCGGGGACGTTGATCACCTGGCTCTCCGCGACGAAGCCCAGTTCGGCCGCGCCGGTGGCGACGAACTGGTACGCCTGGGTGATCGAGCTGCCCTTGACGATCTTCGCTGCCAGCGGCGCCGTCAGCCCGAGCTTAGCGATCGTCTGCATCGCCGCGAGGCCGTACGGCGCCGCGGCCGGGTCGGCGATCGACAGATGCGCGAAGCTGCCGGTCTTGAGCACCGCGCCGCTCGCATCGACCACGCCCGAGATCGCCGAGTACAGCACCAGCCGCCCGATCGCATAGGTGAAGCGGCTGCCGGGAACCGCGAGGCCGTCCTTTTCAGCCTTCTTCGGACGTTCGGCGTCGGCCGAGAGGAAGACCTCGAACGGCGCGCCATTAGCCATCTGGGTGTAGAACGCCCCCGACGAACCGAAGCTGAGGACCGCGGTGTCGCCGGTCGCCTTGGCGAATGCCGCCGCGATTTCCTTCGCCGGCTCGGTGAAGTTAGCGGCGACCGCGACCTGAGTCTGCGCCGCGAAGCTCAACGAAGCGGTCGACAACAGCACGCCGAACAGCGCGCTACGAGCCAGGGCGTGCATCATCTTCTCCGCGTCGAAAGTGGCGTTCGCGCCGCGACGTATGTCGCCGGATACAGCGACGACCGCAACCGGCAATTTCGCCGCCGGAGCAGGCCGCGACGATCTCGGCAATCAGCCCTTACGCGGTCGCGGCACCGCGAGAAGGTCGGCGAGCAGCGCTTCGGCGGGGATGACCGCCGCCGCCGCGAGCGCCGCCTCGAGGTCGCGATACCGCTTCAGGACAGCGCCGCCGAGATCGGTCAGCGTCGCCCCGCCGCCGTGGCTGCCGCCCTGTGCGGTCGCGACCAACGGCTCGCGCCAGCAGCGGTTCATCGTATCGACCATCAGCCACGTCCGCCGATAGCTCAGCCCGAGCGCCCGCCCCGCCGCTGAGATCGACCCCGTCGCGGCGATCGCGGCGAGCAGGTCGGCCTTGCCCGGGCCGATCGCGAACTCGCCGCCGCTGACGACCTGCGCCTTGAGCTTGAGGCCGTGGCTGATCGCGGCACCCGATCGCTCGTTCGGCAGCCCGCGCATACCCGTCTCCCCGACCGCCTAATCCCCAGCGTGTGATGCATTGCGGGAGCGCCTGCAATCGAATTGCGGTGCGGTTCGGGGTGCATGGCTGCCGCGCAAATCCCGCGATTGCGGTGGGTCCGCCGCCGTCGGAGTGATAGTGCCGGGTAGCTGTCTGAAGTCCGAGAGTGCCGGTTTGAACTTGTACCATATCGGCTAACGTTACAAAGATGACACTAAACGCATCTTGAAACTTGCGCGTTTCTGCCGGTCGACTTTGCGATGATTGCGCGGAATCTACCGCCGTGAGCCGCAAATCACGAGGGAACGCCTCCCTTTCCCCCATCCGACTGTGACCCGGGCAGGGGACCTTATGCTTGCGAGTGAGGTGTAGGACAGCGATATCCCGACCTTGGCCTGGCGGTCCGCGACGCGCGGCGATGTCCGCAAAGCGACGCATCACTTGCCTCCAGCCGGGTGACCGACCGGAACCTGCGACCTGCGCCGAGGATCTTTGCCCAGGTGCCGCCCCCTTTAACTGTCATCCCCGCGGAGGCGGGGATGACAGTCGTTGTTGCAGACCACGCTTTGATTATCGTTTCGGGGCAAGCTACCGATTGACCGCAAGCCACCGCCACACCACCGTCAGCAATGACCAAACTCCCCCTGCTGTTCGCGCTACTCGCCATCCCGTTCAGCGCACCCGCAGCGGCCCGCCCCGCAATCGCGCTTGCCGGGCGCGTCACCGACGAGGCGCACGTCCTCGACGCCCCCGCTAAAGCGCAGCTAAACCGCCAGCTTGCGGCGTGGGAGGCGGCAACCGGGCATCAGATGGTCGTCGTTACGGTCCGCTCGCTCCACGGGCGCGACATCAAGGCGTTCACGACGCAGCTCGGCACGAAATGGGGCGTCGGGCGTGGGCAATACGACGACGGCGTCATCCTCCTCGTTGCGCCCGTGGAGCGCAAAGTGCGGATCGCCGTCGGCTACGGCCTCGAACGCAGCCTGCCCGAAGCGTGGTGTCACCGCGTCATCCTCGGCGAGATGATCCCGCGCTTCCGCACGGGTGATCACGCGGGCGGACTGACCGCCGCGGTCACCGCGATCGTGCAGCACGTCGGGACAACGCAACTCCCCGTCCGCCATCCCGCGCGCGCTGCCGTGCCTCCCGCCTGACCAAGCCTCGCCACCGCGCCTAGGCCCCGTACCGCCGCACCACCTGCCGCTGCGCGCCGAGCCCGTCGATGCCGAGGGTGATGACGTCGCCCTCGGTCAGCCAGCGCTGCGGCTTCTTGCCCATGCCGACGCCGGGAGGGGTGCCGGTGCTGATGATGTCGCCCGGCTGGAGGCTCATGAAGCGGCTGACGTAGCTGATGATGAACGGCACGTCGAAGATCAGTTCGGCGGTGCTGCCGGTCTGCATCCGCTCGCCGTTGACGTCGAGCCACAGCCCGAGCGCGTTCAAGTCGCCCGCCTCGTCGAGGGTGACGAGGTACGGTCCGAACGGCCCGAAGGTGTCGCAGCCCTTGCCCTTGTCCCACGTCCCGCCGCGCTCGAGCTGGTACTCACGCTCGGACAAGTCGTTGACGATGCAGACCCCGGCGACGTGGTCGAGCGCGTCCTCGACCGCGACGTAGCGCGCCTCCCGGCCGATGACGACGGCGAGCTCGACCTCCCAATCGGCCTTGGCCGACCCCGGCGGCAGGACGACATCGTCGTTCGGGCCGATGATCGCCGAGGTCGCCTTGGTGAAGATGATCGGCTCGGCGGGGACCGCCTGCCCCGATTCGGCAGCGTGGTCGCGGTAGTTGAGCCCGATGCAGATGAACTTGCCGACCCGCGCGACGGGCTCGGCGAGGCGCACCCCGGCATCGACGCGCGGCAGGCTGGTGACGTCGACCGCCGCGATCGCCGACAGCCCATTCGCCAGCGTGCCCGGGTCGATGTCGCCGATCACCCCGGCGAGGCAGCGGATGCCGCCACCGGCGTCGAGCATACCCGGCCGCTCCTGCCCCTTCGGTCCGTACCGCAATAATCTCATCGGGCTTCCTTGGGATTAGAGCACAAAGATTTCGGCTAATCGTCGTCGCGAAACACACATCGAGCACACAGCCGTCATCCCCGCGAACGCGGGGACCCATCTCCCGAGTTCAGGAGATGGGTCCCCGCTTTCGCGGGGATGACGACCTAGATAAGGGCATATCGCCCCCGGCGGAGCCGAGCGGGTAACGCCGTCCGGCAAGTATAAGATACAGCGACGCCATCGCAACCGCGGCCGCGCTGGTGGCGATGCGGCCCGACGACCGTCCGCGTCGTTCGTGCCATTGTCCGCTCGCCGCCAACTGCATACACATCAGCGACGGCAGCGACCCCCGCCTCCTGCCGCACCGCCACCGGAGCCCCCCCGACGCGATGAAGATGCCGTGCCCCGACGACGCCGTGATCGCCGACCGCGTCGCGCTGGTTCGCGGCCTGCGCAGCGTCAGCGACGCGGTGATCGACGACCCCGCCGAACTCGCCGCCTACGCCAGCGACGGCCTGACCGCATACAGCCAGCTCCCCCTCGCGGTCGTCCTGCCGCGGACCACCGCCGACGTCGCCGCGATCCTAACCTATTGCCACGCTGCGGGAATCAAGGTCGTGCCGCGCGGGTCGGGCACGTCGCTGTCGGGGGGAGCGCTGCCGCTCGCCGACGGCATCGTCCTCGGTCTCGGGCGGTTCAACCGCATCCTCGACATCGACCTCGCCAACCGCTGCGCCGTCGTCCAGCCGGGGGTGACCAACCTCGCGATCAGCCACGCGGTCGCGGGCGACGGCTTCTACTACGCCCCCGACCCGTCGAGCCAGATCGCCTGCTCGATCGGCGGCAACGTCGCCGAGAACGCCGGCGGGGTGCATTGCCTCAAGTACGGGATGACGAGCAACAACCTGCTCGGCGTCGAGCTCGTCCTGATCACCGGCGAGATCGTGCGGCTCGGCGGCAAGGCGCTCGACGGCGCCGGCTACGACCTGCTCGGCATCGTCTGCGGATCGGAGGGGCTGCTCGGCGTCGTCACCGAGGTCACCGTCCGCATCCTGCCGAAGCCCGAATGCCAGCGCGCGCTGCTGCTCGGCTTCCCGACGATGGTCGCGGCGGCCGAATGCGTCGCCGCGATCATCGGCGACGGCATCATCCCGGCGGCGATCGAGATCATGGACCGCCCGGCGATCCACGCCGCCGAGGCCTTCGTCCACGCCGGCTACCCGCTCGACGTCGAGGCGCTGATGATCGTCGAGGTCGACGGCACCCCCGCCGAGGTCGATCATTTGATCGCGGTGGTCGACGCGCTCGCACTGGTCAACGGCGCGACGACGATCCAGGCGTCGACGAGCGACATCGAACGCACATTGTTCTGGGCGGGGCGCAAGGCCGCCTTCCCTGCGGTCGGGCGGATCGCATCGGACTATTATTGCGTCGACGGGACGATCCCGCGCCGCACCCTGCCCGCGGTGCTGACCGAGATCACCGCGATCGCCGCCGCGCGCGGGCTGTCGGTGGCGAACGTCTTCCACGCCGGCGACGGCAACCTCCACCCGCTGATCCTGTACGACGGCGACGTCCCCGGGCAGCTCGAAGCCGCCGAGGCGGTCGGCGCGGCGATCCTCGAGGAATGCGTCCGCGTCGGTGGTGTCCTCACCGGCGAGCACGGCGTCGGCGTCGAGAAGCGCGACCTCATGCTCCGCCAGTTCACCGCGGTCGACCTCGCCCAGCAGACCGCGATCAAATGCGCGTTCGACGCGCAGAATCTCCTCAACCCGGGCAAGGTCTTCCCCGAGCTGTGCCGCTGCGCCGAGATGGGCCGCGTCCACGTCCATCGCGGGGCGACGCGCTTCCCCGAGCTGCCGCGCTTTTGACGATGGCGCGCACGTGACAACCATCCGCGCCGACACCGCCGCCGCCGTCGCCGACGCCGTTCGCGAAGCATATGACGCCGGGCGGACCCTCGAAGTCGTCGGCAGCGGCAGCCGCCGGGGCTATGGCCGCCCGGTCGACGCCGACACGGTCCTCGACGTCTCCGGCCTGAGCGGCATCGTCGACTATGATCCGGCCGAACTCGTCCTGACCGCCCGCCCCGGAACGAGCATCGCCGAAATCACCGCGCTGGTTGCCGGAAGCGGCCAGCACCTCGCCTTCGATCCCCCCGACCTCGCGCCGCTGTGGGGCGGCGCTCCCGGAGCCGGGACCCTCGGCGGCCTGCTCGCCCTCGGCCTCGGCGGCTCGCGCCGGGTGTCGGCGGGAGCACCCCGCGACCATTTCCTCGGCTTCGCGGCGGTCAACGGGCGGGGTGAAAACTTTTCCGCCGGCGGCAAGGTGATCAAGAACGTCACCGGCTACGACCTGCCGAAACTGCTCGCCGGATCGCTCGGGACGCTCGCCGTCCTAACCGAGGTGACGATCAAGGTCCTCCCCGCGCCGCGCGCCGGGACGACATTGACGTGGTTCGGGCTCGACGACCGCGCGGCGATCGCGGCGATGACCCGCGCACTCAACAGCCCGATGGTGCTTCAAGCGGCTGCTCACGCTCCCGCTGCGATCAGTCGATGTGCGGGCGAGGTGCGGGCGGCGACACGGCTCCATCTGGCGGGAGTTCCGGTCGCTGTCGCCGCAAATGCCGCTAATTTGACCGATCTGTTGGCGGATTTCGGCCAGCCCGAGGCGAATGACGACAATAACGCCATCTGGCACGATATCGGCAGCGTCGAGCCCTTCACCAAAGGGGGCGAAATCGTCTCGCGGGTCGTCCTGCCCCCCTCGACCGCCGCCGCCTTCACCGCCGCACTCGACCCGGCGAGCGACGCACGCTGGCTCTACGATTGGGGCGGCGGGCTCGTCTGGGTGATCCTGCCCGATGCCGAAGACGGCCATGCCGCCATGGTCCGAGCGGCCCTCGCAATGACCGCCGGAGCCGATGGCCACGCAACCCTCGTCCGCGCCCCCGACGCCGTCCGCCGCGCGGTCGCGCCGTTCCAGCCACTCGCACCCGCGCTCGCCGCATTGTCCGATCGCGTCCGCCAGCGCTTCGATCCGGGTGGCGTGCTCAACCCCGGGCGGATATGGGCAAGGCATTGAGATGACGACGCAAACCGAAGCCCGCGAGGCGACCGGCATCATCCGCAAATGCGTCCACTGCGGCTTCTGCACGGCGACCTGCCCGACCTATCTCCTCCTCGGCGACGAGCTCGACAGCCCGCGCGGGCGGATCGTCCTGATCAAGGACATGCTCGCGTCGGACGCGCCCCCTGCCCCGTCGACGGTCAAGCACATCGACCGCTGCCTGAGCTGCCTCAGCTGCGCGACGACCTGCCCGTCGGGGGTCGACTACATGCACCTGATCGACCATGCCCGCGAGCATATCGAGGCGACCTACTGCCGCCCGCCGGGTGAGCGCCTGCTTCGCTCGCTCCTCGCTAACGTCTTGAGCAGGCGCGGGATTTTCCGCTTCGCGACGGCGCTCTCCCGGCTGACCCGCCCCATCGCCGGCGTCCTCCCAAAGCAACTCCGCGCGATGGCAGCGGCTGCCCCTGCCCGTCCCGCACCTCGCGGCGTCGCCGACCGGCCCGGCTTTTTCCCGGCAACCGGTCCGCGCGTCGCCCGCGTCGCGATGCTGTCGGGGTGCGTCCAGCCGGTCCTCGCCCCGTCGATCGACGACGCCGCAGTGCGCCTGCTAATCCGCCACGGCGTCGAAGTCGTCATCGCCCGCACCGGCTGCTGCGGCGCGCTGTCCCACCACATTGGCAAGTCGGACGACGCGCGCCGCCTCGCTAAGGCCAACATCCTTGCGTGGGAACTGGAGATCGCCAAGGGCCTCGACGCGATCGTCGTGACGACCTCCGGGTGCGGCACGACGATCAAGGATTACGGGCACTTGTTCGCCGCCGACCCCGAGTGGCAGTCGCGCGCCGCGCGCGTCGCGACGCTGGCGAAGGACATCACCGAAGTCATGGCGACGGTCGGATTACACTCGCCGGTGATCGCCCCGGGCACCGCAGTCGCCTATCATTCGGCGTGTTCGATGCAGCATGGTCAACAGGTTACGGCGCAACCACGCGACCTGCTCGCAGCAGCAGGGTTCGCGGTCCGCGAGATCGCCGAGGGGCATATCTGCTGCGGCTCGGCGGGAACCTACAGCATCCTCCAGCCCGAACTCGCGACCGGGCTGCGCGACCGCAAGCTCGCGGCGATCGACCGGACCGGGGCCGCCATCGTCGCCACCGGCAACATCGGCTGCATCAGCCACCTCGCGTCCGGCGGCGCGACGATGATCCACACCGTCGAACTGCTCGACTGGGCGACGGGCGGCCCGCGCCCCGCCGGGGTCTGATGCCGGTCAGATCGCGGCAAGCGCCTGGGAAAAGTCGGCGATCAGGTCGTCGGGATGCTCGACCCCGATCGAGACGCGGACGAGGTTGTCGGTGATGCCAAGCTCGGCCTTGCGCGCCGGCGCGACCGACAGATGCGTCATCGCCGCCGGATGCGAGGCGAGGCTTTCGGTGCCGCCGAGGCTGACCGCGAGCTTGACCAGCTTGAGGTTATCGAGGAGCCGGAACGCCTCCGCCTCGCCGCCGCGGACGATGACCGAGAAGGTCGATCCCGCGCCAAGGCAATGGCGCGTGTAGATGTCGTGCTGGCGGCTGCCCGGCTCGAGGAAGCCGAGATAGCCGACGCGCTCGACCTTGGGGTGATCACGCAAGAATTCGCAGACGACGCGCGCGTTTTCGCCCGCCCGCGTCATGCGGAGTTCGAGCGTTTCAAGGCTCCGCAGCAGCATCCACGCGGTATGCGGGTCCGTGATCGTGCCGATCGTGTTGCGCGTCATCCGCACCGGCAGGATCGCCGCCTTGCTGCCGAGAACCCCGCCCGCGACGAGATCGCTGTGCCCGCCGACGTACTTGGTCAGCGAGTAGATGACGAGGTCGGCGCCCTGCCGCAGCGGCTGCGCCCACAGCGGCCCGAGGAAGGTGTTGTCGATGATGATCGGCGGCAGTTCACCGCCTTCGCCGTCACCGAGGACCACCGCCCGCGCGTCGCGCACCGCCTCGATGTCGACCAGCGCGTTGGTCGGGTTCGCCGGGCTTTCGAGGTAGATCGCCGCGATTCGGCCGCGCGCCTTGGCCTCGGCCAGCTTGGCCTCGATCTCGGGCTGCGTCGCGCCCGCCGGGAAGTCGAGGAAGGTGACACCGAGCCGTCCGAGGATGCGCGCGATCAGCGTCTCGGTCGCGGCGTACAGCGGCGCCGAATGGACGATGACATCGCCCGGCTTGACCATCGCGAGGAAGGTCGTGGCGATCGCCGACATGCCGCTGGAAAAGACCAACGCGTCCTCGGCCTCCTCCCACAGCGCCAGCCGGTCCTCGAGGATTTCCTGGTTGGGACCGTTGAAGCGCGAATAGACCAGCCCCTCGGATCCGCCCGGACGGACCCCGGTGATGCCCTCGAAGAAGCGCTTGCCCTCGGCGGCGCTCTCGAAAACGTAGGTCGAGGTGAGGAAGATCGGCGGCTTGAGCGACCCCTCCGACAGCGCCGGATCGAAGCCGTAGCCCATCATCATCGTGCTCGGGTGGAGCTTGTGATTGCCCAGCGAGGTCGATTGCAGCGCGACCTTGCGCTTGCGCGGCACGCCGCTGAGGCCGGCTTCGGTCGAATCGGTCATCGCTACACCCTCGCAAATGTCGTTCGCTCAGCTCGTGCCGACATGCCGGCAGAGCCTTCGTCAGCTTTCGCGGGCGGTCCGGGTGCGCGATGCGGCGCGATCCGGGACCCACGCCCCTTGGTCGGGGGAATAGCCGAACTGGAGGGGGTGAGGCAACGTGCCGTTGTCGAGCGCGGACGATCTACCGCCGCTCCCGCGTGTCGCGGATGGCGGCCGCGGACCTATGAAATCAGGTCGCGGCGATCAGGAAGCTGCGGATTTTCTCGCTACGACCTGGTCGATCGCCCCGAATGGGGTCGATCCGTCGTCCATCGCGGCCTGCATCCGCACCCTGTCGCCGAATTTCATGAAGCCGGTCGTCTGCTTGCCGTCGGCGATCATCTCGATCGCGCGGCGTTCGGAGATGCAGCTCGACCCGACCTCGGCATAGCCGCGATTGGCGACGGTGCCCGAGCCGATGATGGTGCCGGCGACGAGATCGCGCGTTCCCGCCGCATGCGCGACGAGGTCGTGGAAGCCGTAATCCATCTCGCGGCCGTTCGCCCGGCCGAAGGGCTTGCCGTTCCACTCGATCGTCAGGTCGAGCCCGACACGGCCGTCGCGCCAATATTCACCGAGCGCGTCGGGGGTCACCGCGAATGGGGCCATCGAGCATGCCGGCTTGGCCTGGACCCAGCCGAAGCCGGTCCGCATCTCGGGCACCGCCAGCGCGCGCAACGACCAGTCGTTGATCTGGACGATCAGCTTGATGTGCGCCAGTGCGTCGGCGGCGGAGGTGCCCATCGGCACCGCGTCGACGACGACGCCGAACTCGCCCTCGAAGTCGATGCCGTTCGCCTCGTCGATGAACGGCACCGGGTCGGTCGGGCCATAAAAACGGTCCGACATTCCCTGGTACATCAACGGCTTGTCGGTCACGATCGGCGCGGTTCCGAAGGCGACTTCCATCAAGCTGCCGTGCGTCGAGAACGCAGAGCCGTCGAGCCATTGCCACGACCGCGGCAGCGGCGCGCGGACGGTGCCCGGAGCCAGCGGCTCGCCCTCGGCGTCGGCACGGGCGGCGAGCGCGCGCAATTCGGGCTCGGCGCGGGTCCAGTCCGCAATCGCGGCGAGCAGGTTCGGCCAGCGCGTGCCGAACAGCGCCCGCGTGCCGTCGCCACTGACGACCCCGAGCTCACCGTCGGGCGTGCCGTTATTCCGCGTTACCAGTCTCACGCTGCGTATTCCTTGTCTCGAACGGCTCAGGCTAGCCCGTCGGTATAGGCGCCGTCGATCAGGATGAAGGCGATCCGGCAATTGCGTCCCGACCGGTTGGCCCAGCCGTGGTTGGTGCCACGCTGGACGACGATGTCACCGGCGCGGACCACGGTCTCGCCGTCGTCGACGATCAGCACCAGCTCGCCCTCGAGGACGATGCCATAGTCGACCGTCTGCGTCCGGTGCATCATCGCATGGCGCGATCCCGACGCATGCGACGATGCCGCGCCGGCCCCGACCTCGGCGAAATGCGCCGCCGCCTCCTCGGGCGTCAGCGTCGCCATCCGCGCGTCTTCGGGCGGGATGTCGAGGACGCGGATGCGCGTGCCGTTCTGCGGCGGGGCGAGCTTGATGCCGTCCTCGGCCGGCTCGCCCGAAGCACGGTCGATCTGCGCCGGGGTCTCGCGCGTGTTCCACACCTCGTAGAACATCGGCCCGATGTCGCCGCCGATGCGCTGGACGCGCGGCGGCGGGCCATCCTCCTGGATGATCGCGTTGCCCTGCGCGTCATGGCCGGTGACGATGCGGCGGAAAGGGGCTGTCGGCATTGCTCGCTCCTGTGGATCAGCGGGACGGGATCAGCGGTGAAGTGCCGTGCAACGCGGCGCGGACGCCGATCGGCGTGACGATCGCGGCGAGCGCGGCACCGTAGGCGATCTTGATCGCGGCACCGGCGAGCCATGTCACCGTCGCGAAACCGCCGGCTGCAGCAACTGCGCCGCCGATGGCCGCACCAACGGCGGCAGCGATTGCCGCCATCAGCAGCGCGCGCAAGACCAGCGACCGCGGCAGCAGCGACCGGCCCGACAGCGGCGCGATCAGCCCCGCGGCGA
This sequence comes from Polymorphobacter sp., assembly GCF_025362435.1. Lineage (GTDB taxonomy): Bacteria > Pseudomonadota > Alphaproteobacteria > Sphingomonadales > Sphingomonadaceae > Polymorphobacter_B. Next base: position 54,174 of record NZ_JANYGL010000105.1, read on the forward strand.
GGCGGCGGCGCGTCAGGAAGCCGGGGACGAGGACCGACATCAAGGTGATCGCGAACGACTGCGGGATGAAATCGAAGCCGAGGCCGCCGGTCCACGCCAGCGCGACGTCGTGCATCGGCGGGAAGAAGGCGACGTAGAACAACAGGCTGAGCACCGAATTGATCGCGATGCTCAGCCGCGTCTCGCGCCGCAGATAGTCGGCCAGCGAGGTCACCCGACGCGGCCGAGGGTGTCGGCGAACCAGTCGGCGATATAATCGCGGCCGAACGCCATGTTGTCCGCCCCGACGTGCTCGACCCCGCCCTCACGCTCGGTGAAGATGCGGAGTTCGCGGCGGCGGCTGTTGACCAACTGGTCGAAGCTCTGGTGGGCGTAGTCGACCGAGATCTGGCGGTCCTTCGCGCCGTGGGTGACGAGGAACGGCACCTCGATCCGCGACATGTGGCCGTCGAGTCCCATCTCGGCGGACTTGGCGAGGAAGTCGTCCATGTCGCTCGCGCCGAACGCCCAGAAGACGTGCGCCCAGTAATGCGGGATCGGGTTCTCGCCTTCCTTGCGGATGCGCTTGTCCTGGACCTCGCGCCAATTGTGGTTGGCGCCCCACACCGCGCCCGAGGCGAAGCGCGGTTCATAGGCGACCGCGCGCGGGGCGAAGTGCCCGCCGAGGCTGATCCCGGTCATGCCGATCCGTGTCGCATCGACGTCGGCCCGCGCTTCGAGCCAGTCGACCGCCTTCGATGCCCAGCTCTCGCTGTGCGGATCGACCGGCAGACCTTGGAGGCGCAGAGCCTCGCCCGAACCGGGCTGGTCGACACACAAGGTCGAGATGCCGCGGCGGGCGAGCGCCTCGGGCAGCCCCGACCAGTAGAGCAGTTCCTTGCAGCTATCGAGGCCGTTGCAATAGACCACCGTCGGCTTCGGCCCGTCGCCGGGCGCACGGGTGAACAGCGCCGGCATCGTCCCCGACGCGAGCGAAATCTCGACGCGCTCGCGGCCCATCTTGCCGAGCACGGTCGACCTTTCGAAGGTCGCCAGTGCGCGGGCGTAGATCGCGGCGCGGCCCGGCGAGCCGTGCCCCTGCATGCGTTCGGCGACGAACAAATAAAGCGCGGCGCGTTCGAGCTTGTTCGACGCGGAGATGCCGCGGCCGAGCTGCTCATCCTCGTCGGCAAGCCCGGTCAGGCGGTCGGCCATCTCGACCCAGCGCGCCATGAACTGCGGCGTGCCGGCGTCGCCCCCTGCCGCCGCGGCGTCGCGGATCGGCTGGCACATGTCGATGATCTCGCCGATGCGCCCGCCGCTTTCGAGGGCGATCGCGACCGACAGGTTCCAGATATAATTGGGGAAGTATTCGAACAATGACATCGCGTCAGACGTCCGACGGCTGGAACAGGCACGGATCGGGATGCGGCTTGGGCATCGTTTGCGGGCCGCCGACACCGGTACCCCACTGGTCCATGACGTGCGGGCCGGGCTCGTAGACGCGGTGCTCGTGGGTGTCGAAATCGACCTCCTCGAGCTCGGAGGTGTATTCTACCGCGAACCCGTTCGGCGTCGTGAAATAGCTGAAGGTGTTGTTCCCCGCGGTGTGGCGCCCTGGCCCCCACAGCAGGTCGGTCCCCATCTTCCGCAGCCGGCTCGCGCCGCGCATCATGTCGTCGGCGCTGAGCATGTCGAAGGCGACGTGGTTCAAGTGCGGCGGTCCGGGGAGCAATGCGAGGCGGTGGTGCGCTGTGTTGCAGCGCAGGAAGACCATGAACTCGCCGAGCCAGTCCGAGACGCGGAAGCCGAGGACGTCGGTGAAGAACGCCGCCATCGCCACGTTGTCGGGCGAGTGGAGGACGATGTGGCTGATCTTGACCGGCATCCCCTCCCACTTCGCCATCGTCCGGGCGTCGCCGCGGCCGACGTCGCTCGAAATCTCGAACGGCAGCCCGTCGGGGGAGAAGAAGCGGAAGCCGTAGCCGCCGCCCGGCGCGTCAAGGTCGCGCGGGGCGTGGATCATCTTGCAGCCCGCCGCGATGACCTTGTCGTGGAGCGCGTCGACGTCGGTGCGGGCGTCGGCGGCGAGCGCGATCACCTCGATGTGGTTGACCGCCGACTTGCGCAGCCGGACGACGTGGTGCTCGGCCGAGCCGTGGGTCTTGAACCACGCCATGTCGTCGGTCGCTGCGACTTCGACGAGGCCCCAGCTGTCGGCGTAGAATTTGCGCTCGGCGTCGAAGTCCTCGACCCCGTAGCCGACGTAACGAATATCGGTGACACGGCTCATCGTCGGTCCTTTCTCAGATCGGTTGCGCGGTGCGCTTGAACATTTCCGCAGTGGCGACGGCGTTGTCGACCGGCGGTCCGAAGCCGAGCTGGCCGCGGCAGATCGCCAGCGACGCGTCGACGATGTACTGGCAGCGGTCGTAGCGGCGGTCGTGGTACGCGGTGAAGGCGGCTTCGGGGGTGTCGTGCCGACCGATCTCGTCGGCGAGGACGAGCGAGTCCTCGATCGCCATTCCCGCGCCCTGCCCGAGATGCGGTGTCGTCGCGTGGACGGCGTCGCCGAGCAGGACGACCCGCCCCTTGTGCCACGGTCCGATCACGAGGATCGTCTCGAGCGGGCGGTAGACGACGCTGTCATCATCGACGATCGAGTCGGCAAGCGCGCGGATATCGGGCGCATGGCCGTCGAGTTTAGCGCGCATTGCTGCCGCTAGTCCCTCGCGGGGATAGCGTGGATTGCCGGGCTCGGGCGTCGTCACATAGACGTACATCAGGCTTTCGCTGATCGGCACGAGTCCGGCGCCGATCCGTCCGTTATAGACGTGGAGCGCGTCGAGCCCCTCCGGCCGTGGCACATTGTACCGCCACACCGCCTGCCCGGTGAACTCGGGCTCGGGGGCGTCGGGCAGGAGGTGCTTGCGCGTTTCGGAATACAGCCCGTCGGCGCCGATCACGATGTCGAAGCGCTCGCTGCTGCCGTTGGCGAAGGTGACATTGACTCCCGCGCCGTCGTCGTCGAGCGACGTGACGCTGACGCCGAGCCGAACGTCGGCCCCCGCCGCCTTGGTCCGGCTGCCGAGGACTGCGTGGAGTGCCTTGCGGCTGATCCCGAGGTTGGCCGGATAGCGCTCGACGAGGCGCGGCGACGGCACCTGGGCGACGAGCATCCCGTTGGGAGCGTGGACCGCGACCTTGTCGAAGCCGACCCCGGCGGCGAGATAGTCGTCGATCACCCCGAGATCGGTCATCGCGCGGATGACGTTGCCCTGCTGGATGATGCCGACGCCGTAAACCGACCATGTCGGATCGCGCTCGATCACCGTGACGCGGTGCCCAGCGGCTCGGAGGGCGATCGCCGCGGTCAGCCCGCCGATGCCGCCGCCGATGATCAGGATCGACTGGTCTTTCAAGATCCCGCTCCTTCGCTCGTTGTCCGAACCCGCATCGTCACCCCTTAGAAGGTATAGCCGGCGCGGACGCCGAAGGTCCGCGGTGCCGAGGTCGTCGCCACCAGCGCACTGGCGACACTGACGGTCGGGGTGTTGACGATGATCCGGTCGTTCTCGAGGTTGCGGATGAACCCCGTCACCTGCCAATGCCCGCCATCGGGGCCGAAGCCGAGCTGGAGGTTGGTCGTCCACGTGCCGTGGACCAGTTCCTCGGGGAGGAACTCGGCCTCGACGTAGCGCTTCGAACGATAATGCGTGTCGACGCTGCCGACGACCTTGTACCCGCCGACGCGAACCGTCTGCTGCGCCGCGACTGTGAGCGTCCACTTTGGCGCGTTGAACGCCGGGAAGCCCGAGCAGTTGATCGTATAGACCCCGGTGTTGAGCGTCGTCGGGCAGCCGGTCAGCGGCGGCGTTGCTTGTGCGGGCTGGTTGTAGCTGAAGCTCTTGTACTTGGTGTCGAGGTACTGGACCTCGCCGGTCAGCAGTGTGTCGGGGAGCGGCAGATACTCGATATTGCCCTCGGCGCCCTTGATCGTCGACTGGCCGATGTTCTGACTGAACTGCCCCTGGTTGCCGTTGGCATCGACCCCGATCCGCCCGATCTGCTGGTCTTTATAATCCCACCAGAACGCTTCGACGTTGAGCTGGAGCTTGTTGTCGAAGAAGCGGTTCTTCACCCCGACGGTGTAGGCGGTGATGAATTCCGGCTTGTACGTCTCGTAGCCGGCGGCGAGCGAGAAGCCGCCCGAGCGGTAGCCGCGCTCGACGCTGGCATAGCCGAGCGACCGCGGCGCGATATCGAACTCCGCCGCGCCGCGCCACGTCACCTGGCTCGACGGCAGCGTCGCGTCGACGATCGTCGCGACGCGGCTGAGGATCGCGCCGGACGTGCCGATCGGACGCGCCTGCCCCGCGGGCGGGACGATGAACGGCGGCTGGAGCGCGTTATAGTTGCTGCCGACCGGGAGCAGCGGCGTCGTCGGGCAGCTCGGCACGCCGAACGCGTTGCGCTGGGTACAGACGACGACGAAGACATCGGCCCGGCCGTCGAAATCCTTATGATCGTCGGTATAGCGGACCCCGCCGATCAGCCGGAAGCGATCGGTGACGTTGGCCACGACGCGCCCAAACACCGCCCAGCTTTTTGTGCTCGAATTGAAGAACTGATAGGCGTTGAGCGCCTGCTGCGCGAAGGTATAGTTGCCGTTGACCTTCTCGTTGAAATAATATCCGCCGACGACATAGTCGAAAGGGCCGATGCGCTTGCCGTTGAAGCGCGCCTCGAGGCTGTACTGCTCGTCCTTTTCGCGGATCAGGCCGACGAACGCGGCGGCACCGAAGTTGTAGTTGAGATCGGCCTTGCGATAGGCCGGAATGACGGTCAGCGTGCCAGCCCCGGTATCCCAGTTCAGCTCGCCGTTGACCCCGTAGAACTTGTTGTCGAGGTAAACATTGCTGTCGAGCGACGCGGCGGTGCGGCCCGAAACACCTAGAAACAGCGACTGCCGGTAGGCCTGCGCGCGCGGGTCGTACAGCCCGACCTGTGCACCGAGCCCCGACGGCACGAAGCCATACGCCCCGGTCTGGAAATTGAGCGCATAGGCACCGTCATACGACGAGCCGACGCCCTTGCCGCCGCTGTGGGAATAGTCGGCGGCGACACGGAGTTTGAGTTCTGACGACGGCTCGACGAGGAGCTGGATGCGCCCCGCCTGCGTCTTCTCGTCGGAGGTTCCATCGGTCAGGTAGCCGTCGCGCGAGACGACGTTGCCCGACACGCGGACGGCGGCGATGCTGCCGATCGGCAGGTTGACCGCGCCCTGGACGTTGACCGCGTTGTAATTGCCGTAACTGGCGTCGACGAAGCCCGAGACATCGCCGAGCTTAGGCCGCGCCGGGAGGATGTTGATCGCGCCCGCGGTGGCGTTGCGTCCGTACAGCGTGCCCTGCGGCCCCTTGAGGACTTCGAGGCGCTCGAGGTCATAGAACAGGCCCGAGGTTGACGTCGGGCGGCCGAGATAGACGCCGTCGTAGTTGACCGCGATCGCCGGGTCGGAATAGCCGTTGACGGTGAAGTTGCCGACGCCGCGAAGGAAGAAGGTCTTGTTGGCGCCGCCCGCGTCCTGGGCCTGGAGCGACGGGACGATCCGGTTGAGGTCGGACGGCTGAGTGATCCCCTGCGCCAGAACTTGGGTGCCTGATACGACGTCGATCGCGACACCGGCGCGCTGCGAGGATTCGACCCGGCGCTGCGCGGTAATGACGATGTCGGTAAGGCCCTGGCTTTCGCCGCCGCCCTGAGACGGAGCCGCCGTAGTGGGGGCCGCCTGCGCGGGGGCCGGTGCCGGTGCGGGTGTCTCGGCGACCTGCGCGAGCGCCGGACAGCTGATCGACAGCGTCAGCGCAGTTCCAGCCAGCAATAGACGCCGCATCGATAGTCTCCCCAAAGCGCATGGCCTCTTCCGGGCCCGGCAGCGAAGTCGCAGACGCTTGCCTATTCGTCGAGTTTATAGTTTTAATCGTTGACCACAAATTGGATTGATGGATGCGCCTCGATCGCTTCGACCTCAACCTGCTGGTTGCGTTCCATCTTCTGATGGAGGAGCGCAGCGTCACCGCTGCCGCACGCCGCCTCAACGTCACGCAATCGGCGATGAGCGCCTCACTCAAGCGGCTGCGGGATGCTTTCCAGGACGAGATTCTGGTCATGCACAGTAAGACGATGGTGCCGACGCCGCGCGCGCTGACCCTCGCCCCCGAGGTCGAGCGTGCCATCGTCATGCTGCGAGGCCTGATCTCGTCGACGGCGCAATTCGATCCGGCGACGTCGGATCGCTCGTTCCGCATTGCCGCGTCGGACTATATCACGACGGTGCTCGTCGTACCGCTGTGCCGCGACCTTGTCCGCGAGGCGCCGTCGATCCGCTTCGACATCTCGCTGCCGACCGAGGAGACGTCGCACCGGCTAGCGAAGGGCGAGTTCGATCTCGCCCTGACGCCGCACGAGTTCGTCGATCCCCAGCACCCGACCGAATTGTTGCTCGAGGAGAGCCACGTCGTCGTCGGCTGGGACGCCAACCCGCTACTCGGCGGCCCGCTGACGCTCGAACAGTTCGTCGCCGCCGGGCACGTCGCGGTGCAGATCGTCGGGCGCAATACCTTCATCGAGAACGTGCTGGCGCAGCAGGGCATCGTCCGCCGTATCGAGGTCGTCGCGCCGTCGTTCATCCAGGTGCCGTGGCTGTTACCGGGGACGATGCGGCTGGCGCTGATGCACGGGCGGCTGGCGCGGTTGATGGCGCCCGAACTGTCGCTCAAGGTCGTGCCCTGCCCGTTCGAGGTGCCGCGGATGCGCGAGGTCATGCAGTATCACTCAACCCGCGCGCGCGACGAGGGGCTGCTGTGGCTGCGCGCCAAGCTGCGGGCGATGGCCGATCGCACGCCTTGACTACAATCGCTACAGGCCGGTGAATCTTATTCCCACTCGATCGTCCCGGGCGGCTTCGAGGTATAGTCGTAGACGACGCGGTTGATGCCGGCGACTTCGTTGACGATGCGGGTGGCGACGTTGCTCAGGAAGGCGGCGTCGAACGGATAGATGTCGGCGGTCATGCCGTCGACCGAGGTTACCGCGCGCAGGGCGCAGACGAAGTCGTAGGTCCGCCCGTCGCCCATGACGCCGACGGTCCGCACCGGCAGCAGCACCGCGAACGCCTGCCAGATCGCGTCGTACAGTCCGGCGGCGCGGATTTCGTCGAGGTAGATCGTGTCGGCAGCGCGGAGAATATCGCATTTAGCGGCGGTAACCCCTCCCGGGATGCGGATCGCCAGGCCCGGCCCGGGAAACGGGTGGCGGGCGACGAATGCCTCGGTCAGCCCGAGTTCGCGACCGAGGACGCGGACCTCGTCCTTGAACAGTTCGCGGAGCGGCTCGACCAGCGCCATGTTCATGCGTTCGGGCAGGCCGCCGACATTATGGTGGCTCTTGATCGTCACCGACGGACCGCCGGCGTAGCTGACGCTCTCGATGACGTCGGGATAGAGGGTTCCCTGTGCGAGGAACTTCGCCCCGCCGATCTTCTTCGCCTCGGCGTCGAACACCTCGATGAAGGTCTTGCCGATGAACTTGCGCTTGGCCTCGGGGTCGGTGACCCCGGCGAGCCCCGACAGGAACAGGTCGGCGGCGTCGACGTGGACGAGCGGAATCCTATAGTGTTCGCGGAACAGGCCGACGACCTGCTTTGCCTCGCCGGCGCGGAGCAGGCCGTGGTCGACGAAGACGCAGGTCAGCTGGTCACCGATCGCTTCGTGAATCAGGACCGCGGCGACCGACGAGTCGACGCCCCCCGACAGGCCGCAGATGACCTTGCCGTCGCCGACCTGCTCGCGGATCGCGGCAACCTTGGCGGCGCGGAACCCGGCCATGCTCCACGTCGCCTCGACGCCGGCAACCTTGCGAACGAAGTTGGCGAGCAGCTTGGCACCGTCAGGGGTGTGGACGACCTCGGGGTGGAACAGGACGCCGTAATAGCGCCGGTCGTCGTCGGCGATCGCGGCGAACGGCGCGGCGTCCGATCGGGCGACGACGCGGAAGCCGTCGGGGATCGCGTCGATCCGGTCGCCGTGGCTCATCCACACCTGGTGGCGCTCGCCGCTCGCCCACAGGCCGTCGAACAGCGCGCAGTCACCGGTGATGTCGATGAAGGCGCGGCCGAATTCGCGGTCACTGGCGGGAGAGATCGCGCCGCCGAGCTGGGCGCACATCGTCTGGTCGCCGTAGCAGATGCCTAGCACCGGCACTCCGGCAGCGAACGCCTCGGCGGGGGCGCGCGGGCCGCCGAGGTCGGCGATCGAGGCGGGGCCGCCCGACAGGATGATCCCGCGCGGCTGCATCCGGGCAATCGCCGCGGCGCCGAGCTGGAACGGGACGACCTCGCAATAGACCCCGGCCTCGCGGACGCGGCGGGCGATGAGCTGGGTGACCTGGCTACCGAAGTCGAGGATCAGGATCGATTCGGGCGGGATAACGGCGGGCGCTTGATCGGTCATGGGGGCGGGTACACCGGCGCGGGTGGTGTGTCCAGTTTTGGGGGCGATGGCGCGGGGTGGCTCGCTAAGTTCAAAATAAGTTCACACAGAAACGTGTGTTCTGCGCCTTCCGTTCGCCGCAGATTTGGTGCTCATATGAGCTGACCTAACCCCACGAACGTCGTGACACATTTCCGGTGCGGTATGGTGCAGCTCAGCGCTAAGTTCAAAATAAGTTCACACAGAAACGTGTGTTTTGCGCCTTCCGGTTCCTCCGCGAATGATGATGGCAGGTCGGCGACACTTGTGTCCAACGCCAACAAACTGTCATCCCGGTAAGGGCCGGGATGACATCGAGAATGAAGCATTCCGCCCGAAGGTGCACACTACAGGCTGACAATGAGAAAGAGCCGCCGAACCGCCCGGATGGCGACTCGACGGCTCGTTCTTATGCCTCAACCGACGTGTAGGACAGCCTAGCCGAAGCGGAAGCTCGTCACGTGGCCGTAGTCGGCGGTGCAGGTGAAGCGGGCGCGCTCGGTCGACTGGTTGCGCTTGAAAACCTCGAGCGTCCCGATCACGCGCGCGCCATTCTCGTGCGGTACGACCTGATCGACCGACAGGACCCGACCGCTGTCGCCGTTCGAGTTCGCTTCGCCCACCGCCGCGCTCGAGCACTGAGCGACCGGATCGTTCGAAGCGTACTGCTGCGGCGGCGGTGCCAGCGGCGCGTAGCCTGCGGGCGGAGCATAGGCACCCGGGGGCGCGTAGCCGGGGTCGTACACCGGCGGCGGCGCTTCATAGACCGGATATGTGTCGTACACCGGGCGATCGTTCGATGCGATGATTGCCGCGGTGCCGCCGACCAAAGCCGCGCCGAGCAGGAAGTCGTCGAAGCCGTAACCGCCGTAATAGCCGCCATAGCCGAAGCCGCCATAGCCACGGTAGCCATAGCCGCCGCGATAACCGCCGTAACCGCCACGATACCCACCGAAGCCGCCGCCGTGGTAGCCGCCGCCAAAGCCGCCGCCACCGTGAAATCCGCCACCGCCGCCATGGTAGCCGCCGAAACCGCCACCACCGTGAAAACCGCCGCCGCCGCCGCGCTGCGCCATCGCTGCTGATGGCATCAGCGACAGCGTCGAAATATCACCCGCAAACAGCGCGAGGCCCAGAGCTGCTCCGGTCAGGGCGCGAAAACCAACTCGCATCGTCATTCTCCCAGTCGATACCGGTAGGTAACATCGGGCGATTGTACCCGCGATGAACCGTCAGACCGATATTGCGGCGAGGGCGGCGCGCCACTCCGGAGTGAATGCCAGCGGGCGGCGGCCGTCGCGGTCGACGTGGACGTGGACAAAGAAGCCTTCGGCCGCGGCGGTCCGCTCGCCGGCAATGAACAGGCCGACCTCGTAGCGGACGCTTGAGAGGCCGATGTGAACGACGCGGATACCCGCCTCGACCGACTGCGGGAAGGTGACCGACTGGGCGTAGCGGCAGCCGGTCTCGACGACGACGCAGATCGTCGGGCTCGCGGCGATACTCAGCACCCCCGCGTCCACCAGATAACCGTTCACCACGGTATCGAACCAGCTGTAATAGACGGTGTTGTTGACGTGGCCGTAGGCGTCGTTGTCCATCCACCGCGTCGAGATGGTCCGCCACGCGCGATACGCCTCACGCGGCCGGAAAGGCGCGCGCAAGGCCATCGCTTAGTCTTCCATCGCTTCCATGTTGTTCTCAGCCGGGCCGCTGTCGAGGCCCTTGGCATCGACGTCGCGATCGACGAACTCGACGACGGCCATCGGCGTCGCGTCGGAACGGCGGATGCCTGCCTTGACGATGCGAATGTAGCCGCCGGGACGGTCGGCGTAGCGCGTCGCGATCGTGTCAAAAAGCTTGATCAGCTGGTCGTCGTCCTGCAGCCGGGCATGGGCGAGACGGCGGTTCGACAGGCCGCCAGACTTCGCCAGCGTCACCAGCTTCTCGACGTAGGGACGGATTTCGCGGGCCTTGGGCAGCGTCGTCGTGATCTGCTCGTGCTTGATCAGCGAGGCGGCCATGTTCCGGAACATGGCAAGGCGGTGGCTGGTCGTGCGACCGAGTTTGCGATGGGCATTACCGTGACGCATGTGTCTGTTCCTGTTCGTTCGGGAGCCGTATCAGGTACTCCGGACCAGGCGACGCGGGAGCGCGTCGCCAATTTTAAAGTGTCACCCCGGCGAAGGCCGGAGCCCATGGTCTCGATCGGTTGAGATCATGGGCCTGGGCCTTCGCCGGGGAGACACGCTAGCTCAATATTCCTGCTCGAGCTTCTTCGCCATCTCTTCGATGTTCTCGGGCGGCCAGCCGGGGATTTCCATGCCGAGCCGCAGGCCCATCGCCGACAGCACTTCCTTGATCTCGTTCAACGACTTGCGGCCGAAGTTCGGGGTCCGCAGCATCTCGCTCTCGGACTTCTGGACGAGGTCGCCGATGTAGATGATGTTGTCGTTCTTGAGGCAGTTCGCCGAACGCACCGACAGCTCGAGCTCGTCGACCTTCTTGAGCAGGTAACGGTTGAGCGCGGTGGTGTCGTCGATCTCGACCGGCCCGAGCGGCATCGGCGCGCTGCCGCCGGTCGAAACCGGGTGGCCGTGCGCGGGCTCCTCGAAGTTGACGAACAGCGCAAGCTGGTCCTGGAGGATCTTCGCGGCATAGGCGAGGGCGTCCTCGGGGGTCAACGTGCCGTCGGTTTCGACCGACATCGTCAGCTTGTCATAGTCGAGCTCCTGCCCGACGCGGGTGTTCTCGACCTTGTACGACACCTGGCGGACCGGCGAGTATAGCGCGTCGACGGGGACGAGGCCGATCGGCGCGTCGGCCGGACGATTCATCGACGCCGGGACATAGCCCTTACCGGCCTCGACGGTGAGTTCCATGTTGAGCGTCGCGCCCTCGTCGAGGGTGCAGATCATCAGCTCGGGGTTCATCACCTCCATGTCGCCCGAAACCGTGATCTGGCCGGCGGTGACGGCACCGGGTCCGGTCGCCGTCAGATTGATCCGCTTGGGCTGATCGCCCTGCATGCGGATCGCGATCTGCTTGATATTTAGCACGATGTCGGTCACATCTTCGCGGACGCCGGCGAGCGACGAGAACTCGTGGAGCACGCCGTCCATCTTGATCGCGGTGACCGCCGCGCCCTGGAGTGACGACAGCAAGACGCGACGCAGGGCGTTGCCCAGCGTCAGGCCGAAGCCACGCTCGAGCGGCTCGGCGACGAAGGTGCCCTTGCGGCGATGGTCGGAGCTCGGGCGGGTCTCGAGCGTGTTCGGCTTCTTGAGTTCGGTCCAGTTCTTTGCGATCACGGCCACGGCTTCACCTCGGGGGCTGGGAGGCGCGTCGTCACGCTGCCTCCATCAATGGTATATCCGCCGGACACGTCCCCGGCGGCGGCCGCGTCAGACGCGGCGGCGCTTCGGCGGACGGACGCCGTTGTGCGGGATCGGGGTCACGTCGCGAATCGCGGTGATGTTGAATCCGACCGCCTGGAGCGCGCGCAGTGCCGACTCGCGACCCGAACCGGGGCCGCGGACTTCGACTTCGAGCGTCCGGACGCCGTGCTCGGCGGCCTTCTTGCCGGCGTCCTCGGCGGCCATCTGGGCAGCGTAGGGCGTCGACTTGCGGCTGCCCTTGAAGCCCATCGTTCCGGCCGACGACCACGCAATGGCATTGCCCTGCGCATCGGTGATGGTGATCATCGTGTTGTTGAAGCTGGCGTTCACGTGGGCGACGCCGGAGGTGATGTTCTTGCGCTCACGGCGCTTGATGCGGGCTGGTTCGCGGGCCATCGGATTATCCTGATATTACGAAGCGAAAAGACGGACGAAAGGAAGCGGGGACGGCCCTACTTCTTCTTGCCGGCGATCGGCTTCGGCTTGCCCTTGCGGGTGCGCGCATTGGTGTGGGTGCGCTGGCCGCGCACGGGGAGGCCGCGACGATGGCGCAGGCCGCGATAGCAGGCGAGGTCCATCAACCGCTTGATGTTCATCGCGGTCTGGCGGCGCAGGTCGCCCTCGACGGTAATTTCCTTGTCGATCATCTCGCGGATCTGGAGGACTTCAGCGTCGGTCAGGTCCTGGACGCGGCGGTCACGCGGCATTTCCAGCTTCTCGACGATGCCGAGCGCCTTGGTCCGGCCGATGCCGTGGATATAGGTGAGCGCAATCTCGACGCGCTTGTTGGTCGGGATGTTGACGCCCGCGATACGTGCCACAGATATTTCTCCCAAGCTCCACGGGACCGCTGGGCGCAGCCCCATCTCAAAGCACCAGTCGCATATGCGACCATGATAAAGGCCGCTCGCACGACCTTCAAAACAAATGACCGGAGCGCCAACGGGCGTTCCGGCCTGACTTCCGGGTAAACGGAAGTGGGGTAGCTAGGCAGCGAATCCCCATTAGTCAAGAACGAACTCGCAGCCGAACCCGCGAACCGCTATTTTGTTCCGAGCACCGCTTCGATTGCTGCCTCGACATGCGCCATGTCGGCCATGCCGTCGACCCGGGCAACGAGTCCCCGGGCGTCGTAGTAGGGCAGGATCGGCGCGGTCTTGGCGCGGTACTCGGCCATCCGCGTCCGCACCGTCTCGGCATTGTCGTCGGGACGGCGCTTGAAGTCGTGACTGCCACAGACGTCGCAGGTGACTGCGACCTTCGGCAGCTTGTAGCGATCGTGATAGCCCTCGCCACAGACCGCGCAGGTGAAGCGCCCGGTGATGCGGTCGACGAGCGCGTCCTCCTGCACCTCGAGCTCGATGACATGATCGAGCTTGAGCCCCTTGGCCTCGAGCATCGCGTCGAGCGCCTCGGCCTGGACCTGGGTGCGCGGATAGCCGTCGAGGGTGAAGCCCGCGCGCGCATCGTCGGTGTCGAGCCGATCGGACAGGATGCCGTTGACGATGTCGTCGGAAACCAGTTCGCCCGCCGCCATCACCGCCTTGGCCTTGAGCCCGACCGGCGTTCCGGCAGCGACCGCAGCGCGCAGCATGTCACCGGTCGAAAGCTGGACCATGTGGTGTTCGCGTTCGAGGCGGCTCGCTTGCGTGCCCTTGCCGGCACCCGGCGGCCCGAGCAGGATGATATTCACGCGGGGCGCCCCGCGGCTTGTCGGTCGGTCAACGGCGATTTCCCCTCAGCTTGGACTTCTTGATCAGTCCTTCGTACTGATGAGCTAGCAGATGGCTTTGAATTTGCGCAACGGTATCCATCGTAACATTGACGATGATCAGCAGCGACGTCCCACCGAAGCTCGCCGCAATCCCGACCTTCGAGGTGAGGAACTCGGGCAGCAGGCAGATGACTGTGAGGTATGCTGCGCCGATCACGGTGATGCGGGTCAGGACATAGTCGAGATATTCGCTGGTCCGCACGCCAGGCCGAATGCCGGGGATGAAGCCGCCATATTTCTTGAGGTTCTCGGCGGTTTCCTCGGGGTTGAACACGACCGCGGTATAGAAGAAGCTGAAGAAGATGATCCCCGCCGCGTACAACGCCATGTATACCGGCGCGCCGCGCTGAAGCTGGGTCGTTACCGTCAGCAGCCAGTCAGGGCCGTTACCGCCCTTGCCGAGAAACTGCGCGACGGTCAGCGGCATCAGCAGCAGCGACGATGCGAAGATCGGCGGGATCACACCACTCGTGTTGATCTTGAGCGGCAGGAACGAGCTGTCGCCCTGGTACTGGCGCGATCCGACCTGTCGCTTCGGATACTGGATCAAAATCTTCCGCTGCGCCCGCTCCATCACGCAGATGAACGCGATCGTTCCGAGGCCCAAGATTGTGACCATCAAGACGAAGCCGAGCGAGATCGCCCCGGTCCGCGTCTGCTCGAACAGCTGGCCGACCGAGATCGGCAGGCGGCTGACGATGCCGGCCATGATGATCAACGAAATGCCGTTGCCGATGCCGCGGCTGGTGATCTGCTCGCCGAGCCACATCAGGAACATCGTCCCGCCGATCAGCGTGATGACGGTCGAGATGCGGAAGAACCAGCCCGGGTCGATGACGGCGGCGATCCCCTGCCCTGCGCCCCAGCCCTCGAGCCCGACGGCAATGCCGTAGCCCTGGATCGCGGTGAGCAGAACGGTGCCGTAGCGGGTGTATTGGTTGAGCTTCTTGCGGCCCGACTCACCCTCTTTCTTGAGGGTCATCAGCGACGGCACGAGGCTGGTCATCAGCTGGATGATGATCGACGCGGTGATGTAGGGCGTAACGCCAAGCGCGATCAGCGACATCCGCTGGAGCGCACCGCCCGAGAACATGTTGAAGAAATCGAGAACGCCGCCCTGCGTCTTGGCGAACAGCGAGTTGAGCGCCTCGGGGTCGATCCCCGGCAGCGGCACGAACGACACCAGCCGGAACACGATCAGCGCGCCGAGGGTAAACCACAGCCGCTTCTTGAGCTCGGTCGCCTTCGAGAAGTTCGCCAGGCTGAGACTTGCGGCGAGTTGCTGCTGTTGCGCGGATGACGCCATCGGTATTCCCAACTGTCGGCGACCCCCCGGGGCCAACCCTATGCGCTGCCTAGATAGGGAGTGGCGGGCGCGTCACCAACCACAAAACTGTCATCCCGGCGGAGGCCGGGACCCATGAACTCAAACTGCGGAGATCATGGGTCCGGCTTTCGCCGGGATGAAAGGTCAAGTCAGGCCTTGGCCTTCGCGGCGCGCGTAGCGGCGCGGGCCGCCTTGGCGGCGTCGGCGTTGATCACGTCCTTGACCACCGGCAGTTCGACCGTGCCGCCAGCCGCTTCGACGGCCGCCTTGGCAGCGGCGCTGGCGCCGGCGACCTTGAGGTTGAGCACGGCGGTAAGCACGCCCTTGCCGAGCAGGCGGATGCCTTCGCGGGCGTGGCTGATGACGCCCGCCTCGACGAGTGCGGCACCGTCAAGCGTCGCGCCGGCAACGATCTTGCCGTCGTCGATCGCCTTCTGCAGCGTGCCGAGGTTGATCTCGGCCATGTACTTGCGGAAGATGTTGTTGAAGCCGCGCTTCGGGATACGCATGTGGAGCGGCATCTGCCCGCCCTCGAAGCCCTTGATCGCGACACCCGAGCGCGACTTCTGGCCCTTCTGTCCACGACCGGCAGTCTTGCCGACGCCCGAGCCGATACCACGGCCGACGCGAACGCGCTTCTTGCGCGCGCCGTCATTATCTCGAAGATCGTTCAGTTTCATGGTGCACTCGCTTTCGCTTTAGTCGCGCATTGATGGAAAGTTCGCCCCGCTAAAGCGGAGACCCAAGGCCACTGAAGATAGCGTCCTTGGGTCCCGTTTCGCGGAGATGATCTAATCGGAGGCTTATTCGCCCTCGACCTTTACGAGATGCGCCACCTTCTTGATCATGCCACGAACCGAGGGAGTATCCTCGAGCTCGCGGCTGCGGTGCATCTTGTTGAGGCCGAGACCGATCAGCGTCGCCTGCTGGTCGGGCTGGCGGCGGATGTGCGATCCGACCTGGGTAATCTTGACAGTCGCCATCGTCATTCTTCCTTACGCGACCGCAGCTTCGGCGTCGGCTTCAACGACCCGGCTCGACGCGTCACCGCGGCGTGCCATCAGGTCGGCGATCTTCTTGCCGCGACGCTGCGCGACCGACTTCGGGCTGGTCTGCTCGCCAAGCGACGCAAAGGTCGCACGGATCATGTTGTACGGATTGTTGGTCCCGACCGACTTGGTCACGACGTCCGCGACGCCGAGCGCCTCGAACACCGCACGCATCGGCCCGCCGGCGATGATGCCGGTTCCCTGCGTCGCCGAGCGGACATAGACCTTGCCCGCACCGAAATGGCCGTAGCCGTCGTGGTGGAGCGTGCGACCGTCGCGCAGCGGAACGCGGATCATCGCCTTCTTCGCTGCAGCGGTGCCCTTGGCGATCGCCTCGGGAACTTCGCGCGCCTTGCCATGACCGAAGCCGACGCGACCCTTGCCGTCGCCGACGACGACGAGCGCGGCGAAGCCGAAGCGCTTACCGCCCTTGACCGTCTTCGAGACGCGGTTGATGTGGACCAGCTTCTCGATCAGCTCCTCGCCGCCGTCACCGGTCGGGCCGCCACGGCCGCCACGGTTGTTGCGATCGTTGTTGCCGCGATTGCCGCCGGGGCCGCCACGGTTGTTGCCGCCGGGACCGCTGCGATTGCCGCCGGGTCCGCCGCGTCCGCCACCGGGACCACCGCCGCCGGGACCGCTACGAGGTTCCATGCCCATGTCTTAAAACTCCAGTCCGGCTTCGCGGGCGCCCTCGGCGAGCGCACGGACGCGGCCGTGGAAAAGGAAACCGCCGCGATCGAACACGACGGTGGTGACGCCGGCCGCCTTGCTGCGCTCGGCGAGGCGCTTGCCGACATCGGCAGCAGCCGTCGTCGTTGCGCCGGTGACGTCGCGAACGTTCTTCTCGAGCGTCGAGGCGGCAGCGATCGTGATCCCCTGCGCATCGTCGATGACCTGCGCATAGATGTGCTGCGACGAGCGGTGGATCGACAAGCGCGGGCGCTCGCCGCCCTTGGCGCGAAGTGCGGTACGGACGCGGCGACGCCGCTTCTCGAAGAGGGAGAGACCCTTGCTCATTACTTCTTCTTCCCTTCCTTGCGGAAGATATACTCGCCGCGATACTTGATGCCCTTGCCCTTATAGGGTTCCGGCTTGCGCCAGCGGCGGATCTCGGCAGCGACCTGGCCGACCTTCTGCTTGTCGGCACCGGTGATCTCGACCGTCGTCTGGTCGGGCGTCTTGATCGCGATACCCTCGGGGATCGGATAGTCGACGTCGTGGCTGTAGCCGAGCTGAAGCTTGAGGTTCGAGCCCTGGACGCTGGCACGGTAGCCGACGCCGGTGATCTCGAGCACCTTGGTAAAGCCCGCGGAAACGCCGACCACGAGGTTCGACACCAGGGTCCGCTGCATGCCCCAATAGGCGCGCGCCTGCTTGCTATCGTTCGCCGGCTGGACGCTGATCGCGTCGCCCTCGACCGCATAAGCGATGTCGGGGACCATCGACAGTGTCAGCAGGCCCTTGGGGCCCTTGACGCTGAGCGTCGCTCCCTCGATCGTCGCAGTCACACCGGCTGGAACCGGGACCGCCCTCTTGCCAATCCGTGACATCGTTAGAATACCTGACAGAGAACTTCGCCGCCGACATTCTGCTCGCGCGCTTCCGCGTCGGACAGAACACCCTTGGGCGTCGAAACGATGACGATACCGAGACCGTTACGGACGCGCGGCAAATCCTGCGCCCCCGAATAGACCCGGCGACCCGGCTTCGAGACGCGAGCGACGTGCTGAATCGCCGGCTGGCCTTCGAAATACTTCAGGTCGATGCGGAGCGCAGCGGCGGGGCCGGTGTCGGCGGCGTCGCTGTAGCCGCGAATATAGCCTTCGCGCTGGAGCACGTCGAGAACGCGGGCACGCAGCTTCGACGCCGGCGTCAGGACGGAATCCTTGCGCGCCTGCTGGCCGTTGCGGATGCGGGTGAGCATGTCACCCAGCGGATCGGTCATCGACATAGCGTTACCAGCTCGACTTGGTCAGGCCGGGGATCAGGCCCTTGTTGCCCAGTTCCCGCAGCATGATCCGCGACAGTTTGAACTTGCGATAGACCGAGCGGCTACGCCCGGTCAGCTCGCAACGGTTACGAACACGACAAGGGGTCGCGTTGCGCGGCAGCTCGGACATCTTGAGGCGGGCCATCAGGCGCTCACCCTCGTCCTTGGTCTCGTCGAGGGCAATCGCCTTCAGCGCCGCGAACTTGGGAGCATACTTCTTGACCAGCGCCTTGCGGTGCTCGTTCTTGTTCACCGAACTCTTCTTGGCCATGCTTAAGCTGCCTTCTTCGCGTCGACCATGCCGGTGAACGGCAGGCCGAAAGCAAACAACAACGCCCGCGCCTCGTCGTCCGACTTGGCGGTCGTGGTGATGATGACGTCCATTCCGCGGACCTTGCCGATCCGGTCATAGTTGATCTCGGGGAACACGATCTGCTCCTTGAGACCCATCGCGTAGTTGCCGCGACCGTCGAACGACTTCGGGTTCAGCCCGCGAAAGTCGCGGACGCGCGGCAGCGCGATCGTGACGAGGCGGTCGAGGAACTCGTACATCTTCTCGCGACGCAAGGTCACCTTGCAGCCGATCGGCATGCCTTCGCGCAGCTTGAACACCGCGACCGACTTCTTCGCCTTGCAGATCACCGGCCTCTGGCCAGCGATCAGCGCCATTTCGGCAGCGGCGGCGTCGACCAGCTTCTTGTCCTGGGTGGCGTCGCCGACACCCATGTTGATAACGATCTTGTCGATCTTGGGAACCTGCATGAGGTTCTTGTAGCCGAACTGCTCGCTCATCTGGCCGCGGATCTTGTCCACGTACAGCTGCTGCATCCGGGTCAGGTTTGCCGCGTCAGCCATCGATCGTCTCTCCCGACCGCTTGGCGATACGCACCTTGCGACCATCTTCCAGTATCTTGAAGCCGACGCGCGTCGGCTTGCCCGTCTTCGGGTCCTCGATCGCGACCTTCGACACGAACATCGGCGCTTCGATGCGCTCGAGGCCACCCTGCGGGTTGGCCTGGCTCGCCTTCTTGTGGCGCGTCATCATGTTGATGCCGCCGACGATGACCTTGCCTTCCTTCGGCATGGCCTTGGTGACTTCACCGTGCTTGCCCTTGTCCTTGCCGGACAGGACGACGACCTTGTCGCCCTTCTTGATCTTGGCGGCGCTCATTACAGCACCTCCGGCGCAAGGCTGATGATCTTCATGTGGCCCGACGCGCGCAGTTCGCGCACCACCGGCCCGAAGATACGGGTGCCGATCGGCTCCTCGTTCTTGTTGATCAGGACCGCGGCGTTACCGTCGAAGCGGATCACTGAGCCGTCCGAGCGCCGGATATCCTTCGCCGTGCGAACGACGACGGCGCGATGGACATCGCCCTTCTTGACCTTGCCCTTCGGCGCGGCTTCCTTGATCGAGACGACGATGACGTCACCCACGCCGGCGAACCGACGCTTCGAGCCACCGAGCACCTTGATGCACATCACCCGCTTGGCACCGCTATTGTCGGCGACGTCGAGGTTCGTCTGCATCTGGATCATTAGTTCGATCCTTCTTTCTTGTTACGGAAGGTCGTCATCAGCCGACCTTCTCCATGACCTTGAACGTCTTCAGCTTGGACATCGGGGCGCACTCCTGGATGCGGACCTCGTCGCCTTCCTTGATGACGTTGCCCTCGTCGTGGGCGTGATACTTCTTCGAGCGGCGCATGATCTTCCCGTAGACCGGGTGGGTGATCTTGCGCTCGATGAGCACGATGACGGTCTTGTCGCCCTTGTCGGAAACGACTTTGCCCTGGAGGATACGCTTCGGCATCAGGCTTCCTTCGTCGCGCTGGAGACCTGAGCGGCGGCGCGCTGGCCCTGGAGCGTCTTGATCTTGGCGATCGTGCGGCGAACCTCGCGGACTCGGCTCGGTTTTTCCATCTGGCCGGTGGCCGCCTGGAAACGCAGGTTGAACTGCTCGCGCTTCAGCTCGCCCAGCGCGGTCGCGATCTGGTCGTCGGTCTGCGGGCGCAGGTCCTTGGTCTTCATGTCCGTGCTCACTTCGTGACTTCGCCGATCGGCTCGCCGAGGCGGACGACGGTCTTGACCTTGATCGGCAGCTTGGCCGCGGCACGCTCGAAGGCGCCCTTGGCGACGTCGTGCGGAACGCCGTCGAGCTCGAACAGGATGCGGCCCGGCTTGACCTTGGCGGCCCAGAACTCGGGAGCGCCCTTACCCTTACCCATGCGGACTTCGGCGGGCTTCGACGTGACCGGCACGTCGGGGAAGATGCGGATCCACAACCGGCCGGCACGCTTGATGTGACGGCTGATCGCGCGACGAGCGGCTTCGATCTGGCGGGCGGTAAGCCGGTCGGGCTCCATCGCCTTCAGGCCGAACGCGCCGAAGTTCAGTGCAGTGCCGCCCTTGGCGTCGCCGTGGATGCGACCCTTGAACTGCTTGCGGAACTTGGTTTTCTTAGGCTGCAACATGACTAGCGACCCTCACGCGCGGGGCGGACGCCCGACGTCTGCGCTTCCATCATCAGACGGTCCTGCGACATCGGATCGTGGCCAAGGATCTCGCCCTTGAAGATCCACACCTTGACGCCGCAGACACCGTAAGCGGTGTGCGCCTGCGCCTCGGCAAAATCCATGTTCGCGCGCAGCGTGTGCAACGGCACCCGGCCTTCGCGATACTGCTCGCTCCGCGCGATCTCGGCGCCGCCGAGACGGCCGCCGCACGAGACCTTGATGCCGTCGGCACCGAGACGCATCGCCGACTGAACCGCGCGCTTCATGGCGCGACGGAACGCGATACGACGCTCGAGCTGGTCGGCGATGCCCTGCGCAACGAGGCGCGCGTCGACTTCCGGCTTGCGGATCTCGACGATGTTGAGCGACACGTCGGACTTGGTCATCGTCGCGACCTGCTGGCGCAGCTTCTCGATGTCCGCACCCTTCTTGCCGATGATGACCCCGGGACGGGCAGCGTAGATCGAAACGCGGCACAGCTTGGCCGGGCGCTCGATGACGACCTTCGAGATCGCTGCCTGCGGCTGCGACTTCATGATGAAGTTACGGATCTTGATGTCTTCGATCAGCAGGCGGCCATAGTCTTCGCCTTCGGCGAACCAGCGGCTGTCCCACGTCCGGTTGATCTGGAGCCGAAGCCCGATCGGGTTGCTCTTATGACCCATTATGCCTGCTCCGACGCGTTGGTCTTGCCAGCCTTCGCCTCACGCGCGGCCGCATAATCGGCCTCGCCGAGTTCGCGGACGACGATGCGGATGCGGCTGAACGGCTTGATGATCGCCGAGGCGCGACCGCGTGCCCGCGGCGTGAAGCGCTTCATCACGATCGCCTTGCCGACGCTGGCTTCCTTGACGATCAGCGCGTCGACATCGAGATTGTGGTTGTTCTCGGCGTTGGCGATCGCCGAGGCGAGCACCTTGCGGACGTCGGGCGCCATGCCCTTGGTCGAGAACTGCAGGATGTTGAGCGCTTCCGATGCCTTGCGGCCGCGGATGAGACCGGCAACGAGGTTGAGCTTGTACGGCGAGCCGCGAACGGTCGTCGCGATCGCCAGCGCTTCCTTGTCGCCGACCTTGCGGGGTGCGGAGGGCTTGCCCATCAGCGCTTGGCCTTCTTGTCGGCGGCATGGCCGGTGAACGTGCGCGTCGGCGCGAACTCGCCGAGCTTCATGCCCACCATGTCCTCGTTGACCGAGACCGGGATGAACTTGCGGCCGTTATAAACGCTGAAGACCAGACCGACGAACTGCGGCAGAATCGTCGAGCGGCGCGACCAGGTCTTGATCGGACCACGGCCACCGCCACCAGCTTGCGCGGTTTCGGCCTTCTTCAGAACGTGGAGGTCGACGAACGGACCTTTCCAGACGGAGCGGCTCATGCCTACCTCTTCTTCTTCGCGTGACGCGAACGAATGATCATCTTGTCGGTCGACTTGTTCGACCGGGTCTTCGCACCCTTGGTCGGCTTGCCCCACGGCGTAACCGGGTGACGGCCGCCCGAGGTCCGGCCTTCACCACCGCCGTGCGGATGGTCGACCGGGTTCTTGGCGACGCCGCGCGTCAGCGGGCGATGGCCGAGCCAGCGGGTCCGACCGGCCTTGGCGTGGTTGGTGTTCGAATTGTCGGGGTTCGACACGGCGCCGACCGTCGCCATGCAATTGGCGTGGGTGTAGCGCTGCTCGCCCGAGTTCAAACGGATGATGACCATGCCGCGGTCACGACCGACGACCTGGACGAAGGTCCCTGCCGCGCGCGCCATCTGGCCGCCCTTGCCGGGCTTCAGCTCGACGTTGTGAACGATCGTACCGACCGGCATCTGGCCGATTTCCATCGCGTTGCCCGGCTTGACGTCAACCTTCTTGCCCGCGGTGACGCTGTCGCCGACGGCGAGGCGCTGCGGCGCAAGAATGTAGTTCTGCTTGCCGTCGGAGTATTTGATCAGCGCGATGAACGCCGAGCGGTTGGGATCATACTCGATCCGCTCGACGGTCGCGGCAACGTCCCACTCGCGACGCTTGAAGTCGACGATGCGATACAGCTGCTTGTGGCCGCCGGCGATGCCGCGCGCGGTAGCGTGGCCCATGTTGTTGCGGCCGCCCGACTTGCGGAGACCCTCGGTCAACGCCTTGACCGGACGCCCCTTATGGAGCGCCGAGCGGTCGACGAGGATCAGGCCGCGGCGGCCCGGCGACGTCGGATTATAATGCTTGAGAGCCATCTCAGATTCCCGTGGTCACGTCGATGCGGTCGCCTTCGGCGAGCGTCACGATCGCTTTCTTCTCATCCGAGCGCGTGTAGGGCTTGCCCTTGAAGCGCTTGTTTTTACCCTTCTGGATCAGCGTGTTGACCGACAGGACGCGGACGCCGAAGAGCGCCTCGACCGCAGCCTTGATCTCGGGCTTCGACGAATCCTTGGCCACCTTGAACACGACCTGGTTGAACTCGCTGACCAGCGTCGACTTCTCGGTGATGACCGGCTTCACGACGATGTCGTAATGCTTAAGGTCAATCGTTGCGGGTTGCGGCTTAGCCATTGACGCGTGCCTCCAGGGCAGCGACCGCGGCGCGGGTCAGCACCAGCATGTCGTGGTTGAGGATGTCGTACACGTTGGCGCCGACTGCGGGCATGATGTCGATCTTCTCGAGGTTGGCGCATGCCATCCCGAAGTGCTGATCGATTGCGCCGCCATCGACGAACAGGCCGTTGGTGACGCCGAGACCGGCGAGCCGCGCGAGCAGCGTCTTGGTCTTGGCCTCGCCAAGGGCGAAGTCCTCGACGACCATCAGCTTGCCCTCGGCCTGCTTGACCGACAGCGCGATGCCGAGGCCGAGCCGACGGATCTTCTTGTTGAGGCCCGGATCGAAGTCGCGGACCCGCGGGCCGTGCGCCTTACCACCGCCGGTGAACTGCGGCGCGCCGCGGTTACCGTGGCGGGCGACACCGCCGCCCTTCTGGTTGCCGAGCTTCTTGCCGGTGCGCGAGACATCCGAACGCTCACGAGCGCCCCGGGCCGTCGCACGGCGCTTCTCGAGCTGCCACGTCACGACGCGGTGAAGGATGTCGACGCGGGCTTCCTTGCCGAAGACGGTCTCGTCGAGTTCGATATCACCGCTGGCCGCGGCGTCGAGGGTGCGTACATCGAGCTTCATGGCTCAGCCCTCCTGCGTTTCGGTTTCGGGGGCGTCGACGTGATCGACCTGCGGAGCGGCATCGTTGGCGGCGCTCTTCAGCGAAGCCGGATACGGCGCGGCGTCAGGGCGCGGACCCTTGACCGCATCCTTGACCAGAAGCCAGCCGCCCTTGTGCCCAGGAACCGAGCCCTTGACGAAGATCAGGCCGCGCTCGACGTCGGTCGAGACGATCTCGAGGTTCTGCTGGGTGCGCTGGCGGTCGCCCATGTGGCCCGCCATCTTCTTGTTCTTGAACACCTTGCCGGGATCCTGGCGCTGGCCGGTCGATCCGAGCGAGCGGTGCGAGACCGAGACGCCGTGGGTCGCGCGGAGACCGCCGAAGTTCCAGCGCTTCATGCCGCCCTGAAAACCCTTACCGACGGTGTCGCCAGTGATGTCGACGAGCTGGCCGGGGACGAAATGGTCCGCGGAGAGCGACGCGCCGGCTTCGAGCAGCGCATCTTCCGAAACGCGGAACTCGGCGACACGCGCCTTGGGCTCAACCTCGGCAGCGGCGAAGTGGCCGCGCTCGGGCTTGGCCGTATTCTTGGCTTTCTTGGAGCCGGCACCGAGCTGCACCGCGACGTAACCGTCGCGCTCGGTCGTGCGTTGCGACACGACCTGGCAGTCTTCGAGGCTCAGCACCGTTACCGGGACGTGGCGACCATCGTCCTTGAACAGGCGGGTCATCCCCATTTTCTTCGCGATCACGCCACTGCGCATGATCAATTCCTTTCCCTCAGAGGCCCCCGTGGGGGCATGACTAATTAAAGTTCGCACCGCGTATGTTCAGTCAGATCTAGCTCTGGAGCTTGATCTCCACATCGACACCCGCGGCGAGGTCGAGTTTCATCAGCGCATCGACCGTCTGCGGCGTCGGGTCGACGATGTCGAGCAAACGCTTGTAGGTGCGGACTTCGAACTGCTCACGCGACTTCTTGTCGACGTGCGGCGAACGGTTGACCGTGAAACGCTCGAACCGCGTCGGCAGCGGGATCGGGCCGCGAATGGCCGCGCCCGTCCGCTTCGCCGTGTCGGCGATCTCACTGGTGGCCATGTCGAGCACGCGGTGATCGAAGGCCTTCAGGCGAATGCGGATGTTCTGCGTTTCCATCGTTTCTTTTCGTTTCCGGCAATCAATGTTCGTACAAAAAATAAGGCCCGGGCGAACCGGGCCGCTCTCACCGAATCATCGGGAGAACGGCCCTATACGCTTACTTGGTGATCGTTGCAACCACGCCCGACCCAACGGTGCGTCCGCCTTCGCGAATTGCGAAGCGAAGACCCGGGTCCATGGCGATCGGCGCGATCAGCTTGACAGCCAGCTCGACGTTGTCGCCGGGCATGACCATCTCGGTGCCCTCGGGCAGCTCGACCGTGCCGGTGACGTCGGTCGTGCGGAAGTAGAACTGCGGGCGGTAGTTGGCGAAGAACGGCGTGTGACGGCCACCCTCGTCCTTCGACAGCACGTACACGGTCGCCTTGAACTCGCTGTGCGGCTTGATCGAGCCGGGCTTGCAGAGAACCTGGCCGCGCTCGACGTCGTCACGACCGACGCCGCGGAGCAGCGCGCCGATGTTGTCGCCGGCCTGGCCCTGGTCGAGCAGCTTGCGGAACATCTCGACGCCGGTGCAGACCGACTTGCGGGTGTCCTTGATGCCGACGATCTCGACTTCCTCGCCGACCTTGACGATGCCGCTCTCGACGCGGCCGGTGACGACCGTACCACGACCCGAGATCGAGAAGACGTCTTCGATCGGCATCAGGAACGGGCGGTCGAGCGGACGCTCGGGCTGCGGGATATATTCGTCGACGGTCTTCATCAGCGCGACGACGGCATCGTGACCGATTTCGGGACGCTTGCCGTCGAGGGCGCAAACTGCCGAACCCTGCGTAATCGGAATGTCGTCGCCCGGGAAGTCGTACTTCGACAGAAGTTCGCGGATTTCCATCTCGACGAGTTCGAGAATTTCCGCGTCATCGACGAGGTCGACCTTGTTCATGAAGACGACCATCGCAGGGACGCCGACCTGCTTGGCGAGCAGGATGTGCTCGCGGGTCTGCGGCATCGGGCCGTCGGTCGCCGAGACGACGAGGATCGCGCCGTCCATCTGCGCCGCGCCCGTGATCATGTTCTTCACATAGTCGGCATGGCCGGGGCAATCGACGTGCGCATAGTGGCGGTTGGCCGTCTCATACTCGACGTGTGCGGTCGAGATCGTGATGCCGCGCTCGCGCTCCTCGGGAGCCTTGTCGATGTCGGCGTACGAGGTGAAGGTCGCCCCGCCGGTCTCGGCGAGAATCTTCGTGATCGCGGCGGTCAGCGACGTCTTGCCATGGTCGACGTGACCGATGGTGCCGATGTTGCAGTGCGGCTTGTTCCGCTCGAATTTCGCCTTACCCATGATCCCTCATCCTTCGTCGAATTGCTGCCGCGCCCGGCAAGGCGCGGCGTCTAGTTTCTGTGTCCGAAAATGTAAAGCAGCCAGAATCTCGCGGGCAGCTTTAGGCCATCTTCGCCTTGATTTCCTCGGCGACGTTCGACGGCACTTCTTCGTAGTGGCTGAACTGCATCGAATACTGCGCCCGGCCCTGGCTCATCGAACGGAGCTGGTTGACGTAGCCGAACATGTTCGCCAGCGGCACCTGCGCCTCGATGACCTGCGCGTTGCCGCGGCTGTCGGTGCCCTGGATCTGGCCACGACGGCTGTTCAGGTCGCCGATGACGTCACCCATGAAGTCCTCGGGCGTGACGACCTCGACCTTCATCACCGGCTCGAGCAGCTTGATGCCGGCCTTCTGGGCCGCTTCACGCATCGCGCCACGCGCGCAGATCTCGAATGCCAGTGCCGACGAATCGACGTCATGGTATTTGCCGTCGATCAGCTGCACTTCGAAGTCGATGATCGGGAAGCCGATCAGCGATCCGGTCTCCGCCGTTTCGCGCATACCCTTCTCGACCGACGGGATATATTCCTTCGGAACGTTACCGCCCTTGATCTGGTCGGAGAAGACGAAGCCCGAGCCACGCTCGCCGGGAATGACCTTGATCTTGATTTCGGCAAACTGACCCGAACCACCCGACTGCTTCTTGTGGGTATAGCTCAGATCGACCGGCTTGCCGAGATACTCGCGATACGCGACCTGCGGCGCACCGACATTGGCCTCGACCTTGAACTCGCGACGCATGCGGTCGACGATGATGTCGAGGTGCAGTTCGCCCATGCCCTTGATGATCGTCTGGCCCGATTCGTGATCGGTCGAAACGCGGAACGAGGGATCCTCGGCCGACAGGCGGTTGAGCGCGACGCCCATCTTTTCCTGATCGGCCTTGGTCTTGGGTTCGACCGACAGTTCGATAACCGGCTCGGGAAACTCCATCCGCTCCAGCACGATCGGCTGGCGTTCGGCGCACAGCGTATCGCCGGTGGTGGTTTCCTTCATCCCGGCCAGCGCGACGATATCGCCCGCGAACGCCTCGTCGATGTCCTTACGGTCGTTGGCATGCATCTCGAGGATGCGGCCGACCTTCTCCTTCTTGTCCTTCACCGAGTTCA
>NZ_JANYGL010000120.1 GCF_025362435.1 Polymorphobacter sp.
CGGTGATCTTGCCGCGACCGCTCGCATCGACGACGCCCGATAGTGCGAAGGCACAGGTCCGCGTCACGCCCTCTCCCTGGACCTCGCGGTAGCTGCCGAGGACGTGCCCGCCCGGAGCAACGGCAAGGTCAAGCTGTTCGAAGCGGCCCGCTACGGGCGACGCCATCGCGCCGCAGCCGAACGCGAGGGTCCCGGCGATGGCGACAACGAAGCGTCGATAAAGTCTCATCGGCCCTCCCCCCGACAGCCATTCGGTATAACACCCCGATCTCTGCCTGGTTCAATAGCGTACTGTGATCGTCGCCGAGACAACCGGTATGGATGGTTAGGCGTATCATAGCGGCTCCTCGGCCTTGCGAACGCACCAAGTCCGATCCATAGGCAGGGGATATTGCACCCGCGAAGACTTGGGAGTCGCGTCGCCATGAACATCCACGAATATCAGGCGAAGGAACTCCTCGCCAAGTTCGGCGTTGCGATCCCCGCGGGCTATGCCGCGATGTCGGTCGACGAGGCGGTCACGGCGGCGGGCAAGCTTCCCGGGCCGCTGTATGTGGTCAAGGCGCAGATCCACGCCGGCGGGCGCGGCAAGGGCAAGTTCAAGGAGCTCGGTCCCGACGCCAAGGGCGGCGTCCGGCTGGCGAAGACGCTCGACGAGGTCCGCGCCGCGGCGAACGATATGTTCGAGAACACCCTCGTCACGGTCCAGACCGGCGAGCACGGCAAGCAGGTCAACCGCCTGTACGTCACCGACGGCGTCGACATTGCCCGCGAGCTGTATCTCGCGCTGCTCGTCGATCGCGGCAGCAGCGAGATCGCGCTGGTCGCCTCGACCGAGGGCGGCATGGACATCGAGCATGTCGCCGAGCACACTCCCGAGCGCATCCACACCTTCATGATCGACCCCGCCGCCGGCATCCAGCCGCACCACGGGCGCAGCGTCGCCTTCGCGCTCGGCCTGACCGGCGACCTCGGCAAGCAGTGCCAGAAGGTCGTCGCGCAGCTGTACGACATGTTCGTGTCGACCGACGCCGCGCAGGTCGAGATCAACCCGCTCGCGGTGACCGACGACGGCAAATTGCTCGTCCTCGACGCCAAGGTCGGCTTCGACAGCAATGCGATATTCCGCCATCCCGACATCGCCGAACTCCGCGACCTGACCGAGGAAGACCCCGCCGAAGTCGAGGCATCTCACTACGACCTCAGCTACATCAAGCTCGATGGCACAATTGGTTGCATGGTCAACGGTGCCGGGCTGGCGATGGCGACGATGGACATCATCAAGCTTAACGGTGCCGAGCCGGCGAACTTCCTCGACGTCGGCGGCGGCGCGACCAAGGAAAAGGTCACCGCGGCGTTCAAGATCATTCTCAGCGATCCGAACGTGAAAGGCATCCTCGTCAACATCTTCGGCGGGATCATGCGATGCGATATCATCGCCGAAGGCATCATCGCTGCGGCGAAGGAAGTGAACTTGAGCGTGCCGCTGGTCGTCCGCCTCGAGGGCACCAACGTCGAGCTCGGCAAGAAAATCCTGGCGGAGAGCGGCCTGCCGATCATCAGCGGCGACAATCTCGGCGACGCGGCGGCGAAAATCGTCGCCGAAGTGAAGAAGGCGGCCTGAACCAATGAGCATTCTCGTCAACGCCGCGACCAAGGTCATCTGTCAGGGCTTCACCGGCAAGCAGGGGACGTTCCACTCCGAGGCGGCGATCGCGTACGGCACCAAGATGGTCGGCGGCGTCGCGCCGGGTAAGGGCGGATCGACCCACCTCAACCTGCCGGTATTCGACACCGTCCTCGAGGCGAAAGAGCGGACCGACGCCGACGCCAGCGTGATCTATGTCCCGCCGCCGTTCGCCGCCGACGCGATCCTCGAGGCGATCGACGCCGAGATCGGGCTAATCGTCTGCATCACCGAGGGCATCCCGGTACTCGACATGGTCAAGGTCAAGCGCGCGCTGTCGGGCTCGAAGTCGCGGCTGATCGGGCCGAACTGCCCGGGCGTGATGACGCCCGGCGAGTGCAAGATCGGCATCATGCCGGGCAACATCTTCATGAAGGGCTCGGTCGGCGTCGTCTCGCGCTCGGGAACGCTGACGTACGAAGCCGTTCACCAGACCACCGCGGTCGGCCTCGGCCAGACGTCGGCGGTCGGTATCGGCGGCGATCCGGTCAACGGCACCAACTTCATCGATATGCTCGAGCTCTACCTTGCCGACCCGGAGACCCAGTCGATCATCATGATCGGCGAAATCGGGGGCGCTGCGGAAGAGGATGCGGCCGACTTCATCCGCCACAGCAAGGTCAAGAAGCCGATGGTCGGCTTCATCGCGGGGCTCACCGCGCCTCCGGGGCGCCGCATGGGCCATGCCGGGGCGATCGTCGCCGGCGGCAAGGGCAAGGCCGAGGACAAGATCGAGGCAATGCGCGCCGCCGGGATCCGCGTCGCCGATTCACCCTCGGCGCTCGGCACGACGCTGCTCGAGTTGCTGCGGGGTTGAAGCGCGGCCGTGGCGGGGTGACATACGAGACCCCCGCCGTTATGACCCCTCGCGCGGGCGACAATCCGAGGACGTGACCGATGGACTATGAGGGCGGAATTCCCGCGGCCAGCGACATGGCCGGGCCGTCGTGGGCGCGCGCCGACTGGCCGCCGCAACCCACCGATACGCTGACGCTGGCGCTCGACGCGGCGGGGATCGACCTGCCGCCGAAGCCCGCCAAGGCAGTAGGCGCGAAGCCCGGTGCCGTCGCTGCGCCCGTCGCCGCACCGGCTGCGCATGCGCCGGCAAACGATGCTGCCGCAATCGAACAGGCGGCGCAGGATTCGATCAGCGCGATGATGCTGATCCGCACCTACCGGGTGCGCGGCCACCTCGCGGCGAACCTCGACCCGCTCGGCCTGTCGCAGCGCGCGCTGCCCGCCGACCTGACGCCCGAATATCACGGCTTCAACGAGGCCGATCTCGACCGCGAGATCTTCCTCGGCGGTGCCCTCGGCATGGAGCGCGGCACGATCCGCGAGCTCGTCTCGATCCTGCGGGCCAATTACTGCGGCAACGTCGGTGTCGAATACATGCACATCAACGACGTCGAGGAGCGCCGTTTCATCCAGGAGCGCATCGAGGGGCGCGACAAGGAAATCCAGTTCAGCGAGCTGGGCAAGAAGGCGATCCTCAACAAGCTGATCGAGGCCGAGCATTTCGAACGCTTCCTCGGCAAGAAGTACGTCGGGACCAAGCGCTTCGGCCTCGACGGCGGTGAATCGATGATCCCGGCGATGGAGTCGATCATCAAGATCGGCGGCCAGAACGGCATCAAGGAAATCATTTTCGGCATGCCGCATCGCGGCCGGCTCAACATGCTCGGCAACGTCATGCAGAAGCCGTTCCGCGTCATCTTCCACGAATTCGGCGGCGGATCGGCCAACCCCGACGACGTCGGCGGGTCGGGCGACGTCAAGTACCACCTCGGCACCTCGACCGACCGCGAGTTCGACGGCAACATCGTCCATCTGTCGCTAACGCCGAACCCGTCGCACCTTGAAGCCGTCGACCCCGTCGTCCTCGGCAAGGTTCGCGCGATCCAGACCGTCCGCGGCGACGCCGACCACGGCGAGGTCCTCCCCGTCCTGATGCACGGCGACGCCGCGTTCGCCGGGCAGGGAATCGTCGCCGAGTGCTTCGGTTTCTCGGGGCTGACCGGGTACAATACCGGCGGCTGCATCCACTACGTCGTCAACAACCAGATCGGGTTCACCACGAGCCCGCAGTTCGCGCGCTCGTCGCCGTATCCGAGCGACGTCGCCAAGATCGTCCAGGCGCCGATCTTCCACGTCAACGGCGACGACCCCGAGGCCGTGACCTTCGTCACCAAGGTCGCGACCGAGTTCCGCCAGCAGTTCAAGCGCGACGTTGTCATCGACATGTGGTGCTACCGCCGCTTCGGCCACAACGAGTCCGACGAGCCGAGCTTCACCCAGCCGCTGATGTACGCCGCGATCGGCCATCATCCGCCGGTCAGCGAACTCTACGCCAAGCGGCTGATCGCCGAGGGCGTCGTCGACGAGGCATGGGTCGCCGACAATATCGCCCAGTTCACCAACCGCCTCGAAGGCGATTTCGCCGCCGCGACGGGCTACAAGGCGAACAAGGCCGAATGGTTCGAGGGCCGCTGGTCGGGCCTCGGCAAGCCCAAGGAAGAAGTCACCGGGCGTCGTGCCGCCGAGACCGGCGTGGCGAGCGACGACCTGCGCACCGTCGGCACCGCGCTGGTGACGGTGCCGCCGGCGTTCACCGTCCACAAGACGCTGGCGCGCATCCTCGAGGCGAAGTCGACGGCGATCACCAACGGCGAGGGCATCGACTGGGCAACCGCCGAGGCGCTGGCGTTCGGCACGCTGCTGCAGGACGGCTACGGCGTCCGCCTGTCGGGTCAGGATTCGGGGCGCGGCACCTTCTCCCAGCGCCATTCGGTCTGGGTCGACCAGGTCGACGGCAGCAAATACACGCCATTGAAGTCGATCGACGCCAAGTTTGAGGTGCTCGACTCGCCGCTCAGCGAGTTTGGCGTGCTCGGTTTTGAATACGGCTATTCGCTCGCCGACCCCAAGACGCTGGTGTTGTGGGAAGGCCAGTTTGGCGACTTCGTTAACGGCGCGCAGGTGATGATCGACCAGTTCATCGCCGCGGGCGAGGCGAAGTGGCTGCGTGCCAACGGGCTCGTCATGCTGCTGCCGCACGGCTTCGAGGGGCAGGGGCCCGAGCATAGCTCGGCGCGGCTCGAGCGCTTCCTCCAGCTTTGCGCCGAGGACAATATGCAGGTGGCGAACTGCACGACGCCGGCGAACTATTTCCACATGCTGCGCCGCCAGATGCTCCGCGACTTCCGCAAGCCGTTGATCGTAATGACGCCGAAGTCATTGCTCCGCGCCAAACGCGCGGTGTCGAGCATCGCCGACATGGCCGAGGGATCGAGCTTCCACCGCTGCCTCGACGACATCAACCCCGTCCCCGACGCGCAGGTCCGGCGGCTCGTGCTGTGTTCGGGCAAGGTCTATTATGACCTGCTCGAAGCGCGCGAGAAGAACGCCCGCGACGACATCTACCTCCTCCGCGTCGAGCAGCTTTATCCGTTCCCGGCCGACGTCATCGCCGACTATGCCGCGCGCTTCACCGGCCTCGAGGAGGTCGTCTGGGCGCAGGAAGAACCGCGCAACGCCGGTGCGTGGAGCTTCGTCGCACCGCTGATCGAGGCCGCGCTCGACAAGCGCCCGGCGTATGCCGGACGCGCGGCGGCGGCGGCGACCGCGACCGGGCTGCTCAAGCGCCACAATGCCGAGCAGGCCAAGCTGATCGCCGAGGCGCTCGGCGCGACCCGCTCGGAAATCAGTGCCGCGATCCGCGGCGGGCTGAAGTCGGTCCAGGCGGCCGAGTGAGGCTTAATTCCATCCTGTCATCCTCGCTTTTCGCGGCGATGAAGCGCTCTTTCTAGGATCGACCATGGCAACCGACGTCACCATCCCCGCGCTTGGCGAATCCATCACCGAGGCGACCGTCGGCGAGTGGCTCAAGGCCCCCGGCGACGCCGTCGCGGTCGACGAGCCGATCGTCAGCCTCGAGACCGACAAGGTCGCGGTCGAAGTGCCGTCGCCGGTCGCCGGAACGATGGGCGAGCAGCTGTTCAAGGTCGGTGACACCGTCAACGTCGGCGCCTTGATCGCGCGGATCGAGAGCGGGGCAGGGGCTCCGGCGAAGATGGCGGCACCGACGCCCGCCGTCGTCGAAGGCCCGAAGAGCGATGCGCCGAAGCCCGAGGCCAAGCCCGACCTGCCGTCCAAGACGGCGGAAAGCGCCATGGTAGCGGCCGCGCCGACCAAGATCGAAACCGTTCTGCCGGGCGGCCCGACGCCTGAGCCCGCCGGGTCTGGCCTGCCGTCGAAGGTCACCCCGCCCGCCGCGCCCGAGCCGGCGCACGACGAGCTCGAGGCGATTGCGCCCGCCGTCCGCCGCCTGCTCGGCGATTATAATATCGACCCGGCGTCGATCACCGGCACCGGCCTTGATGGCCGCCTGACCAAGGGTGACGTTCTCGCCGCGATCGAGGCGGGCACCGCAAAGGTCGTCGGCAAGCCCGCCGCTGCCGCTCCGGTTGCTGCCGCCGCTGCTCCCGACCGCAAGGAGGAGCGCGTCCGCATGACCCGCCTCCGCCAGACGATCGCGCGGCGGTTGAAGGAGGCGCAGAACACCGCGGCGATGCTGACGACGTTCAACGACGTCGACATGACCGCAGTGATGGCGGCGCGGGTCAAGTACAAGGATTTGTTCGAGAAGAAGCACGGCGTCCGCCTCGGCTTCATGTCGTTCTTCGCCAAGGCGGTCGTTCTCGCACTGCGCGATATCCCCTCGGTCAACGCCGCGATCGAGGGCGACGAGATTGTCTACCGCGACTATGCCGACCTTGGCGTCGCGGTGTCGTCGCCGGGCGGGCTCGTCGTGCCGGTGCTCAAGAACGCCGACAAGCACAGCTTCGCCGACATCGAGAAGGCGATCGGCGACTTCGGCCGCCGCGCCCGCGACGGCAAGCTGACGATGGCCGACATGCAGGGCGGCACCTTCACCATCACCAACGGCGGCGTCTTCGGCTCGCTGATGTCGACCCCGATCCTCAACACCCCGCAGTCGGGCGTCCTCGGCATGCACCGCATCGAGGACCGCCCGGTGGTCCGCGACGGCCAGATCGTCATCCGCCCGATGATGTACCTCGCGCTGAGCTACGACCACCGCCTCGTCGACGGCCGCGAGGCAGTCACCTTCCTCGTCGCGGTCAAGGACGCGATCGAAGATCCGGCGCGGCTGCTGATCGACTTGTAGGGGAAATCGTGGTAGATCGGTGAGGCTGCATTCTACCGCTTGGAATTTCAATGCATCTGAACATCAAGAATGACGAGACGCATGCGCTCGCCAGTCGCCTTGCCGCCGCGACCGGCGAAAGCCTGACTCAGGCGGTAACAGAGGCGGTGCGTGACCGGCTTTTGAAAGTAGAACGCGGACAGAGCCTCGAAGCTCGGCGAGCGAAGGTTCAGGCTCTCGCTGCTTCGATACGAGCGCGTCAGCCCAAGCCGCTTCCGACACAAGCGGAGATGGATAGCTGGTTCTACGACGAGGACGGTTTGCCGAAGTGATAGTCGATACTTCGGCCTTGTTGGCGATCATCTTCGCTGAGCCGGAGGCAGTTGCTTTCATGGACGCCATCTTGGCTGAAGGCGGCGCGACGATGTCCGCGGCATCATATCTTGAGGCCGCACTGCGGCTCGATCGTCGCCTTGGCATGCGCGACCCTGACCTCGACGCGATGATCGAAGCGCTGGCGATCGACATTGTACCTGTGTCGGTCGAACACGGTCGTGTTTCGCGAGTGGCGGCGATTCGTTTTGGGGGGGCTCCTGCCGGCCTGAATTTCGGCGATTGTCTGACCTACGCCCTGGCTAAGACGAGCGGAGAGCCGCTGCTGTTCAAGGGCAAAGATTTTAACCACACCGATTTGCCGCTCGCGACTGCGGCGTGAAGGATCGACATGCCTGATTTCGACTTCGACGTAGTGGTCATCGGCTCCGGCCCCGGGGGGTACGTCGCCGCGATCCGCGCCGCGCAGCTCGGGCTCAAGACCGCGTGCATCGAGAAGCGCGACCGGTTGGGCGGGACGTGTCTCAATGTCGGCTGCATCCCGTCGAAGTCGCTGCTCCATGCGTCCGAATATTACGACGAGGCGCGCGGCGGGCACCTCAAGAAGTTCGGCATCACCTTCCCGAGCGTCGACATCGACGTCCCGACCCTGATGGGCGAGAAGGACAAGGCGGTCCGCGAACTCACCGACGGCGTCGCCTTCCTGTTCAAGAAGAACAAGGTCGAGTGGATCAAGGGCGAGGGCAGCTTCAGCGACGCCAAGACGCTCAAGGTCGGCGACCGCAGTATCACCGCAAAGAACTTCATCATCGCCACGGGGTCCGAGGTCCTGCTCCTCCCCGGCATGGTCCCCGACGGCGAGGTGCTGATCACCTCGACCGAGGCGCTGGCGCTACCCAAGGTGCCCGAGCATCTGGTGATCATCGGCGGCGGCTATATAGGGCTC
Source organism: Polymorphobacter sp. (assembly GCF_025362435.1). Taxonomy (GTDB): domain Bacteria; phylum Pseudomonadota; class Alphaproteobacteria; order Sphingomonadales; family Sphingomonadaceae; genus Polymorphobacter_B. The sequence continues at coordinate 8,134 of NZ_JANYGL010000120.1, forward strand.
GAGATGGGGTCGGTGTGGCGGCGCCTCGGGGCGAAGGTCACCGTCATCGAATACGCCGACCGCGTTGTCCCGGCGATGGACGCCGAGGTCGGGATCGCCTTCGCCAAGCTGCTGGTCAAGCAGGGCATGGAGCTGCGCACCGCGACCAAGGTCATCGAGGCGCGGCGTGCCAATTCTGAAGACGGCGGTGCCGGCGCAGTCGTCGTCGTCGAGCCGGCGAAGGGCGGCGCGCGCGAGGAGATCGCCGCCGACATCGTCCTGCTGTCGATCGGGCGGCGGCCGAATGTCGACGGGCTCAACCTCGCTTCGACCGGGCTCAAGCTCGACGAGCGCGGGCGG
>NZ_JANYGL010000153.1 GCF_025362435.1 Polymorphobacter sp.
GCTTGCCGTGGCTCTTGGGGAAATAAGGCTCCAGCCGAGCCATCTGCTCGTCAGTAAGCCAATACAGGTCGCTCATACTCAGTCTCCTTGCGGAGCCTGAATCAGATAACGACGCTCAAATCAATGGGTCCTGACCCTAGCGACCGTCGCCGACCGCCGGGCTGAGTGCCCAACTCCGGCGGGTCCGAACGACCAATCCCCACCGAGGCGACGGAACAATCGGGCCGCCCGACTGTCCAGTCGGCACACGCAAAGGGAGTGGTCATGAGCGAATATACCCCGGCGGCGACACGGCGGTTGTTCCCGCTATTCCGGCTGGTCTTCGGCTTTGCCGCGACGTGCTTCATCGCCGCGCTGGCGACCGACATCGTCTATACCGACAGCGCCGAGATGCAGTGGTCGAACTTCTCGATGTGGCTGATCACCGCCGGGCTCGTCGCCGCCGCGATCGCCGCAGTCGTCGGCATCGTCGAGTTGTTCACCAGCCGCCCGGGCCACTGGTTCAGCACCGGCTGGCCGCTGCCCGTCGGTGCCGCCGCCGCGAGCATCGTCGCGCTGTTCAACGCCTTCGTCCACAGCCGCGATGCCTATCAGTCGGTCGTCCCCGACGGAATCATCCTGTCGATCGTCACCGTCATCATCCTGCTGTTGATCCCGGTCTTCGAGCGCGTCGCGCGTCGCGCCCGCCACCTCGCATGAAAGTATCCTGCATGACTGTTCTCCGCCCGCTGCTCGTCGGTGCCGGCCTGCTCGCCCTTGCCGGGTGCGGCAGCAAGGCGACGATCGACCCCAAGACACAGATCGGCGCCAACCCGGTGCTGCCCGATCCGCAGGCGTATCTGCTGCCGCCGATGGACGTGCCCAAGGCGATCGGCTGGAGCGGCAACGAGAAGCCCGTCGTTCCGGCCGGCCTTCACATCGAGGCGCTGGCGACCGGGCTGCAGCACCCGCGGACGATCACCGTCCTGCCCAACGGCGACGTCCTGATCGTCGAGACCAACGGCCCCAAGGCGCCCGTTTTCCGCCCCAAGGACAAGATCGCCGGGATGGTCAAGGCGGTGGGCGGGGCGTCGGCCAAGGGCGGCAACCAGATCACGCTGGTCCGCTACGGCGCCGACGGCAAGCCGACGCTGCGGACGGTGTTCCTGACCGGGCTGCACTCGCCGTACGGCGTCGTGCTGGTCGGCAGCGACCTGTACGTCGCCAACACCGATGCCGTGCTCCGCTTCCCGTACCACGACGGCGATACCGCGATCACGACACCCGGGGTCAAGCTGACCGACCTGCCCGGCGGCCCGATCGACCACCACTGGACCAAGAGCATGGTCGCCAGCGCCGACGGATCTAAGCTGTACGTCGGTGTCGGCTCGAACAGCAACATCACCGAGAACGGCATGGGTGCCGAGCTCAACCGCGCCGCGGTGTGGGAGATCGACCGCGCGACCGGCGCGTCGCGGCTGTACGCCACCGGGCTACGCAACCCCACCAACCTGACGCTCGCCCCCGGCGGCAAGCTGTGGGCGGTGGTCAACGAGCGCGACGAGCTCGGCCCCGACCTCGTCCCCGACTATATGACCACGGTCCAGGAGGGCGCATTCTACGGCTGGCCGTACAGCTATTACGGCCAGCACCTCGACCCGCGGGTCAAGCCGCAGCGCCCCGACCTCGTCGCGAAAGCGATCAAGCCCGACTATGCGCTCGGCTCACACGTCGCCGCATTGGGCATCGCGTGGTACGACACGGCGGGCCTTCCGGCGGCGTACCGCGGCGGGATGTTCGTCGGCGAGCACGGCAGCTGGGACCGCACGCCCGTCAGCGGCTACAAGGTCGTCTTCGTGCCGTTCAAGGACGGCAAGCCCGCTGGCATGGCGCAGGACGTCATCACCGGCTTCCTCGGCGACGGCAACACGACGCATGGCCGCCCGGTCGGGCTGGCGGTCGACAAGGCCGGGGCGCTGCTGGTTGCGGACGATGTCGGGAATACGGTGTGGCGGGTGACGGGCGCGGCGCAGACGGCGATGGCGGATACGCGGCGCTAAAAATCAGCCAATCGCCTCGACGCAGCGGGGTGACCTGATGCATCTGTCATCCCCGCGAAGGCGGGGACCCAAGGTCACCACC
>NZ_JANYGL010000157.1 GCF_025362435.1 Polymorphobacter sp.
TCGCCCGACAGGCGGTGCTGACATCGCCCGACTCGACAGTCGCGACGATCGCCGCAGCTCAAAGAATGACGGTCGCCTACTTCGCGCTGTTGCTGAGGCTGTCGATGCTGGCACCCGACATAATCGGCGCGATCCTTGCCGGACGTCAGCCGGCATCGCTCACCCGGCAGCACCTCGCGCGGATGACTCACCTGCCGATCGTCTGGGATCAGCAGCGGGCCATGCTCGGGTTCGTCTGACGCCCATTCGCATGCGGCCAGCTCAGGCCTGCCATCGCATCAAAGCTGCATCGCATCTGCCGACCGCGGAAACGCGCGTCAGAGATGTGAGCCCTGAAAGCACCGGATGAGCCTGCGAATGACCGTCTCTCTGCATTGGCGACGATGGTCCAGAGCAGCCCAAGCCACCGAAAAGACGGGCGAAATCCCGCATCGTCCCGGATCGTGCCGCACAGCCCCAGTGCCAATAGCTGCGTGGTGCGCCCGAAGGGAATCGAACCCCCGACCTGCGGTTTAGGAAACCGTCGCTCTATCCGGCTGAGCTACGGGCGCATCAAGAGGTTGACTAGGTAGGCGGCTGGGCTCCGTCAACGCATCGATGGTAAAAGGCCGCCCGGATCGAAGCGACGGGATGCGGACGCGGGTCGCGGCGACGCGTGACAGGTCGAGATCGACCACCGCGCCGCCTGGCTCGGTGCCCATGTCGAGGATCACGGCGCCCCATGGGTCGACGACGAGCGAATGGCCATAGGTTTCGCGGCCATCGGCGTGCACCCCGCTTTGCGCCGCGGCAACGATGAAGGCTCCGGTCTCGATCGCGCGGGCCCGCAGCAGGACGTGCCAGTGCGCCTCGCCGGTGGGCCGGGTGAAGGCAGCGGGCACCGCAATGATGTCCGCGCCCGCCTGTGCCAGCGCGGCGTAGAGCGGCGGAAAGCGAACGTCATAACAGACGGTCAGGCCGAGGCTGCCCCAAGGCGTCGGCGCGACGACGGCGCGATTTCCCGGGGCATAGGCATTCGATTCGCGGTAGTTGTCGCCGTTAGCGAGGTCGACGTCGAACAGGTGCAGCTTGTCGTAACGTGCGACGATCCTGCCCGAGGGATCAATCAGGAAGCCGCGGTTGACGAGACGACCCTCGCCGTCGTTGGGGCGCAGTGCGAGGCTGCCGAGCTCGATCCAGACTTGATGCTCGCGCGCACTGGCACGAACCGCGGCAAGGACGAAGTCGTCGGCTTCGTGCCGGACCAGAGAAGTCGAGCGAGCACGGTTACGATCGAGCAACCCGCTCATTTCCGGGGTGAAAACGATCTGCGCGCCCTGTGCCGCGAGCTCGGCGATGGCGTCGGCCAGGCCACGGGCGTTCTCGGCCGGGTCGATCCCGGTCCGCGTCTGCAGGACCCCGACGCGCAGCATGGTCACGCCAGAAGCGGATCGAGCTGGCCGCGACTTTCGAGTGCGGCGAGGTCGTCGCTGCCGCCGATCGCCTTGCCGTCGATGAAGATCTGCGGAACCGTCGTCCGCCCTTCGGACCGCGCCAGCATTTCGGTGCGCTTCGGCCCGCCCATCGTGATGTCGATTTCGTCGACCTCGACGCCCTTCGACTTCAGCAGCTTCATGGCGCGCGCGCAGAACGGGCACATGAATTTGGTGTAGACTTCGACCTTGGCCACGTACGCTGCTCCTACTGGCGAGGAGGATAATATGCGGTCAAGCGACGTCGCGTACAACCCGCGCCCATGTCAGCACGCGGACGCTTTTCGCCCCGGCGCGCAGCAGCATCCGCGCGCAAGCTTCGGCAGTCGCGCCGGTCGTCAGGACATCGTCGACGAGGACGACATCACGGCCGCGGATCCGGTCGGGATGGACGACACGGAACGCCCCGCGGACGTTGGCTGCGCGCTTGCGCCGCCCCATACCGCGGCTCGTCGTCGTCGCCCGGACGCGGCTCAGCGCGTCGACCGCGACCGGCGTCCCCGACCGGCGGCCTGCCGCTTGCGCCAGCAATGCCGCCTGGTTGAAGCCGCGCTTCCACAACCGCCAGCGGTGGAGCGGGACCGGCACGAGCAGAACGCCCGGACCGAGCCAGTCGCCTCCGGCGCGGACGAGCTGCGGGGCCATGACCAGGACGAGGTGCTGGCGGTCGCCGTGCTTGAAGCCGAGCAGGATCTTGCGCGCCGGTCCGCCATAGACCATCGCCGCGCGCGCCGCGGCGTAGCGTGGCGGCTTGTCGAGACACGCGCCGCAGCGGGCATTCGCGCCGCGCTCCACCTCGAACGGCGTGCCGCAAGCAGCACACATCGGCGCGGTGATGAATTCGAGTCCGGTCCAGCACGCGGCGCAGAAATTGCCGTCCGACTCGACGATCTGACGGCACGCCGGACACCGGGGCGGGAGCAGCAGATCGAGCCCGGCGACGGCCAGCCGCCGGGCGATTCGAAAGAATTCGGTCAGCTGAGCCCGATCGTCTTGCGCGCGAACTTGCGGACGTCGCGCAGCGCCTGGATTGCGGCAGGCGGACGATAGCGGCTCTTGGTCAGTTTTTGCAGGCGGACGTCGGGGTCGGGGCGCCAGATTTCGGCCGAACAACTGACCGCCATGTACATGCCCTTGCGAACGCCTTTGATCGCGGTGACCGGGTTGACGTCGTGGAGGGCGCGGTTCGACTGGAGCGATGCGACCATGAAGTTGCCGCGCGCCGGATAGATCTTGTCGATGACCGGGGTGTAGTCCTCGACGCGATAGAGGCGATGCTCGCCGCCGACCATGTCGGGATTGTCGTCGATGTAGACGAGGATCGACACCAGCCGGGTCAGATTGTCGACGTGAACGCCGCCGCCGCCGTTGACGAGGCCGTAGTTGAGCTTGCCGATGCCGATGTCGAGGCGCGGAAACAGGAAGGCTTCGTCCTTGGTGACGTTCGAAAAGCCGATCAGCTCCTCGCGCTTCTCATACGGCTCGGGGCGGATCGGCAGCGTCCGCGGGTCCATCAGCAAGTCGCCGCTGGCGACGTATTTCTCGATCTCCGAGTCGAACAATTCGAGGAACGTCGTGACGAAGCCGGTCGAATAAACCCACTCGTGGAGCCGCGCGTACGACGGATCTTCCTCGGTCAGCCGGATATACTCGGGGTCCGGGTGGGTCAGGTCGCCGTGCATGCGGATCTGCGGACCGAAGCGATCCTCGGCGGGGAAGCCGGCGTTGAGCGCGTCATAGTCGACGAGTGTGTTCGCGGTTGCGACGTGCGGGTACGGCGCGGTAATTACCTCGTCGGGGGATACAGGTCGGATCGCCATGAAGGGCCTTTCACTCGGTCTTTCCGATGATAATACGGCACTGATCGACCAAGTGCAAAGCCGTAGGATGCCACCAACCTGCGGCTTGGCAGCGCTGCCTTCGCGCGGCATGGGTCTGCATGGACCGATCTCCCGCGCCCGAAGCCTCCGTTGCCGAACCTTTCGACCGTTCCGCGCGGCGACGGCAACGCGGACGTGCGAGCGGAGCCGCCGACTTCCTGCGCGCCGCAATCTCAAGCGAGTTGTCCGAACGCGTCGCGGCGCTCGACCGGCGCTTCGCCCATGTCCTCGACATCGGCTCGACCGGCATCACCGGCAGCGAGCTGACCGTCGCCCTCGACCCGGCGCCGCGGCGCGCGGCCGGACCGACATCGGTCGTCGGCGACGAGGACCGCCTGCCGTTCGCCGACTCGAGCTTCGACCTGATCGTCTCGGCGGCGGCACTGCACGGCGTCAACGACTTGCCGGGAGCGCTGATCCAGGCACGCCGCGCACTTCGCCAGGACGGTGTGTTCGTCGCCGGGTTCTTCGGCGGGACGAGCCTGAGCGAACTGCGTTCCGACCTGCTTGCCGCCGAAGTCGAGCTGACCGGACGGGCGGCGGCGCGCATCCTGCCGATGGTCGATACCGATATGGCCGCGGGACTTCTCCAGCGCGCCGGGTTCGCCGATCCCGTGGCGGAGGTCGACACGATCACGGTCCGCTACGACGATTTGTTCGCCGTGCTGCGCGATCTCCGGGCGATGGGCGAGGGCAACATTCTGCAGTCTCGATCACCGTTGCGGCGCGGTGTCCTCGCCGATGCAGCGCAGCGCTTCGCCACACGCGCCTCATCGGGGCGCATCGCGGTGACGGTCCAGGTGATCTACCTGACCGGGTGGCGGCGCTAGAGCAGCGCGGCCAGCAACCCGAGCAACGGTCGATCCGCGGGGGGCATGTTGAGCGCGAACAGGTCGTTGGGACGCAGCCATTGCAGCCGCTGGCCGTCGCGTCCGCGCGCGGTGCCCGACCATTTGCGGCAGATGAACAGCAGCAGGACGAGGTGGAAGTCGGGATAGGCGTGGCTGGCGAACCCGGCCGGGGCGAGGCAGCTCGCAGCGGTATCGACGCCCAGTTCCTCGGCAAGTTCGCGGACCAGCGCGGTCTCGGGGGTTTCACCGGCTTCGATCTTGCCGCCGGGAAACTCCCATTGTCCGGCGAGATGCTTTCCCGCCGGGCGGTCGGCGACAAGGACGCGGCCGTCGCGGTCGACGAGCGCCGCAGCGACGACCGTCAGGATCGGCAGGCCGAGCGTGACCGGCGGTCCGGGGCAGTCGAGCTCCACGCTAGCCGGCGCGGCCCATCGCGAGGAACTTCGCCCGCCGCCCGCTCCGCAGCGCCGCCGGGGTCTGCGTCTCGAGCGCGGTCAGTTCGGCGGCGATCGCGGTGCCGAGCCGCTGAATCGCGGTCGCCGGATCGCGGTGAGCGCCGCCGCGCGGCTCGTAGATGATGCGGTCGATCACGCCGAGCTTCTTGAGGTCGCTGGCGGTGACCTTCATCGCCTCGGCGGCTTCGGCGGCGCGGCCGGGGCCCGCCGGGACCGGGGCGCCATCGGCGGGGCGGTTGTCGCCGCGCCACAGGATCGAGGCGCAGCCTTCGGGGGTGATGACGGCGTAGATCGCGTGTTCGAACATGACGACGCGGTTCGCCGTCGCCAGCGCGACTGCGCCACCCGAGCCGCCCTCGCCGACAATCGCCGCGACCATCGGCACGTCGAGGTCGAGGCACGCCGCGGTCGACCGGGCGATCGCCTCGGCCTGGCCGCGCTCCTCGGCGTCGATGCCCGGATATGCCCCCGGCGTGTCGACGAGGGTGACGACCGGCAGGCCGAAGCGTGCCGCCATCTCCATCAGGCGGACCGCCTTGCGATACCCCTCGGGGCGTCCCATGCCGAAGTTGTGCTTGACCCGACTGGCGGTGTCCGAGCCCTTTTCATGACCGATGACCATGACCGAGCGTCCCTTGAGCCGCCCGATGCCGCCGACGATCGCCGCGTCCTCGCCGAACTTGCGGTCGCCGCTGAGCGGGGTGAAGTCCTCGATCAGCGCGGCGACGTAATCCTTGAAGTGGGGGCGTTCGGCGTGGCGCGCGACGATCGTCTTCTGCCAAGGCGTCAGGCGTGAATAGATGTCGGCAAGCTGGCGTTCGGCGCGCTCGGCGAGCCGGTCGGCTTCGGCGCGCGCTTCGGGCGAACCTTCGGCGCGCAGTTCGGCGACGCGGGCTTCGAGTTCGGCAACCGGTTTTTCGAATTCGAGGAATGCAACCATCGTTGGCGATTAACGGGGTTGGCCGTCGTGTGCAACGCGGCTCGCCACGCGACGCGCTGCGGCCCCGGCTTTATTCAGGCGAAGCTACGCTGTCGGCGTGCTCGTCGCCGCCGGTCTGCCGTGCCGGGCTCTTGATCGATACGCCGAGGACGCGCTGATATGCGCGCTCGGCGGTGCCGTACGCATCGCCTGCGACCTCGGCCAGGATGGTACGATTGACCACCGTCAGCACGGCACGACGGCCGATCAGCGCACCCTTTGCCTCGAGCGCCTGGATCGCGACGGTTACGCCCGCCCGGCGCACCCCGAGCATCAGCGCCAGCGACTCATGCGTCATCGTCACATCATTGGCTTCGAGCCGATCGAGCGACATCAACAGCCAGCGTGCCAGCCGCGCCTCTATCGTCTGCGTGGCATACGCCAGTGCCGAACTCGCGATCTGCAGCATGAAGTTCTGCGCATAGCCGAGCAGGTGTGTCAGCAGCGTCGGACGCTCGATCAAGACCGCGCGCAGCGTTGTCGCCGGGATCCGCAAGGCTCGGCCGGGCATCTGGCAAAAAATGTGCATCATTTCGATGTCGACGCCGTGGAGCGTCGCCACCGAACACATGCCCTCGCGTCCGACAATGCCGACTTCGGCCTGGATGCCGCTCTCGGTCGAGGCGACCACCGAGAGGATCCCTCCAAGCGGGAACCAAGCGAATTTGATCCGGCTTTCGGGCAAGACAAGTTCGTCTCGCTTGGCAATATCGACCAGCGTCAAGAACGGCTCGAGAGCCGCGAAGTCATCGTCGGCCATCGTTCGGAGCAGATTGTTCTGGAGACGGTGGGCAGTTGTCATCGCGATCTCGAACCCTGACCGAGTCGACGGATATCCGCCGCAAATGCCCCGTGCAATCGAACCCTCATTAACGACTGACTGCCGTTTTTTGGGTATTAGCATCCGGCAAGGCATAAAGTCGGTGCGGAACCGGACATAAACGTTTCGCATGCGTCACAGAACGCAGAGGCAGGAGATGTCGTGCGCCTTGCAGCAGCATGCGCTGTCTAACATCATGATCGACATCGCGTATCAAAGTCGCACCGACGCCGCCGATGCGAGCCGCATTGGCCTCGGCGACGCATTGGATGGGCGACCGGAGCTTCACGCCCATCCCCGACGCGACCCGGCGATCGCTGCATGATGCCCGATGGGGACGTCATCGGCCATTTCTTGCAGCACTCCGGTATCTCCTATCGATTGAGACATTATTATCGTCGGCGCCAACATGCCCCAGACGCGCGCATTCCGCTCCTCTACAAGTTCAGGTATAGGCTCGGCTAGTCCGTCGAGCCGATATTTGCATCGCCGCATCGTGTTCTGTGCGACTGCTCGTTGCCGCGGTGATTAACTTGCACTAACGATGATCTTGCTGCTGCACCGAGAGGCAGTAGCGACGAGCGGCTCCTCGATCTTGCCGAGAGATCCCCGCTTGCCCTAACCGAGCAACGACTTTCCGGGGCTCGACGGCGCACGCAGCGGCTGGATTCAAACACGTTGTGCGATGGCCGCCTAGGCTCACGACTCATTGATCAGAGCCAGAAGATGACGGTAGCGGCGAGCGCGAT
>NZ_JANYGL010000162.1 GCF_025362435.1 Polymorphobacter sp.
TCACCGTATCCCCCGTGTACCGGGCACGGCGGTTTTCCTGACCCGGACAGAAGGCCAAATTCCCGCGTTCATCGCCGGCTACATGCGCAATATGGGGTCGCTCCACGAACATGTCATCGCGCTGACGATCAGGTTCGACGACTTCCCGCGCGTCGCCGAGGAAAAGCGGGCAACGCTCGAGCAGGTATGCGAGGGGTTTTGGCGGGCCACGGTTCATTACGGCTTCGTCGAGGTGCCCGACCTGACGACGGCGCTGAAGAAACTAAAGGGCATTCCGCCGGCGATCGACCTCGACCGCGCCGTGTTCTTCGGAAGCCGCGATATGGTCACCGCCGCGCCGCACTCTACGCTCAACCGGCTGCGGATCGACCTGTTCGCTTTCCTTTACCGCAACGCCGTGCGTGCGAGCGACCGCTTCAAGCTGCCGCCGGAACGTACAATCGAGGTAGCCCGACAGATCAAGTTGTGAGTGCCCCGAGACGACAGAGGACTGGCGTCGCCGTCTTGGAGGCTACGGGAGGGCAAACCAATGCAAATACAAATGTGGAACTCGACGTGAGAATGCCTCACGCTGGCCCACACCATCCAGGCAAATAGTTCGCCATTGGCTTTCTGACGAGCTTGATAGCGGCTTTAAGGGCCCCATCGAAATCATTCGCCACCGTCTTGGCATCGATCTTGCTGCGCAGGAAATCGGCCCAGAGAAATTCGGCATATGGCGTCATGTCCTTGGCGTACCCGCCCGCCTCGCGAACTTCACCTGCGAGGCTGCGATACGGATCGTCTGCAAGTTTTCCGATTGTCTTCGGGATGTCGGTGTGGGGCACTCGATCGCCAGCAGCATTGTACGGGTGGAGCCAATTGCGGTTTTCCATGAAGGTCCAAAACAGCGACTTGGTGAGTTTTGATAGATCAGCGACAAAGCTCACCAGTACGTGCTCGACACCATCTTCGTGAAGCGCCCGGACCAGATGGTGATTGTCGATGATGTAGATCCGCCCTTTTGGACCAATGATGCCGGGCACCATGTGATGCCCGAGGAAAACAGGTCCGTCAGTCTTCGCGCGCGCGGCGAACGCGGCGCGCTTTCTGGCAACCTCGCGCATTCCGACTGTCATTTGCGTCGGGCAAATGTCGCGGATCGCGACAGGTTTCAGTTCGGGTTCAAGCTGATGCATCCAACGTTTCCCCGAGCAATGCTAACCCTCACGATCGGGGTCAGACTGTAACGAAAGCGTAGCAATCATTTCTCTCACGGGCAACATTCTGGACCTGATGCTAACGCGCTGAAGAAGTGTGCAACCAGCGCTTGCGGAATCTCCGCCCGATGTGCATTGCGCGCATCAATGCAGGAGCAGCCATGCCGCTAGCGTCGAAAACACAGACCATGGTGGACGGCGGGACATCACGCGTACGTCAGTGGAGGCTGCTTGCGCTAATCGTCGGGATTGCCCTGGCGAGCATCATCGGCCTGCGTCTCGTCGCGGCTCTTAAGCCGGTGGAGCCGGTAGCCCCTCCTCCCGAGGCTGGTGTCCTTCAGGTAACATCCGACCAGTATGCGGCGCTCAAGGTCGCGACAGTCAGCGCCGGTGGCATCGCCGAAGCAGAACGCGCGAGCGGCGTGATCGCCGTCGACGACAACCATTCGACGCCGATCTTGCCGCCTTTCACCGGTCAGGTGATCGAGGTGATGGTTCAGCCGGGGCAGCGTGTGGTCAAGGGCCAAGGCCTCTTAAAAATCCGTGCGCCTGAGTTCGTCGATAATCGTAATACGCTCCTGTCCGCGGCGGCGCAGCGGCAGACGGCACATTCGCAGCTGACCGTTGCCGAGGCGGCCGCGACGCGAGCCGAGGCGGTATATAAAACCGCCGGTGGTGCGCTTAAAGACTACCAGTCGGCGCAGAACGATCTGCTTGCGGCGCGTGCCGCGGTGCGGACGGCCGATGCGGCTGTCGTTGCTGCGCGCAACAAGCTCGCAATCCTGGGCCAAGCCCCGGTAGAGATTACCCGGCTTGAGTCGGCGGCGACCGATGATGAGGCCAATCCCGACGTCACGCTGCGCGCGCCGATCGGAGGTGTCGTCGCCAGCCGTAGCGTCGCCGTCGGTCAATATCTCGCCAACGGCGGGACCGCCCTGGCGTTCGTTATCACAGACCCCGCAACGGTCTGGCTGATCGCTCAGGTCCCCGAATCGGCGAGCGCGCAGGTCCATCTCGGCGACGCGGTAACCGTCACGACTCCTGCCTTCCCGGGACGGACGTTCGCGGCCCGGGTCGACAATATCGGCGCGGGGCTCGACCCTGCGACACACCGGCTGCCGGTGCGGGCAACAATCCGCAATCCAGACGGCGCACTGAAACCGCAGATGTTCGCCAGCTTCATAATCCGGGGCCGGCCGATACCCGGCACTACCGCGGTCAGCGTTCCAGCAAGCGCGGTGATCCACGAGGGTGACGCCGCGCGCGTTTGGATCGCCGGGCCAGGCCGAACCCTGCGCGCTCGAAACGTGACCCTGGGGCCGGCGAGTGACGGCATGGTGGCAGTAACGCGCGGCCTTCGCCCCGGCGAACGCGTCGTGACAGCCGGCACGATCTTCGTCAACGAAGCCGGCCTGCCCGGTTAGACCTTGAACCGTGTCGTTGCCCTTGCACTGCGGCAGAAGCTGCTGGTCCTGCTCCTGCTCGCCGCACTGCTCACTGCAGGCGGTATCGCGTTCGGTCGCCTTAATATCGAGGCCTATCCCGATCCCGTGCCGCCGCTTGTCGAGATCGTCACCCAGTCAACCGGTTTGTCAGCTGAAGAAATTGAGCGGAACATCACGATTCCGGTCGAAGTGCAGATGGCAGGTATTCCGCATATCACTGCGATCCGGGCAATCTCCTTGTTCGGACTTAGCGACATCAAGGTCCAGTTTAGTTACGACTTCACCTTTGACGAGGCGCAGCAGCGGGTCATCAACCGATTGTCGCAGCTCCCTCCGCTGCTCGGCGGCGCCCAGCCGACGATCTCGCCGACAAGTCCGACCGGTGAGATCTTCCGCTACCGCCTGACCGGACCACCGGGCTATTCCGTGATGGACCTCAAGACGATCGAGGACTGGGTCGTCGAGCGGCGGATGAAGGCGATCCCCGGCGTCATCGATGTTACCGGTTGGGGAGGCAAAACGCGGACCTATGAAGCCGTTGTCGACAACAACAAGCTGCTGAGTCACGGTGTCACCGTGGCCCAAGTGATCGCGGCGTTAGGCAAGTCGAATGCCAATGTTGGCGGTCAAACCGTCGACTTTGGCCCGCAAGCAGCAATTGTGCGCGGGATCGGCCTGATACAGTCCGTTGCCGGCATCGAAGGCGTACTCGTCGGCACGGCGGGCGGTCAGCCGGTGCTTCTTCGTGACGTCGCGGAAGTCAAAGTTGGCAACCTGCCGCGGCAGGGCATCGCCGGCCAGGACGGTGACGACGACATCGTCCAAGGCATCGTCCTGATGCAGCGCGGCGCGCAGTCGACGCCGACGATCACGGCCGTCAAGGCGAAGATCGATGCGATCAACGCTGCAAACATCCTGCCGCCCGGCGTTAGGCTCGAGCGCGTCTACGACCGCTCCGACCTAATCGGCATCACGACGCATACCGTGATCCATAACATGGTCGAAGGGATGCTGCTCATCTTCATCCTGCAATGGCTGTTTCTTGGCAATTTGCGCTCGGCACTGATCGTAGCGGCGACGATTCCATTCGCGTTATGTTTCGCGGTCCTTATTTTGACTGTCCAAGGCGAGAGCGCCAACCTGCTGTCGGTTGGCGCGCTCGATTTCGGCCTGATCGTCGACGCGACAGTGATCATGGTCGAGAACATCTATCGCCACCTCGCCGAACGCAGCGCCAAGGTCGCCGCCGGTCAGAGCAGCTTTACCCGCGCCAACCGCCGTTCCGCCGTGCTCGGAGCCGCGACCGAGGTCAACCGCGGCATCTTCTTCGCCGCCGCGATCATCATTGCTAGCTTCCTCCCTCTGTTCACCTTGACCGGCGTCGAGGGGCATATCTTCGGGCCGATGGCGAAGACCTACGCCTATGCCATCGCCGGCGGGCTGGTCGCGACCTTCACCGTCTCGCCGGTGCTGTCGGCGCTGTTGCTTCCCGACAAGCTCGCCGAAGTCGAGACATGGCTTCTTCGCCAAATTCGACGCGGCTATTCGCCGGCCATCGCTTTTGCGCTCGCCAATCGCGTCCTTGTTACTGGCTGCGCTGCCCTGCTTGTCATTCTGGCTGGGCTCGGTGTCGGCTCGCTCGGCGTCGAATTTTTGCCTCATCTCGAGGAGGGTAACATGTGGATTCGCGCGACGCTGCCATCGTCGATCTCGCTCGCCGAGGGGCAAGGCGCGGTCAACGGGATCCGCCGCATCATTAAGAGCTACCCTGAAGTCGAGACGGTGGTCTCGCAGCAGGGACGTCCCGACGACGGCACGGACCCCAGCGGCGTGTCAAACAGCGAGTATTTTGTGCCGCTCAGGCCCTTCGATACATGGCCTGGCGGCATCACCAAGGAACAACTGACCGAGGCGATGAGCAAGCAGCTTGAGGATAAATATCCCGGCATCGACTTCTCGTTCTCGCAGTATATCGAGGACAATGTCGAGGAAGCGACCTCAGGCGTCAAAGGCGCGAATTCAGTCAAGCTGTTCGGCCCCGACCTTGTCACGCTCGAGCGGTTGGCAGGCCAGATCAAGGCCGCGATGGCCCAGGTTCACGGCATCGCCGACCTCGGCGTCTTCGCTTCGCTCGGTCAGCCGACGGTGCGAATCGACATCGACCGCGCGAAGGCGGCGCACTACGGCCTCACGCCTGACGACATCAATGGTACTGTGCAGGCGGCGATCGGCGGCCAGGCAACCAGCGACCTGTATGAGACCACGACGGACCGCCATTTCCCGATCGTTGTTCGCCTGCGACAGGAACAGCGCAGTAGCCTCGAGTCGATCCGCGCCATCACCGTTGGCGCAACTGGCGATAACGGCACGACCGTACCGGTGCCACTGTCCGAAGTCGCCGACGTCCATCTAACGTCGGGCGCATCGTTCATCTATCGCGAGCATCAGGAGCGCTACATCCCGATCAAGTTCAGCGTTCGCGACCGCGACCTCGGCGGGGCGGTTGCCGAGGCTAAGGCGAGAGTGGCGCAACAGGTCAAGCTTCCGGCCGGCTACACGCTCGAATGGGCCGGCGAGCTCGACAATCTATCGAACGCAGTCAGCCGCCTCGAGATCGTCGTGCCGATCTCACTCGGGCTGATCCTAATCTTGCTCTATGCAAATTTTGGATCGATCCGCGACACTCTGCTGGCAGCGAGCGTCATGCCGATGGCGCTCGTTGGCGGCGTTCTGGCGTTGCTTGTGACTGGGACCGCCTTCAGCATCTCTGCAGCGATAGGTTTTGTTGCATTGCTTGGGATCGCAACGATGGATGGCATTATCGTGCTGAGCGCGTTCAACAATGCCATCGACGAGGGCCTGGAGCGCGCCCACGCCCTATCGCTCACCTGCACGAACGCGCTCCGCCCGGTGGTCATGACGTGTCTTGCCGCATGTATTGGGCTCGCTCCCGCTGCAGTATCGAACGGCATTGGCAGTCAGGTACAGAAGCCCCTTGCGCTCGTCGTTGTCGGCGGCACGTTGCTTGCGCCCGTTCTTATCCTTCTCGTGCTGCCAGTACTGATCGATATGTTTTCGGTGCGGAGCAGCGCCAACCGCCGCGCCCCCGGTCGCGGCCGGCCGATAGCCGGGGACGTTTGATGCGGCGGATGCTGCTCCTCATGCTCTTGAGCGGCTGCGCTGTCGGGCCGAGCTATGTCCCGCCCGCACCGCCCGTTGTAGAAGCCTATCTTACTGTACCGGTCCCTCCGCAGGTCGTTACGGGCGACGTCCCAGTCGAGTGGTGGCGCGACTTCGGCAGCGTCGAACTCGATCAATTGGTTGCGACCTCTCTGGCGGCCAATAGCGATCTCAAGGCGGCGGAAGCGACACTCCGGCAATCGCGCGAGCAGGCCCGAGCGGCCGGGGCGGCCCTGCTGCCTACAGTCGACGCTGGTTTGACGAGCGAGAGGTCGAAGAGCTCGAATTACCTCTCACCGGTGCTGAACGCACCGGTGTTCGACTTCACACTCCAGACGGCGCAGGTCAGTATAAGCTACCCGTTCGACCTGTTCGGCGGGGCGCGTCGATCGATCGAATCAGCACGTGCGGCGACCGAGGCGCAGCTTTACCGGACCGCTGCCGCGCGGCTCACCTTGACGACGAGCGTCGTGGTTGCGGCTTTGACAGAAGCGGCACTCCGCGAGCAGCTAGATGCGGCACGCCACGCGACGGAAGCCAATGCGACGCTGCTCTCGCTGTTCGAGCGGCGTCAGGCGCTCGGTGCGGTGGGCCTCGCCGATGTAGCAACTCAGGCGGCGGCGCTCGGACAGGCTGAGGGGTTGATCCCGCCGCTCGCAAAGGCCCTCGTTCACCAGCAAGCGGCGTTGTCTATCCTTCTCGGCCGCGAGCCGTCGTTACCGCTACCGGCTACAGTCGATCTTGGTCGCCTGGTTCTTCCTCCGACCGTACCGCTGCGCCTGCCTTCGGTCCTTGCTCGCCAGCGGCCGGATATTCGCGCCGCCGCCGCCGCGCTGCATGGCGCAAGCGCGGACGTTGGTGTCGCCATAGCCGCGCGGCTGCCGGCCATCACTCTTACCGCAGCAGCAGGTGGAGCATCTCCCAACTTTGCCGACCTCTTCCGGAACGGCAATCCATTTTGGCAGATGATCGGCGGTATCACCCAGCCGCTGTTCCACGGTGGTGAGCTGCTGCACAGGCAGCGCGCGGCCGAAGCTGCCCTCGACGCGGCAAAGGCGCAATATCGCAGCACCGTGCTCGCTGCGTTCGTCGAGGTCTCCGATGCTCTGACCGCGCTGCGAACCGATGACGTCGCCTTGGGCGCAGCGACGCGGGCCGACGTCGCTGCGCAGCAGAGCCTCTCGTTCGTCAAGCGCCAAGTGGCTTTAGGCAGTAGCGACACGATCGCGTCGCTGATTGCGACGGCAACCGCATCGCAGACTGCCCAAGCGCTCATTCAAGCACGGGCGGCACGCTTCATCGACCGCGTCGCAATAATCCAGGCGATTGGCGGACCGGAAACCACTCCGCCCGATCGGACGAATTAGGCGGCAGATTGCAAGATCGTCACGTGCGCGACTCTCGCCCGCTAACCCAGAGCCGGTTGTGCGGCAGATCGAGCAGGACCACCTGGTCGCTGAAGGCGAGAAGATCGATAAACACCTTCGAAGCGCGCGTCGCGCCGTCCACATGATAGTCGTCGATGTCGAACACCTTAACGTCGCCTTCCCCCAAGATCGCGAGCGGCGTCTGTGCCTGATGCGTCTGCGCTTCGGTTGCCTCGACGTGAAAGTTGAACTGAAGCCGCGCGCGAACCTTCGTCCCGTCGCTCATTTCCACCGGCACGAGAATCGTGCCGTCTGGTGCGGTGTCGATGGGGATCGCGATGAGGCCGCGAGTTTCGGACGCCAGTCGATCGCGCAAGACAAGCCGACTGGTCCGGCGGCGAAAATCAAGCCGGATGAAATGCGCAGCAAGAATATCCTGCCCGATTCGGAGATCGGCGCGATCAGCGACGCCATTTGCAGCAACCGGCAATGTGACCTTGAACGTACCTCCATCGAGACCCAGCCAGACACGCGCAGAACGGCCAGGCGCAGAACCGTCAGCTTTCGAACTGGCGACATGGAGACGATCGGCGAGGCGTTCGCTGATCGCTGAAGCCGGCGCATCGCCGTCTATGGCAGCGACGATCGTGCGCTGGTCGACTTTGGCCGCAAACAGTAGCGCTGCAGTGCCCAAAACCAGCTTGCCGCTTACTGCACCGATAATCCCGCCCATCACGATCGCGCCCTGATAAGAGTTTCATCCTACAATACGCTCTTCGGCGGCGATCACGCAAACTCCCAGCGGGGCGGCACAGTCAGCGCCTCCCCGGGGACCAACTTCCTCGACACGCCGTAGAACAGTGGTTTAGCGAGGACGCTGGACGCGCGCGTGCGCCTATCCGTCAGCTTCCGGATTGCAAGGAACAAGGCTCTACGGCTGCCACTCGGCCCCATCGCCGTCCTGAGCGTTAGGGGGTATCTTGAGCTTCCCCTCCGCGGCTTCAAGAATGAACTCAGGCAATTATTAATATAATTGCTTGAACGAACGACTGCTTATCTCAGTCTACTGACTGAAAGCGGACTGACCCTTTCCACCAAAAGGGCCAATCTGCCGCAAAAGAAGACATAAATCTAGGGTCGACATCAGAGCGACGCGGTCAAGCTGTGTCTGGGATCAGAGCCGATCCACTCCCAAAACGATCTAACCATGGACCTAAATTGTCACCGTGAGTCCAGCTAAGCGATCGGTTTCTACGCCGCACGTGTCCAAGCCACCGAAATTTCCCAATGATCTGAGTGCCCATTTTCGTCGTTCCGGGCGCACCAACTCTCCAGCATTATCAGCCCGCTGCGGTCATCCACGATCCGCCGACGCAAATTACCGAGGGCAAAGCAAGCCAGTCGGGTGCGGTCGCTTCGGTTATGCCGCCGGTTGGGCAGAAGCGCGCCATTCCAAACGGCGCCGATAGCGCCTTCAACGCCGGGATGCCGCCGCTCGCCACCGCCGGGAAGAACTTGAAGCGGTCGAGGCCCATGTCGAGCCCGCGCATGATGTCGGCGGCGGTGGCGACGCCGGGGAGGAAGGCGATGCCGCGCTCGATCGCGGCGCGACCGACGCGCTCGGTCAGGCCGGGCGAGACGATGAAGCGCGCGCCGGCGGCGATCGCGCGGTCGAGCTGGGCTTCGTCGAGGACGGTGCCGGCGCCGACGACTGCCCCCTCGACCTGCGCCATCTCGGCGATCGCGTCATACGCCGCCGGGGTCCGCAGCGTCACCTCAAGCGCGCGATGCCCCGCCGCGACGAGCGTTTCGGCGAGTGCCCGCGCGCGGGCGGCGTCGTCGATGACGATCACCGGGATGACCGGGGCGAGCCGCATCAAGGCGTCGATGTTCATGTGTCATGCTCCTGCGCGAAGGCGGCGGCGGCACCGTAAAGGCCGGGCTGGGGATAGGTCAGCAGCTTGACCGGGATCGACGCCATCAATGTCTCGAAGCGGCCCTTGGCGACGAAGCGCTGGCGGAAGCCCGATCGTGACAGGTGCCCGGCGAGGCGCAGACCGAGGCCGCCGGCGATGACGACGCCGCCAAAGCCGCCCTGCGTCAGCGCGATATCGCCCGCGACCGCGCCGAGGCTGAGGCAGAACCGGTCGAGCGCGGCGGCGGCGAGCGGATCCTCTCCGGCGAGCGCCGCGGTCCACAGCGCCTGGTCGGTCAGGTCGGGGGTCGTCACGCCCTCGATCTCGGCGAGGGTCTTGTAAATCGCCGACAGTCCCGGCCCGGCGACGACGCGCTCGACCGAGACGCGGTTGTGGCGGGCACGCAAGCGGCGGAGCAGGGCGTCCTCGATGCTGTCGAGCGGGGCGAAGTCGGGGTGCCCGCCTTCGGTGCCGACGGCGCGGTAGCCCGTCCCCGACCCGACGAGCATGGCGACGCCGAGCCCGGTGCCGGGGCCGACGATGCTGACGACGCCGTCGGACGGCAGCGGCAGGTCGGGACCACACAGATGCGCGACCCCCGTCTCGCCGAGCGTGGCGACGGCATGCGCGACCGCGACGAAGTCGTTGCACAGCGAATAGCTGTCGACCTCGAGCTTCTCGGGAATCAGCGCCGGGCGGATGATCCACGGGTTGTTGGTTAGCTTGAGGACATCGCCGCCGATCGGGCAGGCGACCGCGATCGCCGCGGCGCGCGGCAGCGGGCGGCCGATCGCGGTGCCGAACGCCTGCCATGCGAGCTGGAGGCTGGCGTGCTCGACCGCCTTCATCGTCACTTCGGAATTCATCGTGACGACGCGGCCGCCGCTGATCTCGGCGATCGCGAAGCGGGCGTGGGTGCCGCCGATGTCGGCCGCAACGACCTCCACTACAGGCCTGCCGCCGCGAGCATCGCCGATGCGCCGCGTTCGGCGTCGTCGCTGCCGGCGCGCATCATCGCGAACAATTCGCGGCCTGTGCCGCTGGCGGGTGCGGGCATCGCCGCCGGGGCCCGCGCGGCCAGAACCGCGTCATCGACGCGCACCGCGAGCGTCCCGTCGATCCCGCACAAGCGGACGACGTCGCCGTCCTCGATCCGGGCGAGTGGCCCGCCGACCGCCGCCTCGGGGTGGACATGTATCGCCGCCGGGACCTTGCCGCTCGCCCCCGACATCCGCCCATCGGTGACGAGCGCAACGCGGAAGCCGCGATCCTGAAGGACGCCGAGCGCCGGGGTCAGCTTGTGGAGCTCGGGCATGCCGTTGGCGCGCGGGCCCTGGAAACGGACGACGACGACGACGTCGCGGTCGAGCTCGCCCGCCTTGAACGCGGCGACGACGTCGTTCTGGTCGCTGAACACCCGCGTCGGGGCCTCGATCGTCCAGCGTTCGGGGACGACGGCGCTGGTCTTGAACGTCGCGCGGCCAAGGTTGCCCTCGACCAGTCGCATCCCGCCTTCGGGGGCAAAGGGGTTGCTCGCCGCGCGCAGGATGACCGCGTCGCGCGTCTCGACCGGGGCGTTGCGCCACGCCAGCACCTCGCCGTCGAGGACCGGCTCGCGGGCGTAGTCGTCGATCCCCTCCGCCACGGTGACGACGTCGTGGAGCAGCCCGGCGTCGCGCAGCGTGCGGATAGTGAAGGCCATGCCCCCGGCGGCGTGGAAGCGGTTCACGTCGCCGTCGCCGTTGGGATAAATCCGCGCGACCAGCGGCACGACCGACGACAGCTTGTCGAGATCGGCCCAGTCGATGGTGATCCCGGCGGCGCGGGCGATCGCGGGGAGATGGATCGCATGGTTGGTCGACCCGCCGGTGGCGAGCAGCCCGACCGCGGCGTTGACGATAGCACGCTCGTCGACGCAGCGGCCCAGCGGGCGATAGTCGTTGCCGCCGTGACCGAGCCCGGCGAGCCGGTGGACCGCGGCGCGGGTCAACTCCTGCCGCAGCCGCGTGCCCGGATTGACGAAGGCGGCTCCCGGGACGTGGAGACCCATCACCTCCATCATCATCTGGTTCGAATTCGCCGTGCCGTAGAAGGTGCAGGTGCCCGGCGAATGATAGCTTGCCGCCTCGGCCTCGAGCAGCTCGGCATTGGTCGCCTTGCCCTCGGCGAACAGCTGGCGGACGCGCGCCTTCTCCTTGTTCGGCAGCCCCGACGGCATCGGCCCGGCCGGGATCAGGATCGCCGGCAAATGGCCGAAGCGCAGCGCGCCGATTAGCAGCCCGGGGACGATCTTGTCGCAGATGCCGAGCAGCGCGACGCCCTCGAACATGCCGTGGCTCAGCGCGACCGCGGTCGACAGCGCGATCGTGTCGCGGCTGAGCAGCGACAGCTCCATGCCGACCTGCCCCTGGGTGACGCCGTCGCACATCGCCGGGACCCCGCCCGCGACCTGCGCCGTCGCCCCGGCTTCGCGTGCGAAGATTTTGATCTGCTCGGGATAGCGCCCGTACGGCTGATGCGCCGACAGCATGTCGTTGTACGCGGTGACGATGCCGATGTTCATCGCTCGGCCGCCGCGGATCGCCGGCTTGTCGATCTCGGCGGCGGCGAAGCCGTGCGCGAGGTTGCCGCACGACAGCGCCGGGCGCTGGAGCCCGCGGTCGGCCTCGCGATCGATCAGCGCGAGATACGCAGTCCGCCCGGCGCGGCTGCGCTCGATGATGCGGTCGGTGACGGCGGCGACGGTCGGGTGAAGGCTCATGCCGGGCTCCAGAAGGCGGTAACGGGGGCAAGCTTGAGCAGCCGCGCCACGGGTAGGTCGTTGCTGCCGGCAGCGGCGGCCTCAAGCAGCGACCGCTTCGCCGCGCCGCGGATGACGAGCATTATCGTGGCGCTGTCGGCGATCGCGGCGAGGTTGAGCGTCAGCCGGTCGAACGGGGCTTCGGGCGGCAGCGGATCGGGGGTGACTGCGATCACCGCCGCCGGCACGCCGGGATCAGGATCGGTGTTCGGAAACAGCGACGCGACATGCCCGTCGCCGCCCATGCCGAGCCAGACGAGGTCGAAGCGCGGCAGCGGCAAGTCCGGCGACAGCGGCTCGATCGTCGCCCCCGTCGCACCGAATGCCGCGCGCAGCTGGCCGACATTGCTCGCGGGATGGTCGTGCGCCACGCGGCGTTCGTCGCCGGGCATGATCGTCACCTTGTCCCACGGCAGCAGCATCGCGGCGAGCGCGGCGAAGATCGGTGCGGGGGTGGTGCCGCCGGGGAGGCACAAGGTCACCGGGCCGGGCTGGGCGACGACCGCGGCGACGGCAGCGACGACCGCGGCATCGCTGCCGTCGGCCGCCCAGCGCAGATCAGTCATGCCAGCTGACCCCGTCGCGCTCGGCGAGGCCGATCGCCGCCGACGGTCCCCACGATCCGGCGCCATAAGGGCGCGGCGTCATGCCCTTTTTCGTCCAGCCGTCGCGGATTGCGTCGATCCACGTCCATTGCGCCTCGACCTCGTCGCGGCGGACGAACAGCGTCGGGTCGCCGCCGATCAGGTCGAGCAAAAGGCGTTCATAGGCGATCCGGCGGCGGACGTCGGCAAAGGCGTTGGCCAGCCCGATGTCGAGCGGGACCTCGCGCAGGTGCAGCCCGTCGCGGTCGAGTCCCGGGGTCTTCGCCATGATCGTCAGCCGGATGTTCTCGTCGGGCTGGAGGCGGATGATCAGCCGGTTGGGCTTGAGATCGGCCGACGCCTTGAAGCCTTCGAAGATCGAATGCGGCACCGCCTTGAATTCGATCGTGATCTCCGACTGGCGCGTCGCCAGCCGCTTGCCGGTCCGCAGGTAGAAGGGGACACCCTTCCACCGCCAGTTGTCGACGTGCGCTTTCAAGGCGACGAAGGTCTCGGTGTTCGACGGACGGCCGAGTTCGTCGGCATAGCCCGCAACCGGCTTGCCGTCGGCCGCGCCCGCACCGTACTGGCCGACGACGCTGCACCCCTCGACCGTCCGCTCGTCGATCGGGCGGAGCGAGCGCAGCACCTTGACCTTCTCGTCGCGGACCGACGCCGCATCGAACCGCGCCGGTGGCTCCATCGCGACGAGCGCGACGAGCTGGAGCATGTGGTTCTGCACCATGTCGCGCAACGCGCCCATGCCGTCGTAGTAGTCGCCGCGGCTTTCGAGCCCGACGGTCTCCGACACGGTGATCTGGACGTGATCGATCCCGGCGGCATTCCATAGCGGCTCGAACAGGACGTTGCCGAAGCGCAGCGCGATCAGGTTCTGCACCGTCTCCTTGCCGAGATAATGGTCGACGCGGAAGGTCCGCTCCTCGGGGAAGACGCGCGCGACCTGGTCGTTGATCGCTTGGCTTGACGCGAGGTCGTGGCCGAGGGGTTTTTCGAGCGCGAGGCGAACATTGGCCCCCGCAAGCCCGGCGGTGGCGAGCCCGGCGATCGTCGAGCCGAACAGCGACGGCGCGGTCGAAAGGAAGATCGACAGGCTTTCGGTCGTGCCGACTGCGGTCGCGAGCGCACCGAAGCCGTCGGCCTTGGTCGCATCGAGCGCGACGTAGTCGATCCGGTCGAGGAAGCGCGCGACCAGTTCCGGCTGGAGCCGGTCGGCATCGATGTGCGCCGCAAGCTCCTTCGCCGCGACGGCGCGGTACGCCGCCGAATCCATTACGCTCCGCGCGGTCGCGACGATACGGAAGCCCTCGGGCAGGAAGTCGTCGGCGTCGAGGCCGAACAGCGACGGCAGCAGCATCCGGTGCGCAAGGTCGCCGGTGGCACCGAACAACAGCAGGACGGGCGATGGTGCGGGGGCGTTGGGCATGCTGCTTGGTAGCGCTCCCTGCGACTTATTGAAACAACCTGTAGACCGACTCTCGCGTGGCAATTTGATGACAGAGTTCGAACCGGATTCCACTGCCCGATTGAGAAGTTGCCTTGACTCGATCGGAACGAGTCACGCAATTAGAACATAACATGAACTTAGCGCGCTCTCCTTCCTCCGATTCGCCGTCCCGGCTCACCACCGGCGCCGGGTCTGCCGACGCGCGGCTGGGGCAGGGATTGCTGCGCGCGGCGCTGCACGAGGTGTTCGCCGCGGTTCCCGCCGATAGCGCCGCCGCCGCTGGGTTCGCGCTGTTGCTCGCCCTGCGCGCGTCGCCCGGCCGACCGGTGTTCTGGGTCCGCGACGTGCGTAGCGTCCGCGAGGCCGGGCGCCTCTACGCCGCTGGGCTGGTCGAACTCGGGGCCGATCCCGATGCGATCATCCTCGTCCACGCCGACTCCACTCGCGGCCTCCTTCAGGCCGCAGCCGACACCGTCAAATGCGCCGCGATCGGCACCGTCGTCATCGAGCCTTGGGCACAGGCGCCCGAGTTCGGCCTGACCGAATCGCGGCGCATCGCCTTTGCCGCGGTGCGGTCGGGGGTGACCGCGCTGGTCGTCCGCAGCGGTGCCCAGCCCGTCCCGAGCGCCGCCGAAACGCGCTGGGCGGTGTCGGCCGCGCCGTCCGCCGCGCTTGCCGCCAATGCGCCGGGACATCCGGCGTTCGACATCAGCCTGCTGCGGCATCGCGGCGGCATTGCCGGGTTCGACGCCCGGGTGGAGTGGGACCGTGACTGCCGAGCCTTCCGCGATGCGCCGCTATCTCGCGCTGTACCTGCCGTTCCTGTCGTCGGAGCGCGCGCTACGCAACTGCGCCGCGCCGCGTGAGACGCCGTTCGTGCTTGTCGAAAAGGCCGGCGGGACGATGCGCGTCGCCGCGGTCGATGCGTCGGCAGCCGCGCTCGGCATCGCTGCGGGGCTAACGCTGACCGATGCGCGCGCGCGCATCCCCGATCTCGTCGCGGTGGCGCATGATCCCGCTGCCGACTTGGCGCTGCTCGAGTGGCTCGCCGACGCCTGCGACCGCTATTCGCCGATGGTCGCGACCGACCCGCCGCGCGGCGTGGTCATCGATATCACCGGCTGCGTCCACCCGTTCGGCGACGAAGCCGGGCTCGCCGCCGATCTCCGCCGCCGGGTCGAGCGCCACGGCCTCAGCCCGGCAATCGCGCTCGCCGACACGCCCGACGCCGCCAACGCCCTCGCGGCGTTCGGCGGCGAGGCGGTAAGCGCGCTGCCGGTCGCGGCGTTGCGGGTCGACGGCGAGATCCACCAGGCGCTGCGCCGCGCCGGGCTCAAGACGATCGCCAGCCTCGCCCGGCGGCCGCGTGGCCCGCTCGCGGCGCGCTTCGGCGTAGCGACGACGACCGCGCTCGAACGCCTGCTCGGCGAGGCCGATGTCCGGATCACGCCGCGCCGCCACCCGCCCGAGATCGAGGTCGAGACCCGCTTTGCCGAGCCGGTGGCGATGACTGACACCGTCCTTGCCACGCTCGATGCGCTGATGCGCCGGGCAGCGGCCGCGCTGTCCGACCGCAGCCGCGGCGGTCGGCGGTTCGAGGCGGCGCTGTTCCGCAGCGATGGCCATGTTGCTCGGCTCGGCATCGATACCGGCCAGCCGACGCGCGACGCCGGCATTCTCGCCCGGCTGTTTCGCGAGCGGATAGACACCCTCGCCGATCCGCTCGATCCGGGCTTCGGTTACGACCTGATCCGGCTCGCGGTTCCGGTGACCGAGCCGCTGGTCGCGCACCAGCTCCAGCTCGACGGCGGTGCGGTCGCCGATGCCGAGCTTGCGGCGCTGATCGACCGGCTGACGATCCGGCTCGGGCGGGGGCGCGTCCGGCGGTTTCGCGCCGGCGACGGCCATGTCCCCGAGCAGGCGGCGTTCGACCTGCCCAGCATCGACCCCGCCGCCCCTGTCGCGTGGCACACTCCCGAGCCCGGCGAGCCGCCTCTGCGCCCGCTCCATCTGTTCGATCCGCCGCAACGGATAGAGGCGATCGCCGAAGTCCCCGACGGACCGCCATTCCGCTTTCGCTGGCGGCGCGTGCTGCACGAGGTCCGCCGCGCCGAGGGCCCCGAACGGATCGCCGCCGAATGGTGGCGGCACCGCCGCAGCGCCGGGCTGACGCGCGACTATTATCGCGTCGAGGACCAGGCCGGGCGGCGCTTCTGGGTCTTCCGCCACGGCCTCTACGGCGTCGAGCGCGCCGTGCCCGAATGGTATCTCCACGGCCTGTTTGCGTGAGCGGGTCGGTCGCATGAGCGGCTATGCCGAACTCGCCGCCGCGTCGAACTTCTCGTTCCTCCACGGCGCGTCGCATCCATCAGACATGGTCGCCGCCGCGCTCGAACTCGGCCACGCCGGCATCGGCATCGCCGACCGCAACACCGTCGCCGGGGTCGTCCGCGCCCATGTCGCGTTGCGCGATGCGGTCGAGGCGGCGGAGCAGGCGCCCGACAAGCCGCCCGACTTCAAGCCAATCGACTTCAAGCTGATCGTCGGCGCGCGGCTGGTCTTCGCCGACGATACCCCCGACGTCATCGCCTATCCGGCGACGCGGCGCGGCTGGGGGCGGCTGACGCGGCTGTTGACGACGGGCAATCTGCGCGCGGTGAAGGGCGATTGCCACCTGTTCGCCGCCGACCTGCTCGACCATCTCGACGATTTGATGCTGATCGTCCTGCCCGGGCCCGATCCGTCGGGGGTGCTGGCGCGGCTGGCGCGGGCGGCTCCCGGCCGGGTCTGGCTCGGCGCGACGATGCTGCGCGGCGGGCGCGACCGGCGGCGGCTGCGCGAGGCGATGACCCGTGCCGCCACGGCGCGGGTGCCGCTGATCGCGGTCAACGATGCGCTCTACGCCACTTCCGCGCAGCGCCGCCTCCACGACATCCTGACGTGCATTCGCGAAAAGCGAACGATCGCCGACGCCGGGCGGCTGCTCGCGGCGAACGCCGAGCGCCACCTCAAGCCCGAAATCGAGATGGCGCGGCTGTTCGCCGACGCCCCCGATGCGCTCGCCGAGCCGGGCAAGCTGCTCGCTCGCATCGCCTTCACCCTCGACGACCTGCGCTACGAATACCCGCACGAGCCGGTGCCGCCGGGGTACACGCCGCAGGCATGGCTCGAGGAACTGACGCTGACCAAGGCGCGCAATCGCTGGCCCGATGGTATCCCGGCGAAGGTCGCCAAGCTCCTCGCCGACGAGTTCGCGATGATCGCCAAGCTCGATTATGCCGCGTACTTCCTCACCGTCCACGACATCGTCGCCTTTGCGCAAGGGCAGGGCATATTGTGCCAGGGGCGCGGGTCGGCGGCGAATTCGGCGGTGTGCTACGTCCTCGGCATCACCGCGGTCGACCCGGTCAAGAACAGCCTGTTGTTCTCGCGCTTCGTCTCCGAGGAGCGGAAAGAGCCCCCCGACATCGACGTCGACTTCGAGCACGAGCGGCGCGAGGAGGTGATGCAATATGTCTACCGCCGCTATGGCCGCGACCGCGCCGGGATCGCCGCCACCGTGATCCATTACCGTCCACGCAGCGCGGTGCGCGAGGTCGGCAAGGCGCTCGGCTTGACCGAGGACGTCACCAGCCGCCTGACGAGCACGGTCTGGGGCAGCTTCGCCAGCGAGATGGAGCGCGAGCGCGTCACTGAGAGCGGCTTCGACCCCGACGCCCCCGAGATCGCCCGCCTCGGCGACTTCGTCGGCCAGATCCTTCGCTTCCCGCGGCATCTGTCGCAGCACGTCGGCGGCTTCATCCTGACCGAGGACCGGCTCGACGAGACCGTGCCGATCCACAATGCGGCGATGGTCGACCGTACCTTCATCGAATGGGACAAGGACGACATCGACGACCTCGGGCTGATGAAGGTCGACATCCTCGCGCTCGGCATGCTGAGCTGTATCCGCAAGGCATTCGCGCTGATCGCGACCCACATCGGCCGCCAGTACACGCTCGACAACGTCCCCGACGACGCCCCCGACGTCTATGACATGCTCTGCCTCGGCGACAGCGTCGGGGTGTTCCAGGTCGAAAGCCGGGCGCAGATGAACATGCTGCCGCGGCTGCGTCCGCGTGAACTCTACGACCTCGTCATCCAGGTCGCGATCGTCCGCCCGGGGCCGATCCAGGGCGACATGGTCCACCCCTATCTGCGGCGGCGGCAGGGGCGCGAGAAGGTCGATTATCCGTCGCCGGCACCGCCACACGACGCGAACGAGCTGCGCGGCGTCCTCGGCAAGACGCTCGGGGTGCCGCTGTTCCAGGAGCAGGCGATGAAGCTGGCGATCGTCGCCGCCGAGTTCACGCCCGTGGAGGCGAACCAGCTACGCCGGGCGATGGCGACCTTCCGCAACGTCGGGACGATGGACCAGTTCGAGACCAAGATGATCGGCGGCATGGTCCGGCGCGGCTATGACGAGGCGTTCGCGCGGCGCTGCTACCAGCAGATCGAGGGGTTCGGCAGCTACGGCTTCCCCGAAAGCCACGCGCTCGCCTTCGCCCGGCTGGTCTGGGTGTCGTCGTACCTTAAATGCCGCTACCCGGCGGTGTTCGCGGCGGCGCTGCTCAACGCCCAGCCGATGGGGTTCTACGCCCCGGCGCAGATCGTCGGCGACGCCCGCGCCCACGGCGTCGATGTCCGCATGATCGACATCAACGCGAGCGACTGGGACAACAGCCTCGAACGCCAGGACGGAAGCAGCGGGGGCTTCGCGGTCCGCCTCGGCCTGCGCCAGATCAGCGGTTTCCGCGAATTATGGGCGGGGCGGATGACTGCCGCAAGGCCCTTCGCCAGCATTGAGGAACTGGCGCGACGGGCCGACCTGCCGCAGCGCGCGCTCAACCTGCTCGCCGACGCCGACGCCTGCCGCTCGATCGGCCTCGATCGCCGCGCGGCGTTGTGGGAGGCGCGGCGTACCCCCGTCGGCACGCTGCCGCTGTTCGCCGCGGCGGATGCCCGCGAGCTCGGGGTGGAGGCCGCCGCCGATCTCCCGGCAATGACCCCGGGGGAGCAGGTCGCCGCCGACTACCAGACGCTCCGCCTGTCACTGAAGGCGCACCCGATGGCGTTCCTCCGCCCGGTCTTCGCCGCCGAGGGCGTGTCGAGCTGCGCCGCGACCTCGGGCGTGCGGAACGGCAGCTGGGTGCGGACCGCCGGCATCGTCCTCGTCCGCCAGCGCCCCGGCAACGGCAACGCGATCTTCATCACCCTCGAGGACGAAACCGGGGTGACCAACGTCGTCATCTGGGCGCGGCTGTTCGAGCGCTACCGCCGCAACATCATGGCGTCGCGGCTGATGCTCGTCGACGGCGAGCTTCAACGCAGCCCCGAAGGCGTCATCCATCTGATGGCGAGCAGCATCGACGACCGCAGCGCCGAACTCGACCGGCTGTCGGAAACCCACGACTGCGAGCCCGAACAGTCGCGCGCGGTCGAGGACATCCACCCCGGCTACCCCCAGACCCACGGCCACCCGCGCAACTTGCGGGTCCTGCCCAAGTCACGGGATTTCCACTGATTTGGGTAAGGGCCGGGGTTAAGTTCAAAATAAGTTCACACAGACACGCGTGTTTCGTTTCTCGCCTTTGGCCTCGCGGATCAGCCAGAGCCGAGCTTTTGTTGAAGCAAACACCGCACCCTTAAACTGTCATCCCCGCCTTCGCGGGGATGACAAATCAGGTGAGGTCATTTCTTTCGAAACAGCCAGCAATGAGAAAGAGCAGCGCCATCCCGGTGGACGGTCGAGTTGAGGGCGGAGCGTAGGAGGCTTCGCGGGGTGTAGGACAGCGGATTGTTGCGGGTCACCGCGCCGAGCAGATGAGGCTCACCATCAAAACGTGTCATCCCCGCGAATGCGGGGAGCCAAGGTTCCGACCGTGACCTTGGCTCCCCGCCGCCGCGGGGATAACAACTCAAATGAAGGTCAGCCCCTACTGCCGAACCGGCGCGCCACCATGCTGATAGCTCGCATTGCGCTGCGCCGCCGCGGCCGCCGCCTGCCGCTTCGCGACGACCGCGCGATGGTGTCCGTAAGCGCAGCCCGCCGCCGCTCCGAGAATCGCATGGTGCCCGACGAAGTGTCCGGCGGTGCCTCCGACTGCGGCTCCGGTAAGGCAGCCGGCGCTGGCGGGAGCGGCAGCGGCGGCGAGGGCAGCAGCGGTCACGGCGATCATCAGTTTCATCGAATCAATCCTCGGTTGGTCTGCGCGATTCAACCCGCGCCGCCCGGATTGGCTCCGCAGCTTGCCGAAAGCCTAGGCCATCTTGCCCGGCACCGTCGGGTGCGAGCTCGACAGGCCGCCGTCGACCGCGATCGCCTGGCCGTTGATGTAGCTCGCCGCGTCCGACGCAAGGAACAGTGCGACCTCGGCGATCTCCTCGGGACCGGCGGCGCGGCGCAGCGGGTTGAGCTGGCCGAGCTTGTGCTCGGTCCCGCGCGCCCTGGCGCCGTCGAACCACTGCTGCGTCATCCCCGTCTCGGTCAGTCCTGGGCAGACCGCGTTGACACGGACGCCGCTGCCCGAAAGCTGGTTCGCCGCGGTGGTGACGAGGTTGATCACCCCGGCCTTGCTCGCGCTGTACGGCATCCCGCCCGCGCCCGAGCGAATCCCCGCGACCGAGGCGGTGGCGACGATCGACCCGCGCCCCGCCGGGACCATCACCCGCGCCGCCGCCTGCATCGTCAGGAACACCCCGATCAGGTTGACCCGCAGGACGCGCTCCCATTCCTCCACGGTCAGGTCGAGGAACGCCGACAGCCCGCCGCCGACCCCGGCATTGGCAAAGGCGAAGTCGAGTCCGCCAAAATCGGCGATCGCGCGCGCGACGGCGGCATCGACCTGCGCCTTGTCACCGACATCGCCGGTCAGCGCCACGATGTTGACGTGCCCGTCGGCGGTGGCGCGGACCGCATCGGTCAGGTCGAAGGCGACGACATTCGCCCCTCGCGCCGCGAACAACCGCGCCGCCGCCCGCCCGATCCCGCTGCCTGCGCCGGTAACGAGCGCGGTCCTGCCGGTGAAGTCGGTCATCTTCGTTCTCCCCAAATTCGGTTATTAGCCGGTAGATTATCGGCGATCATGCTCACCCAGAAACGCCCTCGTGCACGCTATGAAATCCGCGGTCCGGTCGTGATGGACCCAGTGTCCGGCGCGCTCGAACAGTTCGACGCGGGCGTGGTTGAACGCCGTGATGCGGCCGTCGACCGCCGGGTTCGACGCCCAGCTTTCGGCGCCGTAGACCAACAAGGTCGGGCAGGTGATCCGGCCCCATAGCGCCTGGAGGTCGGCGTAGGGCAGGTCGACCGGCGAGAAGCCGCGGATATAATTGTCGAATTTCCAACTGTAGCTGCCGTCCTCGTTTTGCAGGACGCCATGCCGCGTCAGGTGGCGCGCCTGCGCCTCGCTCAGATGTTTGTTCTCGGCGATCATCCGGGCGAGGGCATCGTCGACGCTGGCATAGCGCTTCGGCTGGCGTGCGCTGAGGCCGCGGATATCGTCGATCCAGTCGCGCATCCGCTGGTCGGGGGCGATGGCCTGGCGCCTGGCGAGCGCCGCGGGTGATGGTCCGAGCCCTTCGATCGCGACGATCTTTGCGACGTTGTCGGGGTACAGCCCGGTGTAGCGCAGCGCGATATTTCCGCCGAGCGAGTGCGCAACGATCGTCAGCGGCGCGAGCTTCAATCCGTGGATCAGCTGCGCGAGGTCATACACGAACGCCGCCATACTGTAGTTGCCGTCGGGCGACCACGCGCTGTCGCCGTGGCCGCGCAGGTCGGGGGCGATGACGTGCCAGTCGCGCGCGAGGTCGGTCGCGACCCAGTCCCAGTTGCGGCAATGGTCGCGCCCGCCGTGGAGCAGGAGCAGCGGCGGCGCCTCGGGATTACCCCAGTCGACATAGTGGAGCCGCAACCGCTGCGAGATGAAGTTGTGCGACGTCGGGCAGGGGGTCATGCGATCGGGCTTAACCCTTCTTCGCTTCTCCCTCCAGCGTTTGGGTGAGCAACCAATCAAGTGTCATCCCGGCGCAGGCCGGGACCCATGAT
>NZ_JANYGL010000013.1 GCF_025362435.1 Polymorphobacter sp.
CTCTCGGTCTCGAAGCTGAAACTCGCGTCGTTGAGGCGCAATTTGTAAAGGCTCTCGCGCAATTTGTCGAAGTCCGCAGCGTCGGTCGGGAACAGGCCGCAAAATACCACCGGCTGGACGGTCTTGAAGCCGGGCAGGGCAACCGCCGCCGGGCGCTTGGCGTCGGTGATCGTGTCGCCGACGTTGGTCTGAGCGACTTCCTTGATCTGCGCGGTGATGAAGCCGATCTCGCCCGGCCCGAGCGTGTCGAGCAGTTCGATCTTCGGGCGGAAGACGCCGACGCGGTCGACGAGGTGCTGCGTCCCCTCGGCCATGAAGACGATCTGCTGGCCCTTGCGAAGCGACCCGTCGATGACGCGGACGAGGATGACGACGCCGAGATACGGGTCGTACCACGAATCGACGAGCATCGCCTTCAATGGGGCGTCGGGATCGCCCTTCGGCGGCGGGATCAGCCGGACGATCGCGTCGAGGACGTCGTCGATGCCGATGCCGGTCTTGGCGCTCGTCAGCACCGCGTCGTCGGTCGAGATGCCGATGACCTCCTCGATCTGCGCCTTGACGCGCTCGGGCTCGGCGGCGGGGAGGTCGACCTTGTTGATCACCGGGATGATGACATGGTCGTGCTCGATCGACTGGTAGACGTTCGCCAGCGTCTGCGCCTCGACCCCCTGCGCGGCGTCGACGACGAGCAAGGCACCCTCGCACGCGGCAAGGCTGCGGCTGACTTCATAGGCGAAGTCGACATGGCCCGGCGTGTCCATCAGGTTGAGGACGTAGGCGTTGCCGTCCTTCGCCTTATAGTCGAGGCGGACGGTCTGCGACTTGATCGTGATCCCGCGCTCGCGCTCGATGTCCATGTTGTCGAGGACCTGCTCGCTCATCTCGCGCGCGGTCAGTCCCCCGGTCTGCTGGATCAATCGGTCGGCGAGGGTCGACTTGCCGTGGTCGATATGCGCGATGATCGAGAAATTGCGGATGCGGTCGATGGGGGCGGTCATCGCCACGCTCTAGCAGAGGGGGCTTGCCAAAGAAACCGCCGCGCCGCCACATGGTGCGCAAGGAGACACGCCGATGCTGCACGTCGCCATCGTCGGAGCCGGTCCGGCCGGTTTCTATACCGCCGAGGCGCTGGCCAAGCGGCTCGGGCCGGAGGTCGCGATCGACATCGTCGACCGGCTGCCGACGCCGTACGGACTGATCCGCGCCGGGGTCGCGCCCGACCACCAGTCGATCAAGGCCGTCGACCGGCGCTATGCCGCGGTCCTTGCGGGCGGCGTTCGCTTCGTCGGCAACGTCGAGATCGGTGATAGCGGCGTCTCGATCGCGGAGCTGACCGGGCTGTACGACGCCGTCGTCCTCGCCACCGGCGCGCCGCGCGACCGCCCGCTCGGGATACCGGGCGAGGATTTGCCCGGTGTCATCGGCTCGGCGGCGTTCGTCGGCTGGTACAACGGCCACCCCGACTTCGCCGACCTCGACGTGCCGCTCGGGCAGGCGGGGGCGTGCGTCATCGGCAACGGCAATGTCGCGATCGACGTCGCCCGGCTGCTGGCGAAGACTCCGGCCGAGCTTGCCGCGTCGGACGTCGCGCGCCACGCCCGCGTCGCGCTCGCCGCGAGCACGGTCAGCGACATCCACATCATCGGGCGGCGCGGGCCGTACCAGGCGAGCTTCACGACCAAGGAGATGGGCGAACTCGGCCTGCTCGAGCGCGCGCAGCCGCGGGTCAACCCCGCCGACCTGCCCGATGCCGCTGGGGACGCCGCGCTCGAGTCCGGGCTGCGCAAGGTCGTCGGTCACTTGCGCAGCTTCGCTGCCCTGCCGCAGTCGGACAAGCCGGTGGCGATCGCCTTCGACTTCCTGAGCCGCCCGGTCGCGATCGAGCGCCACAGCGACGCGCTGCAGCTGATCGTCGAGGCGACGCGGCTCGACGGCGACATCGCGGTCGGGACCGGGGTCATGCGCGCGATCGATTGCGGGCTGGTCGTTGGCTGCATCGGCTACCGCACCGCTGAAATCCCCGGCGTGCCGTTCGACACCGCGCGCGGGCGCTTCGTCAACACCGAGGGACATATCGCGCCCGGGCTGTACGTCACCGGCTGGGCGCGGCGCGGACCGAGCGGGACGATCGGCACCAACCGCCCCGACGGCGGCGAGGTCGCCGAGGAGATCGCCACCGAGATCACCCCGGGCAACCGCGCCGGCGGTCCCGGCCTCGACGCGCTCCTCGCCGCGCGCGGCATCCGCCCGGTGACCTTCGCCGGCTGGCAGGCGATCGACGCCGCTGAAATCGCCGCCGCTACGCACCCGGCACCACGCGACAAGCACGTCACGCGCGCCGCGTTGCTTGCCGCCGCAGACGCCGGTTGCGCTGGCGGAACCACCCCGCTATAGCCTCGCGCCTTGCGTCGGGGCGTAGCTCAGCCCGGTAGAGCGCTGCCTTCGGGAGGCAGAGGCCGGAGGTTCGAATCCTCTCGCCCCGACCAAAGACTTCACGCCATGTCGAACACGAGAAGTTCGCCGTCGCCCGCGATGGCGAGCGCGGTCTCGCCAGTGATCGCGGCGGCGTCGCCTGCTGTCAGAGCTACTCCATTGACCGTCGCGTCGCCGCGAACCGTCTGGACCCAGACGCGGCGTCCGGCGGCGACTGGCAGCGTGATCGGCGCACCCTCGCCGGGAGTCGCGCGGTACAGGTCGACGTCCTGGTGGATCACCACCGCATTGTCGTGGCGCTGGCGCGACGCGATAAGGTCGAGCCCGCCGGGGCGAGGCGCGGCGATCGTCACCTGCTCATAGCCCGGTGTCAGGCCACGGCGCTCGGGGACGATCCAGATCTGGAACGAGTGGATCGCCTCGGTCCGGCTCGGGTTCATCTCGGCGTGGCGGATGCCGGTGCCGGCGGTCATGCGCTGGATTTCGCCCGGGCGGATGATCGTCGCGTTGCCCATCGAATCCTTGTGCGCCATCGCGCCCGAGACGATGTACGAGACGATCTCCATGTCGGCGTGGCCGTGCTCGCCGAAGCCCGCGCCGCCGGCGATATGGTCCTCGTTGATCACCCGCAGCGGGCCGAAGCCCATGTGCGCGGGATCGTAATAGTCGGCGAAGCTGAAGCTGAAGCGGGCATCGAGCCAGCCGATGTTCGAATGGCCGCGCTCGGCGGACTTGCGGACGGTGATCATGCTGCGTCTCCGATCACGCCGCGACAGCGGCGGACTTGTCGGTGCAATATGGGAGGGCGCCCCCTCGACCGCAATCGGTATGTCGCCAAACGGTAACAGACTAAATGTAGTAGGCGCTCAGTATAGGCAGGGGGATGCTGGCGCGATGGCGACCCACAAGTTGAAAGCCTTCGAGGCAGGCGTCCCACTCCCCGCGGAATTGACCGCATCGTTATCTTCGGCTTGGACCGGCGACGACGACGACGGCCATCCCAAGCGCAAGCTCAAGTTCCGCACCGTCTGGATTTCGGACACGCACCTCGGCACGTCGGGCTGCAACGGCGACCTGCTGCTCGATTTCCTCAAGTCGATCCAGCCCGAGACGCTGTACCTCGTCGGCGACATCATCGACGGCTGGCGCCTCAAGCGCGGCTGGTACTGGCCGCCGCGCCACAACGACGTCGTCCGCCGCGTCCTCAAGCTGGCGAACAAGGGAACGCGCGTCGTCTATGTTCCCGGCAACCACGACGAGGTCCTGCGCGATTATACCGGCCTGAGCTTCGGCGGGGTCGAGGTCGTGTCGGAGGCGATCCACGCCACCGCCGACGGACGGCGGCTGCTCGTGCTCCACGGCGACGAGTTCGACGGCGTCGTGCTGTATGCCAAGTGGCTCGCCTTCCTCGGCGACTATGCCTACGCCGCGCTGCTCAAGCTCAACGTCGGCTTCAACGTCGTCCGCCGCCGCTTCGGCCTGCCGTACTGGTCGCTGTCGGCGCACGTGAAGAAGAAGGTCAAGAACGCCGTCTCGTTCATCTCGCGCTTCGAGGAGGCCGTCGCCCACGCCGCCGCCGAACGTGGCGTCGACGGCGTCGTCTGCGGCCACATCCACTCGGCCGAAATCCGCCAGTTCGGCGGGGTGACCTATTACAACGACGGCGACTGGGTCGAAAGCTGCACCACCCTCGTCGAACACGCCGACGGCCGGATGGAGATCATCGACTGGGCGAAGCGGACAGCGGCGCGGCGCGTGGAGGCGGAGGCAAGCGAGCCGGAGCTGGAGCTGGTTTAGCGCGGTTGGAGCACGGGCGGCCGATTTGGCCGTCCGCGTCG
Organism: Polymorphobacter sp.; assembly: GCF_025362435.1. Taxonomy (GTDB): domain Bacteria; phylum Pseudomonadota; class Alphaproteobacteria; order Sphingomonadales; family Sphingomonadaceae; genus Polymorphobacter_B. Next base: position 4,275 of record NZ_JANYGL010000013.1, read on the forward strand.
GACCGCTGCGCTCCGCGAAGTCGAGACAGCGAGGTTAAAGCCAGCGCCAACCCCCGCGCGGCGAGATCGACCGCGAGGAACAGCGACACGCCGAAAATCAGGTAGCGGTATCGCGGCACCGGCTGGACGATCGCATACGCTAGTGGGGGCACGAGCAGGAGGATCGCGACGAATCGGTAAGCCCGCGGCGATTGCGCCAATCCGAGCGCGAGTCCCGCCAGCCCCGCGACACTGAGCAGGCCGCACACCATTGCCTTGGCGGTCGAGGCGCCGGCACGGGCAACGTAGATGTGCCAAAGCCATGCTGGCGGGAAAAAATATTGGCGCAAGTGGCGCAGCGAGAGCTTGATGAACTCGAACGGATGGTCCGCGATCCAGCTTTTTGCCTGCGCTCCGAGCGCCTTGGCGTACGCGGCCTCACCCCCTGCCGCCTGCAGCCGGGCAAATGCGGGCGGGTTGGAGTTGGGGTGAATTTCTGCGAGCCGCGCGCGGAACACAGCAAGGCCGTCATCCGCCACCGCGGCCGGGTGGTGGGCGAGCGCGAGTTCGAGCCCGAAGTTGCTACGGAGGATGACAGGTGCTCCCATGACCCGCGCGTTGCGGTCGGCCCATGGCGTGATGACAGCGGCGAGCGCGAGGACCACGACGACCGCAGCGGCGGCGATGCGCCGGGGGGGCAGTCGTTCGAAGGCGACGATGGCGGCGCACAGGTAGCAGGCCAGTCCAAGCGCCGGGCTGATGAAGAAGACCAGCGCGGCAAGCAGCGCGAGGCCAACGATCGTGGCACCACCGAACGTCGGCCGACCCGCGGCGCCAAGCAGGGCAACGACGAAACCGAACGCGGTAAAGGTCGCCAGCGCGCCCTCCCAGATGCGGAAGTCGACGGTTTCGAGGAAGAAGTTGAACGGCACGAGGCAGGCGACCGCAAGCCCCCACATCCGCGTCCGCCATCCGACACCGGCTTCCTTGAAGATCAGCGAAAGGAACCAGTAGCTCCCCAGCACCAGCGCGATCGCGACCAGCTCGAGGACGAACTCCGCTGACGCAGAGCGAATGCCGAGTGCGCGATAGACGAGTCCGGCAAACACCGGCGGGATCGGCAGAACGTGGGCCGTCGGGCCACCTCCGGGCACGAAGGCATCGGCAAGGACGCCCGTCCGGGCATAGGCGATCGCGACGTTGGCGATCTCGCCGGTCGCGGTCCGGCCAGGATAAACTACCGCGGAAAATACCAGGCGCCAGAACAGCCCGGCCGTGAGCAGGGCTGCAGGGACCCATGTCCGCGGGAATGACGCTGCAGTTCCAGCCGCGCGGGTCGCCATGACTATCTCACCGAAGTATCGCACTGCGGTTTATGTTATGGTTAATGGATCAGCTACGATCCGAAGGTCGGGGTGAACGATTATAGTTCGCGAGCAGCGGGGCGCGGTTTCTACACGGTGCCGGGTCGGCTAGGGGTGGCGGCCCGATCACAAGGAAGCCGATCCGTTGACCTGCGCTGCCGCCACGACCAACCCATGCGCCTGACCCTCGTCTCCGACGCGTGGACGCCGCAGGTCAACGGCGTCGTTCGCACGTTGACCACCACCGTCGCGCAGCTTCAGGCGCGGGGCCATGTCGTCCAGACAATTACCCCCGACCGCTTCGTCTCGGTGCCGTGCCCGACGTATCCCGAGATCCGGCTGGCGCTGACGACGCCGCGGCGGGTGGGGATGATGATCGCCGGGTTCCATCCCGAGGCGGTCCATATCGCCACCGAGGGGCCGCTCGGCTGGCTCGCGCGGAACTGGTGCCTCAAGCGCGGGGTGCCGTTCACGACGTCGTTCCACACGCGCTTTCCCGATTATGTCGCGGCGCGGACCGGGCTTTCGCCGGCGTGGCTGTGGCGCTGGCTGGCGCGGTTTCATTCTGCGGCGCGGCATGTCCTCGTCGCGACGCCGCGGCTCGCCGAGGAGCTTCACGGTCATGGTCTCGCTGAGACCCGGCTATGGTCGCGCGGGGTCGATCTCGCCCAGTTCAATCCAGGGGTGCCGCCGCCCGCGGCTTATTTCGGGCTGGCGCGGCCGATCATGCTCAGCGTCGGGCGGGTCGCGGTCGAGAAGAACATCGCCGCGTTCCTCGATGCCAAGGTGCCGGGGACCAAGGTCGTCGTCGGTGACGGCCCGGCGCTCGCGGCGCTGCGCGGGCGGTACAAGGATGTCGTGTTTCTCGGCAGCCTGACGGGCGCGGCGCTCGCTGCTGCTTATGCGGGAGCCGATGTGTTCGTCTTCCCGAGCCTGACCGACACCTTTGGGCTGGTGATGATCGAGGCGCTGGCGAGCGGGGTGCCGGTCGCGGGCTTCCCGGTCGCGGGGCCACTCGACGTCATCGGTGCAGAGGGGTGCGGGGTGGTGCCGGGGTTCGCGGCGCGGGTCGGGGCGGTCGATGCGGATCTGGGCGTGGCGATTGCGGCGGCGCTGACGGCGGAGCACGCCGACTGTGCGGCTTATGCCGCGAACTTCCGCTGGGAGGCGTGTGTCGACCAGTTCATGGCGGGGCTGGCTGATATCGAGGGGCCGATCGATCTGACGCCGGTGTGACTAGATCCTCCCCGTCTTCGGGGAGAGGACCTTAAATCCTCCCCGTCTTCGGGGAGGGGGACCGCGCCCTTCTTGGGGCGTGGTGGAGGGGCAGTGGGGCGAAGTCTGAGTTCGCTCGACCGCCCCTCCACCATCGCAAGGGCGATGGTCCCCCTCCCCGAAGACGGGGAGGATTTAAAGGCTGCCCGCTCCCCGCTCGTACTTCATCGTAATACTCCCCTTGTACCGCACCGCTCCCGCCTCCGAAAACCCGCACCGCCGGGCGACACGGATCGACGGGACGTTCGCCGGGTCGATGATGCACGCGGTCCTGGCGAAGCCGTGGCCGTCGCCCCATGCCAGTGCGGCGCGGACGCCCTCGCTCGCCAGTCCGCGGCCGTGCGCGGCGGCGATTAACGACCAGCCGATCTCGGGGGCGTCGATCGGCGGTTCGATCGCGCGGTGGAAGTCGGCGAAGCCGAGCTCGCCGAGATAGACACCGTCGTCGCGGTCCTCGACCGCCCAGAAGCCGTGGCCGAACCACGCCCAGTGCCCGGCGTAGCGCAGCAGTCGCGCCCATGTCTCCTCGCGGGTGAAGGCGCGCCCGCCGGTGAAGCGCGTGACGACGGGGTCGGCCCACATCGCTGCGGCGGCGTCGAGGTCGGACGCGCGGTGGCCGCGCAATCGCAGCCGGGCGGTGTCGACGACCGGGATCTCAGCCACGCCAGCCGTCCCGCAGCTCGCGCTTGAGGACCTTGCCGATCGCGCTGCGCGGCAGGGCGTCGAGCGCGACGATCGCCGACAGCCGCTGGGTCTTGCCGAGCCGCTCGTTGGTCCATGCGCGCGCACCTTCGGGGTCGGCACCGTCGCGCATGACGACGAAGCCGACCGGGGTCTCGCCCCAAGCATCCGACGGCACGCCGACGACCGCGCCCTCGACGACCCCCGGGGCCTGTGCCAGCACCGCCTCGAGGTCGGACGGGTAGATGTTGAATCCGCCCGAGATGATCATGTCCTTCTTGCGGTCGAGCAGCGTCAGGAAACCCTCGGCATCGAAGCGCCCGACGTCGCCGGTGCGGATGAAGACCTTGCCGTCGGCGCTGGTCCAGCGCGCGTCGGCCGACTTGCCCGGCTGGCCATGGTAGCCGGTCATCATCGCCGGCGAATGGCCGACGATCTCGCCGGGCGTCCCGGCCGGGACCTCGACGCCGGCGTCGTCGATCAGGCGGATGTCGTGTCCGGGGGCGGGCTGGCCGACGGTGTGGAGCTTGGCGGGGTAGAGGTGCGCGATCAGGATGCAGCTGCCGCCGCCCTCGGTCATGCCGAAATATTCGACGAGCCCGCCCGGCCAGCGCGCGAGGACATCGGCCTTGAGCCCGGCTGAGAACGGCGCGCTGGTGGCGAACTTCATCTTGTATCGCGACAGGTCGAAGGCGGCGAAGTCGGGCAGCTCCATGATCCGGCGGTACTGGACGGGAACGAGCATCGCGTGGGTGACGCCGTGGGCGGCCGACAGTTCGAGCGCGCGGCGGGCGTCGAACTTCGCCATCAGCACCAGCGTGCCGCCGTTCGCCAGCGTCGGGATGACGCTGACGAGGGTGGTGTTCGAATAGAGCGGGGTCGAGACCAGCGTCACCGTCTGGGGCGTATAGCCGAGCATCGCGCCGCGGCCGACGTGCGACCAGCGCATCGCGTGGCTCTGGACGATGCCCTTCGGCGCGCCGGTCGTCCCGCTCGAATAGATGATGTTGAACGCCATGTCGGGGGTGACCTCGACCGGGGAGGCGGCGGTGCCTTCGGGGGCGAGCCACGCGGCGAAATCGGCGAAGGCGGTGACGGGGGCGGGAAGGGGGCGGTCACCCAGCGCGGCGGCGTTGTCGGCATCGAGGAAAATCCGCGCGGCGCCGCTGTCGGTCATCATCGTCACCAGCGCATCGGGGGTCGACGATGGTGCCAGCGGGGCGACCGCGACTCCGGCGCGCAACGCCCCCATGAACAGGACGACATAGTCGGCGCTGGTGCCCGAGGAGATCGCGATCGACCCGCCCGGGGCGATTCCGTCGCGCTGGAGGCTGGCGACGACGCGGTCCATCATGGCGTCGAGGTCGCGGTAGGTCAGCCGCCGGTCGCCGTCGATGATCGCGATGCTGTCGGGCGCGGCGGCGGCGTGCTGGCCGATCAGGTCGGCGAGGCGGCCGAACGGCTGGTCGAGGATGGCGAGCGAGGAGGGTGCGGCGTCGGGAGTCATGGCGCTGTCGTAGCGCGATTCTCGGGCTCCCGCGCCGCCTATTTCATCAATCCGACCGAGCGCAGCGTGTCGTTGATCAACGCGCTCACGTCGAACCCGGCGTGCACTGGTGCAGCGGCCGATTGCGGGCGGGGGGCGGGCTTGTGCGGCGCCTGTGCGCGTGGCGCGATCGCCGCCGCCAGACCCCAGAACGCCGCGATGCGGGCGCTCGAGCCGATCCCGACATCGAGCATGAACGGCGCCGCAGCACTGCCGTCGAGCCCGTCGATCGGCGTGCCATGCCCCATCCCGTCGACCGTCACCATCTCCACCACTGCAACCCCGGCGTCGTTGCGCCAGGTGTCGCCGTCACGGGTTGCGCCATGAACATCGGCCCACTGCAGCGCCACCGCATCGCCGTTGCGGACGCTGACGGTGCGGTCGACGTCGCCATGCCATACCGACACGATCGGCCAAGGCCCTGTAAAAGTTGATGCGGCGCGAACGCGGTCGCCGAGCAGCCGGGGTGACGTCTCGGTCGGGCGCGACATCGCCTGCATCGCCTCGGGAACCCCGCGGGCGGCGCCGAAGGGCAGGCCGGCAATTACCGCGCCGCCGGCGAAGACATCGGGGTAGGTCGCCAACATCACGCTCGCCATCGCTCCGCCCGCCGACAGCCCGGTGACGAAGACCCGCGCCGAATCGAGCCGGTGGTGCGCAACCATAGCCGCAACGGCATTGGCGATCGACGCCGCTTCGCCGCTCCCCCGCCGCGTATCCGACGTCTCGAACCAATTAAAACAAGTGTTTGGGTTGTTCGCCCGAGTCTGCTCGGGAAACAACAGCGCAAAGCCATTGCGCGCCGCGAGGGTCGACCAGCCGCTCCCAGCGTCGTATCCCGCTGCGGTCTGGGTACAGCCATGAAGCACCACGACGAGCGGCGCACCGTCGCGCAACCCGGCGGGAACGAAGCTCAACATCCGCAGCGCGCCGGGGTTGTCGAACGCTGCGCTGAACTCGGTCAGCGCGGTGCTGGCCAAATCGGGCGAATGCGCGCGACGTCGCGCGGGATTGGGTCGTGGCATCGAAGACCTCGATTATGTTGCAGTGCAACATAACGCGCGATGCGATAAAATGTCAGGCCGGAGCGGAATTTTCTTTTCCGACGGCCTGCGCGATCGCCGCGGCAAGCTCCGCCTGATGAAATGGCTTGGCTAGTCGCGGGATCCCAATATCGAGGGTATCGCCCTCGGCGTAGCCGGTGATGATCAGGATCGGAAGCGCCGGGCGCTGGCTCTGGATAGCAGCCGCAAGCGCGGCGCCGTTCATTCCCGGCATCAAATAATCGGTAACGACCGCCGAAAGCTCGCCATCGCACAGCCGCAGCGCCTCGGCGGCGCTACCGGCCTCGACCACCGTATAGCCGAGGTCGTCGAGCATCGCCGCTGTCACCGATCGAACCAGCGGTTCGTCGTCGACGAGGAGGATACGCTGCCCGGTGCCGCGTGCGGTGTCGGTCGCGACCACGACCTCGGCCTCCTCCACCGAACGCGCCGCCGGCAGCCACAGATGGGCCCTGGTCCCCTGACCTGGAGCGCTGTCGAGTTCGAGCCAGCCGCCCGACTGTGCGGCAAGGCCATGCACCATCGACAGCCCGAGACCAGTGCCACGTCCCACCGCCTTCGTCGTAAAGAAGGGTTCGATTGCCCGGCGGCGCGTCGCCTCATCCATGCCAGTGCCGGTATCGGCGACGGTGATGCGAATGCAATCGGCATCGTCATGCCGCATCGGCGCGACCGCGATCGACAGTGTGCCGTTGCCGCTCATGGCGTCGCGGGCATTGATCGCGAGATTGAGAATCGCCAGCTCGAGCTGCGCCGGATCGACCTCGGCGAAGCTGCCGGCGCTCGCGGCGATGACGATTTCGATGTCTGGGCCGAGAGATCGCGCCAACAGGTCGCGGACGCCGTCGATCAGCGCGGCGATGTCGACCGCTCGCGTGGCGAGAACCTGACGCCGTGAAAAAGCGAGGAGGCGATGGACGAGCGTCTTTGCCCGTTCAGCGGCGCTCAGCGCACCGTCGATCAACTTCGCCGCGCGCGGCTCGGGGCCGCGGCGCGCAAGCAGGTCGAGGCTACCGATGATCGGGGTCAGCAAATTGTTGAAATCATGTGCCACCCCGCCGGTCAACTGGCCGATTGTTTCGAGTTTCTGCGCCTCATGCAGTTGGGCCAGCGCCGCCTCGCGCGCGGCAACCGCGGCCGTCACCCTCGCCTTGAGCGCGTCGTCGGCGGTGCGGGCGTCGTTGATATCGGTATGGACCCCGACCCATTCGCGAACCGCCCCTTCGGCGATCACCGGGAGCGCGCGGACCGCGAACCAGCGATAGCTGCCGTCGGCGACACGAATTCGATGTTCGAAGACAAAAGGGGCCCGTGCGGCGACCGCTTCGCTCCACGCTGCAAGTGTCGCTTCTGCGTCGTCGGGATGAACCGCGGCAGCCCAGCCATAGCCTTGATATGCCTCGCGCGGCTGGCCGGTCAACGTGCCCCACCCGCGCTGCTCCCCCTTCATCGTTCCGTCGGGCTGGTTGGTCCACAGCACCCCGGCCATCGCATCGACTGCGGCGCTGAACCGGGCGACGGCGGCGTGCATTGCCTCGGCGGCGGCGCGCGGCTCGGTAAGGTCGGTGCTGATCCCGACGATCCGTTCGGGTTCGCCGTGAGCATCGCGCATAATCCGAGCCCGCGAGCCGAGCCAGCGCCAGCCGTCGCCGAGACGGACGCGGAATTCGCTCGAATAGGTATCCGCAGCAATTGCTGCCAACGCCGGCTCAGCACCGGCAAGGTCCTCGGGATGAAGCAGCGTGCGCCATTCCTCATGCGTCGGCGTCGGCGCGTCGTGGGGGAGATGGTAGAGCGCGAACATCTCCCGCGACCAGATCAGTTGGAAGTCGGCAAGCCGGAGCTCCCACGCCCCGGCGTTCGCCGCTTCCATCGCCAATCGCGTGCGCTGGCGATCATCGGCGGCGGTGATTGCCGCGGTCTTAGCGCCGGTCAGATCGCGGATCAGCGCAATCGACCGGCGGATAACGCCGTCCGGATCGGGCACGCAGGCGGCGGCAACGCGGACCCAGACGACTCGGCCGTCACTGGCAAGTAGGCGTCCTTCGTGGTCCGGCGGGCAGTTCTCGATCCGCTCAGCGTGGAACATGCTGTTGGTTACCGTGTCGGCGGGATCGATCAGGGAATCGGTGGTGACCCCCGTCAGCGCCCCGGGTGCGTAGCCGAGGATCGCGCAGAAGTGGTCGTTTGCCGCGATGATGCGATGCGTGGCCGTCGCGAACCTGACGATCCCGAGGTCGGCGCTGCCGAACAGCGCGCGAAAGTCGCTCGCAAGCTTCAAATCGTCGGTGCCATCGAAATCGATTGTCATTCGCCGAAATGCTCCCACGTCTGCGAATGTGGCGCGACCAACCCGCAAACTCCCAGCGATATACCGGGTTCCCCGGCCGGCACGCCACGACTTGGCCCGCCTAGACTGCGCCGATTGACCAGCCGGATGGCTCCGGCCAAGGTCTCCGCAACGATTGGGGAGTGACGATGCACGACGCCGTGCCGACTGGCAACGCAGCCGTGCAGGCGGGCCGCCGGACGCTGATCGTCCTGTTGTTCGTCGCGATCACGCTCAACTACGTCGACCGGCAGGTGCTGGCGCTGCTCAAGCCGACGCTCGAGGCCGAATTCCACTGGAGCGACCAGCAATACGCCCACCTCGGGTCGACTTTCCAGATCGCGGCGGCGGCGGCGTTGCTGTTCGTCGGGCCGTTCGTCGACCGCGTTGGAGTGCGCCGCGCGCTCGGCATCGGCGTCGCGGTGTGGAGCCTCGCGGGCATGGCGCACTCCTTCGCCTCGTCGGTCCAGCAGTTCGTCGTCGCCCGGGTCGCGCTCGCCGCGGCTGAGTCGATCGGCACCCCGGCGGCGGTCAAGGCGGCGGCGGTCTATCTGCCGCTCAAGCAGCGGTCGTTCGCGCTCGGGATCGGCAACGTCGCGCCGAACATCGGGGCAGTCCTGACGCCGCTACTGATCCCGTCGCTCGCGCTCGCCTTCGGCTGGCGCGCGGCGTTCATCCTCACTGGCGCGCTCGGCTTCGCGTGGCTGATCGCATGGATCATCGGCACGCGGCGGCTGGTCCCAGTCGACGCGGTGCCGGCGGTACGCCCGCCGATCGAGTGGGCGGGGATGCTGCGCGACCGGCGGACGTGGGCGATCGTCGGGGCTAAGGCGCTGACCGACTGCGTCTGGTGGTTCGTGCTGTTCTGGATGCCCGATTTCTTCCACCGCGTCTTCGGTATGAGCCAGGGCACGCTCGGGCTGCCGATCGTGCTGATCTACGTCATGGCGGCGGCGGGGGCGCTGTCGTCCGGGCTGGTGTTTCCTCGGCTGCTCGACCGGGGATTGAGCGTGAACGCCGCGCGCAAGCGGTCGATGCTGTGCTTCGCGCTGCTGATTCTGCCGATGCCGCTGGCCTTATGGTCGGCGAGCCCGTGGGGCGCGGCGCTGGCGATCGGCCTCGCATTGTTCGCACATCAGGGGTTCTCGACCAACATCTTCGGGCTGGCGTCGGACGTGGTCCCGACCGCGCGGGTGGGGACCGTGATTGCGCTGGGCGCGGTTGCGGGGAATTTGTCGGGGAGTGCGATGCTCGAGCTGACGGGGTGGTCGCTGGGAGCAGGGCATGGGTATTGGCCAATGTTCGCGATCTGCGCGGGGGCGTATCTCGCGGCGACATTGTGGGTGCATGTGTTGCTCCCGGTGATCCGGGTGGCGCACGCCTGAGTTAAATCCTCCCTCACTCTTGCGGGGGAGGGGGACCGCGCCGCTTCAGGCGTGGTGGAGGGGGCTCCCACGCGGAATATACGTTGCGGAGCGCCCCCTCCACCATCGCGAAGGGCGACGGTCCCCCTCC
>NZ_JANYGL010000037.1 GCF_025362435.1 Polymorphobacter sp.
TTCGCGCGCGATGCGGCGATGCTGGTCGAGGGCGGCTACCGGCTCGAGCGGCTGTGGCCGGTCGGGCAGTTCCGCTGGTCGACGCATGTCGAGCTGGTTGCTAAGTTCGTGCGGGGAGAAATACGATGACCAGCGAGCCGCGCGTCGATGCCTATATTGCCGCCGCGCCCGAGTTCGCGCGGCCGATCCTCGAACGCCTGCGGACCCTCGTCCATCACGCCGCGCCCGATCTCGACGAAGCGATCAAATGGTCGATGCCGATGTTCCTCCATCGCGGCAAGATCGTCGCCAACATGGCGGCGTTCAAGGCGCACGCCGCCTTCGGAACGTGGCAGCGCAGCGCCGATGGCAAGCAGGAACCGCGGCCCAAGGGCATGGGGCGGCTCGGCAAGCTCACCGGGCTCGACAGCCTTCCCGGCGACGACGTCATCGTCGATCTTGTCCGGACGGCGATCGCGCAGGTCGACGCGGGCGGGGTGCTGCGGGAAAAGCGCGCGGCCAAGCCGACGCCGGCGATGCCCGACGATCTTCAGGCGGCGCTCGATGGGGCTCCGGCGGCCGCGGCAGGCTTCGCCGCCTTGAGCCCGAGCGCGCAGCGAGAATATCTCGACTGGGTGCTCGAAGCGAAGGCGGCGGCGACGCGGGCCAAGCGCGTCGCGACCACGGTCGAGTGGTCGGCCGAGGGCAAGCGGCGCAACTGGAAGTACGAATCCTGCTAAGGCGTTGCGCTGCATCGTGAAACGGCGCGGGCAAAGCCCGCACCTTCGTCGGACGAGTTCGGCTGCGGTATGCAGCCGCCTCGCCGGCCGGATTTCGCGCGAGTCCGCGGTTAGCGGACGAACGCGAGGTGGCGTTCCTCCGCTAACCGCCGGCCGCGCTCAGTCGTCGAACATCTTGCCATAGCTGCGGACGACCCGGTCCTTCCAGTGGCCGCGGTGGTACGCGTCGGAGGCGAGGAGCGGCATGACCGATCCTGCTTCGGCGAAGACCATCTGCTCCTGCGTCGTCTCGACCTTGCCCCACGATGCCGCTTCCTTGAGCGTCGACGACGAGCAGGCGCCGTCGCGGACGTCGGCGACGGTGATCTGGACCGCGTACTTGTGCATCTTGACGTCCTCGTGGCCGAGGATCTCGGCGCAGACGACGGTGTCCTGGATGAAGTTTTTCGGCACGCCGCCGCCGATCATCAGCAGGCCGGTAGTGCCGGCCTTGATCTTGATGTCGGTCAGCTCGCGGAAGTCGGCGATCGCGTCGAGGACCATGTACGGCTGCTTCGCCTTCATCCGCTCGACCTGGTGCTTGACCAGCCCGAAGCCTGCCGACGAGTCGACAAAAGCGGGGCAGAAGATCGGCACGTCGTGCTCGAACGCCAGCTTGACGAGGCTGTTGTCCTTCTTGCCGTGCTCCGACAAATAGCGGCCCATCTCGCGGATGAACGCGCGGCTGCTATACGGCTTCGCCTCGAGGCTCTCGGCGATCTCGAAGATCGTGCCGTCGCAGTCCTGAAGCTGCTCTTCGTCGATATAGGTGTCGTAGATGCGGTCGATGTAGAGCGAGCGCAGGATGTTATCGTCGGGGATTTCAAGCGCTTGGTAGTGCTTGTGGCCAAGGCCCTCAAAGAAATCCATGTCGACGATCGACGCGCCGGTGGCGACGATGCCGTCGATCATGTTCGAGCGCAGCAGCTCGGCGTACAGGTCCATGCACCCGCCGGCGCTGGTCGAGCCGGCAATGACGAGGAAGATCGAGCAGTCCTTGTCGGCCAGCATCGAGTTGTAGATGCCCGTCGCGCGGGCGAGGTCGCGGCTGGTGAAGCTCATCTTCGCCATGCCGTCGATGATCGGGCGCGCGTCGAAGCTGCGGATGTCGATATGCTCGACCTGGGTCGAGAGGAGTTCGGCCTTGCGGTTGCTGAGGTCGGTCATTGTTGTTCCTTCTACCCCTCTCCCGCTTGCGGGAGAGGGAGGGGCCCACGCGTTCTTCACGCGTGGGAGGGTGAGGTGGCGTCAGGCTCAACTGCGATCGACGGGGACACCCTCACCCGCCGCGCTGGAGCGCGAGTCGCCTCTCCCGCAAGCGGGAGAGGTTAAGAACGCGCTTCGCGGATCGACGTAACGACACCGTGTGACGGTTCGGCGACGGTGTAGTTCGATGCCATCGGCTCGTCGTCGGCGATGACGGTCTCGCCGTTGCCGAAGCCGTTGAACGCGGTCCGCATCGCGCAGCCGTACGCCCCGAGCATGCCGATTTCGATATAGTCGCCGGCGCGGATGTCGGCGGGGAGCATGAAGGGTCCGCGCATAAAGTCGGCATCGTCGCACGTCGGGCCGTAGAAGCTGAACGCCAGCTCCTTGGTGTTCGATTCGACGTCGCGGACGAGGTCTACCGGGAAGCGCCAGTCGATGTGCGCGGCGTCGAACAGCGCGCCATAGGCACCGTCGTTAATGAACAGCACGTCGTCGCGGCGCTTCTCGACGCGGACGACGATCGACGCATATTCTGCCGACAATGCACGGCCCGGCTCGCACCACAGTTCAGCCGAATAGCTGATCGGCAGGTCTTCGAAGGCGCGGTGGATGACGGCGAAGTAACGCTCGATCGGCGCGGTCTCCATGCCGGGATAGATCGACGGAAAGCCGCCGCCAACGTCGATCACGTCGACGGTGACGCCCGCGGAGACGATTGCCGCGCGGACGAGGCCCATAGCGTCGCTATACGCCTGCGGGCTCATCGCCTGCGAGCCGACGTGGAAGCAGATGCCGAGCGCGTCCGCAGCCTGCCGGGCGGCGTGGAGGACGGGCGCGGCTTCGTCGACGCCGACGCCGAACTTGGCGGCGAGGCTGAGCTTCGAATGCGCCGACGACACGCGGAGGCGGACGCACAACGTCAGGTCGGCAGCGGGGACGCCGCTTGTCGAGGTGACCTCGACGATCTTCTCGACCTCCTCGACGCTGTCGAGGCTGAAGGTGCGGACGCCGTGGACGTGGTACGCCTCGGCGATCGCCTCGGCCGGCTTGACCGGGTGCATGAAGCACAGCACGGCATCGGGCAGGAGCGACCGCACCAGACGGACCTCGGTGATCGAGGCGACGTCATAGTGCTTGATCCCGCCATCCCAGAGGAGGCGGATCAGGTCGGGCGACGGGTTTGCCTTGACCGCATACATCGACGTGCCGGGGAACTTCTGGGCGAAGAACTCGGCGGCGCGGGTAGCGGCGTGCGGGCGAACGAGGGTAACGGGCTGCGACGGACGACGGTCGCGGGCTACCCCCAGCGCGTTGCTGGGCTTATGCAATTCAAGGGACCTCCGGGAGTCAGTTCGCTACAAGCGGGTAGCACCGAAACTGCCTTGCGGTGGAAGTCCCATGGGGCAGCGAGGCGGTGTTTAGGGACGAGGGTGGTTCGTGTAAAGCGGTTTTTTTCTATGGTGTTTTTCGATGTATTCGCTTGGCCGATCAACAGCTTAGCGCGGGCCAAAAAGGGACGCTTTTTCAATGGTTTCATTTGATGATGTGCGAACCGCAGCGGTTCGCTTGAGTGGCGTCACGGTGCGGACGCCGTTACTCCGGTCCGACGCGCTCGATGCGATCTGCGGTGGTAACGTGTGGCTCAAGCCCGAGTGCCTCCAGCGCACCGGATCGTTCAAGATTCGCGGTGCGTACAACCGGCTCGCCGCGCTGACCCCGGGTGAGCGGGCGCGTGGCGTCGTCGCTTTCTCGAGCGGCAACCACGCGCAGGGCGTCGCGCTCGCGGCGCGGCTGCTGGGGATCGACGCGACGATCGTCATGCCGAGGGACGCCCCTGCGGTGAAGGTCGCGGCGACCCGCGACTATGGCGCCGATGTCGTCTTCTACGACCGCTACACCGAGGACCGCGCCGTGATCGCGCAGCAGCTTGCCGAGGTCACCGGGGCCACCGTCGTGCCGTCGTACGACGATCCGTATATCGTCGCCGGGCAGGGGACGGCGGGACTCGAGGTCGCCGAACAGCTTGCGGCGATCGACGTCGTCGCCGACGTCGCGCTGGTCTGTTGCGGCGGGGGTGGACTGGCGAGCGGCTTCGCGCTCGGCTCGGGGCTGCCGGTCGTGACGGTCGAGCCGACCGGCTATGACGACGTCGCGCGCTCGCTCGCCGGCGGCGCGATCGTCCCCGTCGATTCGCCGCGCGCGACGATCTGCGATGCGCTGCAGACGCTGGTGATGGTGCCGCTGACCTTCGACATCCTCCGCGATCACGCCACGACCGGGGTCGCGGTAACCGACGCCGAGGCCGCCGCCGCCGTCGCCTTTGCCTTTCGTTCGCTCAAGCTCGTCGTCGAACCGGGTGGCGCAGTCGCGCTCGCGGCGGCGCTGACCGGCCGGGTCGACCTGCACGGCAAGACCGCAGTCGTCGTACTTTCGGGCGGGAACATCGACGCTGAGGTGTTTGCGCGGTGCCTTGCTGGATAGCACCGATTCGGCAAGGAATGTGTCAGGCCAGCTTGACGAAGTTGATGAACCTGACGCCACGTCGAAACAAAATTCGGGCCTCCCGGCGCGGGCTTCGCGTCGTCGGTCGATCGAATGGGGATAAAGGAGAGTCATCCAGCAAGGCTGACGAATAAGCGGCGTGTAGGACAGCGGTATGTTTCATACGCGCCGGCGGTCGTCCCGCGCTAGTCCGCTCCTGGTACCGCAAACCGGTGGGTTGCCGCCTCGATGCCGTCGTCGGATGGAGCCGCTTCGCCGAACCACGCCGCGACGCGCGCCTTCGCCGCCGTGTCGAGGTGGAGGCCGAGCTTGGTGCGGCGCCACAGGACGTCGTCGGCGGTCGTTGCCCATTCGGCGTCGCGGAAATGCTGGAGTTCGGCCTCGAACACCCCGCCGAGATTGTCGCCGAGCCCGTTGGCGAGCAGGGCTTCGGTCGCGGTGCCGAGCGTGTGGCCGAGGCGCTTGATCAGCCGCGGATCGTAATTCTCATAAGCGAGCGTCAGGTGCGACAGCCAGCGGTGGAACGCGGCTTGGCCGTTCTCGCCCGCGAGGCGCTCGACCTGGCCGCCGGGGAGCGGCGCGGTTGCGGTCCATTTCTTCGACTTCGGCGCGATCTTCGCCAGCACCGCCTCGGCGAGGACGCGGTAGGTCGTGATCTTGCCGCCGACGACGGTGAGCGCGGGAACCCCGGCGTGCTCGACGAGGGTGAAGTCGCGGCTCGTCTCGCGCTCGCCCTTGCCCGCCTCGAGGATCAGCGGGCGCACCCCGGCGTAGCGGTGGACGATGTCGGCCTGGGTCAGCGGGCGGGCGATGTAGCGGTTGACCGCGGCGAGCAAGTAGTCGGCCTCGTCGGTGGTGACCGCGACCGCATTGGCGTCGTCGACGCTATGCTCGGTCGTGCCGATCAACGAGAAGTCGTGCTCGTACGGCAGGACGAAGACGATCCGGCCGTCGGGCTGCTGGAGCATGAAGGCGTCGCGCCCGAGGTGGACCCGCTTGGTGACGATGTGCGACCCCTGGACGAGCCGCAGCGCGGGAGCATCGTTGCGCCCGAGGACGGTGCGCGCGACCTCCTCCGCCCACGGCCCGGCGGCGTTGACGATGTGGCGGGCGGCAAGTTCGCGCCCATCGCCGAGCGTCACGGTCCACATGGCGCCGTCATACGCCGCGCGGACGACGCGGGTTCGCGGCAGGACGGTGCCGCCGCGTGCGGCGACGTCCTGTGCGTTGGCGATGACCAGCCGGGCGTCGTCGATCCAGCCGTCCCAGTAGCGGAAGGCGGTGCGGAACTGCGGCTGGAGCGCGCGCCCGGCGCGGTCCTGCCGCAGGTCGATTCGGCTCGATCCCGGCACGACGTCGCGATGCGCGAGGTGATCGTATAGCCACAGCCCGGCGCGGAGCATCCATTCGGGGCGCTGTTCGGGCGAGTGCGGCAGGACGAACGACTGCGGCCAGCT
Organism: Polymorphobacter sp.; assembly: GCF_025362435.1. GTDB lineage: Bacteria > Pseudomonadota > Alphaproteobacteria > Sphingomonadales > Sphingomonadaceae > Polymorphobacter_B. Next base: position 5,927 of record NZ_JANYGL010000037.1, read on the forward strand.
GATGTGCGGGGCGATGTCGAGCAGCACCTCGCGTTCGGCCAGTGCCTTGCGGACCAGCCCGAAGGCGTAGAATTCGAGATAGCGCAGCCCGCCGTGGATCAGCTTGGTCGAAGCGCTCGACGTCGCGCCGCCGAGATCGCCGGCGTCGAGCAGCGCCACGGTCATCCCGCGCCCGGCTGCGTCGCGCGCAATGCCCGCGCCGTTGATGCCGCCGCCGATAACGAGGAGATCGAAGATGGTGCCCACGCGGCGCTTATTGCCGCGACGTCGCTGCCAAGTCGAGGACGCTGTGGTGCAGTCAGTGCCGCGGCCCGCAGCGACGAGGCGATGTCGGCCGGTTTCGGCTGGAGGCAGGACATGATCGTGCTGCGCGTCGGCTGCGGCGAGCGGCTACCGCGACCAGTCGATTGCGGTCACCGCCGGTATCGCCTTCTAGCGGGCTGGCGTCCTATACACGTCGCCGGAATGACGCCGGAGGACGAATGCCGCTGCCCGACCTGATCCTGGTTCTCGACGAGGGGACGACGTCGACCCGGGCGCTGGCGTTCGACACCGGTGGCACGATCGTCGCCACTGCGGCGCGGGCGATCACGCAATATTACCCGGCGAGCGGCTGGGTCGAGCATGACGCGAACGAGCTGTGGGAGCTGAGCCGCGCGTGCCTCGACGAGGTCGCCGTCGCCGTCGGGATCGAGCGGATCGCGTGCATCGGCCTGACGAACCAGCGCGAGACGATGGTGTTCTGGGATCGAACGAGCGGCGCACCGCTGGCGAACGCGATCGTCTGGCAGGACCGGCGCGGGGCCGCGCAGTGCGAGGCGTGGATCGCCGATGGACTCGAGCCGCAGGTCCAGGCGACGACCGGGCTGGTCCTCGACCCGTACTTTTCGGTGTCGAAGATCGCGTGGGCGCTCGCCGAATGGCCCGCCGTCGCCGCGGCCGCCGCCGATGGCCGGCTCGCACTCGGCACGGTCGACGCGTGGCTGCTCTACCGGCTGACCGACGGCCGGGTCCACGCGACCGACGCCACCAACGCGTCGCGCACGCTGCTGATGAACCTGCGCACCTGCGAGTGGGATGCTGGCCTCGTCGCGCGCTTCGGCGTGCCGGCGGCGGCGCTCCCGGCAATCACCGATTGCGCCGGGCCGCTCGGCGAGACCGTCTTGCTAGGCCGGACGATCCCGATCACCGGCTGCGCGGGCGACCAGCATGCCGCCGCGATCGGGCAGGGGTGCCTGTCGCCGGGGATGATCAAGGCGACCTACGGCACCGGCACCTTCGTCCTCGCCCACGCCGGAACCGCCCCGCCGGTGTCGACCCACCGCCTGCTGGCGACGCTGGCGTGGCGGCTCGACGGGGTCGCGGCGTATGCGCTCGAGGGCAGCATCTTCACCTCGGGCGCGGCGGTGCAATGGCTGCGCGACGGCATCGGCGTGATCGCGACCGCCGCCGAGACCGAGGCGCTTGCCGGATCGGTCGCCGACAGCGGCGGGGTCGTCATCGTTCCCGCCTTCACCGGCATGGGGGCGCCGCACTGGCGCGCCGATGTCCGCGGACTGATTACCGGGGTGACCGCGGCGACAACGCGCGCGCACCTCGCCCGGGCGACGCTCGAGGCCGTGGTCCACCAGACCGCCGACCTGCTTGACGCACTCGCCGCCGACGGCGTGCCGTGCGAGCGGCTGCGTGTCGACGGTGGGATGGTGGCGAACGACTGGCTGTGCCAGCACCTCGCCGATGTCCTCGGACTGGCGGTCGAACGGCCGCGGGTGATCGAGACGACCGCGCTGGGGACGGCGATGCTTGCCGGAGTCGGCGCGGGGCTGTTCGCGAACCTTGCCGAAGCGAGCGCGATGCATGTCGCCGAACGGGTGTTCAAACCCGCAATGGCGAACGACGAGCGGGTCGTTGCGCGGGCGGCATGGGCGCACGCCGTCCGGCAGGCGCTCGCCACATGATCGAAACATTACTATCGCTCGGCGCCCTCGCCGGCCTGCTCCTCGCCGGCTTCGGCATCTGGGCGCTGGTAACCGGCTACGGCGACCGGCTGAAGGCCGGGCTGATGGTCGGCACCGGCGTCGTCGTCCTGATCAACGTCTGGCTGTATTCGCTTCCGCCGCCCGCCTGAACGCTCCACGATCACGCATCGAGATAGAGCCAGCCGCGCATGGCCTCGGCCTTGCCGAAGCGCCAATCGTTTTCGTAGATCATCGCTGCCTTCGCTAGGCCTGAATCGACGAAGCGCCCGCTCGGCAGCTTTGCCACTAGCCCGGGAATATACAGCTGGAACAGACGCCGCTCGGCGATGGCGTTCTGGTGGAGCATGACGACCTGTGGCCCGCCGCCGGGATGAGGGGTTACGACAGTGTTCGCCAGTCCACGCCACGCGAGCAACCCCCGCGATGCCCGCACTCGAACGAGTGATCCCATGTCCTGCCATTCGGGCGGGACGCCGCACAGGATGCGTGCCGCCATCGGATCGGTGATTGCGTGGACACGGGCGAAGCGCTGGACGCGCTCGAACTCGGGCGCGGCGATCCACCAGCCTCCCGCCATCGCCGCCAACGGGTCGGCCCCGCCCGAGGCGAACCGGTAGAGTGTCGAGCCGGGCATGATCTCATGCCGTTGTGGCCCAATCATCCCTCCGGTCTGCGCGTACAGCAGGACATTGCCATTCTGGTCGGTGAACGCCTTCGCCGGGTTCAGATCGACCCCCATCGCGAGCTGGCGGCTGGTAGGGTCGTCGAAAGCGGCCTGATTGGCAAAGTTCATCGCAGATCCCCCAACTCCTACGTCCGGGGGCATGATACCTGCGACGCGCAGGCCTGTCGCTGCCCGTTGTCAGCGCCTCCGGTTACCGCGCCCGCGTCAACTCCCGCATCGCCAGATCCAGCCCGCCGAGCGTCAGCGGGTACATCCGGTCTTCCATGATGCTTTTCATCATCTGGATCGACTGGCCGTGGCTCCAGCTCGCCTCGGGGATCGGGTTGAGCCAGACCGCAGCGGGATAGACGTCGAGCATCCGGCGCATCCACGTCTCGCCGCTCTCCTCGTTCCAATGCTCGACAGAGCCGCCGGGGTAGTTGATCTCGTACGGCGACATCGATGCGTCGCCGACGAATACCAGTTTGTAATCGTGGGGAAATTTGTGGAGCAGGTCGAGCGTCGGCGTCCGCTCGGTCCAGCGCCGCCGGTTGTCCTGCCACAGCGCCTCGTACGGGCAATTGTGGAAATAGAAGAACTCGAGGTGCTTGAACTCGGTTCGCGCTGCCGAGAACAGCTCCTCGCACAGCTTGATGAACGGATCCATCGACCCGCCGACGTCGAGGAACAGCAGCACCTTGACCGCATTGTGCCGCTCGGGGCGCATGACGATGTCGAGATACGCCTTCTTCGCGGTGCCGCTGACCGTCGCATCCATGTCGAGTTCGTCGGCCGCGCCGTCGCGGGCGAAGCGGCGGAGGCGGCGGAGCGCCAGCTTGATGTTGCGCGTGCCGAGCTCGACCGTCGCGTCGAGGTTCTTGAACTCGCGCTTGTCCCAGACCTTGATCGCCTTGCCCTGCCGCCCGGCGTCCTGGCCGATGCGGACGCCCTCGGGGTTATAGCCGTTAGCGCCGAACGGCGAGGTGCCGCCGGTGCCGATCCACTTCGACCCGCCCTCGTGGCGTCCCTTTTGCTCCTCGAGCCGCTTCTTGAGCGTCTCCATGATCTCGTCCCACGACCCGAGCTTCTTGATCTCGGCCATCTCCTCCTCGGTCAAATGGAGCTCGGCGACCTTGCGCAGCCATTCCTCGGGGATTTCGGCGGTGCCGGTGTCGATGACCGTCTCGATGCCCTTGAACACCTTGCCGAAGACCTGGTCGAAGCGGTCGAGCAGCCCTTCGTCCTTCACGTAGCAGGACCGCGCAAGATAATAGAATTGCTCGACCTTATAGTCGATCACATCGGCCTTCATCGCCTCGAGCAGCGTCAGATGCTCCTTGAGCGACGCGGGGATCTTCGCGGCGCGGAGTTCGGCGAGGAAGTTGAGGAACACGTCAGCCCTGTCCGCCCTGCCGCCGCGACATGAACGCCAGCCGCTCGAACAGCATCACGTCCTGCTCGTTCTTGAGCAGCGCGCCGTGGAGCGGCGGGATCAGCGTCTTGGTGTCGCGCGACTTGAGGACGTCGAGCGGCAGGTCTTCGTGCATCAGCAGCTTGAGCCAGTCGAGCAGCTCGCTCGTGCTCGGCTTCTTTTTCATGCCGGGCACGTCGCGGATGTCGTAGAAGATGTTGAGCGCCTCGCGGACGAGGGTGTTCTGGATGTCGGGGAAGTGGACCGCGACGATCGCCTCCATCGTGCCCCGGTCGGGGAACTTGATGTAGTGGAAGAAGCAGCGGCGCAGGAAGGCGTCGGGCAGGTCCTTCTCGTTGTTCGAGGTGATGATGACGATCGGGCGCTGTGCGGCACGCACGCGCTCGCCGGTCTCGTAGACGTCGAACTCCATCCGGTCGAGTTCGGTCAGCAGGTCGTTGGGGAACTCGATGTCGGCCTTGTCGATCTCGTCGATCAGCAGGACGGGCAGGGCGGGGCTGGTGAACGCCTCCCACATCTTGCCGCGGCGGATGTAGTTCGAGATGTCGCGGACGCGCGCATCGCCGAGCTGGCCGTCGCGCAGGCGGCTCACCGCATCATATTCGTACAGCCCCTGCTGCGCCTTCGTCGTCGACTTGACGTTCCACTCGATCAGCGGCGCGCCGAAGCTGCGCGCGATCTCACCGGCGAGGACGGTCTTGCCGGTGCCGGGCTCGCCCTTGATCAGCAGCGGGCGGCGGAGCGTCGTCGCGGCATTGACCGCAACCTTGAGGTCGTCGGTGGCGACATAGCCGGCGGTGCCTTCGAAGCGCATGAGCGAGCCTTGTGGTTGACGTAGGCGTCAACTTTAGAGACGCGTGCGCGAGCGGGCAAGGCCGAGACCCTCCACGATCATGCCGCGGCAGGCGCGGTGCGACGACCGTGCACGTACCGCCAAAGCCGGGCGGCGACGTCGAAGGCGATGAAGATGCTGAGCGTGTAGACAAGGTAGCGGTAGCGAAGGATCGGCTGGACGACGATGTACGGCAGGATCATCACAACGAGCGGCGCAACGACGTAGAGGATGCGCCGGTCGCGCACTGCAACTAGGCCTCCGCCAAACAGCGCGAAGAAAAGAATCACGCCGATCACCGCGCCGCGCGCGCCGCCACCAGCCGCGATCGCATTGCCGAACGTCGAGAAGAACCAGCCGGGCGGGACAAGATACTCGCGGATATGCCGCTCGATCAGCGTCACCGTTCCCTCCGGGTTCGCCGCCATCCACGCATGTGTCTGCCGCCCGAGCAGGTCGTTATAAGCGACCTCGCCGCCCGCTGCGGTCATCGCCGCAAAGCCGCGCGCGCCCGCGGTCGGATGGATTTCGGCAAGGCGTTGCTGATAGGCGCGGCGCTGGTCGGGAACCTTCAGCAGCGTGTCGTTATACGCGACGGCCATCTCGAGGTTGGCATTACTCCGTGTCCAGATCATCCGCCCGAGCACAGCTTCGTTGCGCAGTGCCCACGGCAGGCTGACCGCAAGCACGGCCGTTGCGGTCACCAGCGCGACCAGCGGCCAACGACGGAAGGGCAGGCGGCGGATCGTCAACAGCGCGATCGCCGACAGCGCTCCCAGCGCGATGGCGGGGCTGATCACGACAAGAACTGCCGCACCGCCAATCGGCCCGAGCAACGCGGTCCAATCGAGCGTCGGCCGCTTGTCGAGCCTGACGCAGGCGAGCAGCACAGCGAACAGGGTCACCAGCCCGATAGGCGCTTCCCACAGCGCGAGTTCGCAAACCTCGAGGCTGAACTGGATAGGAAGCAGCACAGCCACCGCCAGCGCGGCGAGCCGAACAGGTCGGGCAACGCCGAGCTCGCCGAAGATCAGGAAGCACAGCCAGATGCCGAGCTCGACGAGCCCGATCGACAGGACCCGCAATACGGTATCACCAAGCGGCGTCGCGACGCCGAACAGCGAATAGGCTGCAGCGATAACCCCGGGCATCACCGGCGAAAGATGCGCCGTCGCAGCACCGCCGACGTGAAAGGCTCCGGCAAAACGCCCGGTTGTCAGCAGCGTGATCGCGACGTGCCGGGTTTCGGCAGTCGCCATCGCCTCGGCGGAACACTTGGCGAGACCGAGGCGCAGGATGAACGCGGCGACCATGAGCAAAGGAATTGCAAACCGATCGAGCCGTCGAAAGAACATTGGGTCCCCGCCAGGGCATCGAGTTTCGGTCTGACGGATACCCAGCGACGTTAAGGAAGTCCAACATCTGATGAGATTGTAGATGTCGCAGACCGCAATTCCCGGACATCGCGAGGCGAGGTGACTGCATTTTGAATGGCCCTCGAACTTAACAGATACATCGCGGTAGCCGATTTGGCGGGGGAGCTGAGCCGCCGCCGTACCCCCGTCGCTCACGGAAAAGGCCGCCCACTTTCGCGGACGGCCTTCGGTGTATTCTTCACATTTGTTAAACGCTTGGTGGCAGCGACGTACTACACGTCGAGGAAGCTCCGCATCTTGCGTGACCGGCTCGGGTGCTTGAGCTTGCGCAGCGCCTTCGCCTCGATCTGGCGGATGCGCTCGCGGGTGACGCTGAACTGCTGGCCGACTTCCTCGAGGGTGTGGTCGGTGTTCATGCCGATCCCGAAGCGCATCCGCAGGACGCGTTCCTCGCGCGGGGTCAGCGACGCGAGGACGCGGGTCACCGTCTCCTTGAGGTTGGCGTGGATCGCCGCATCGACCGGGATGATCGCGTTCTTGTCCTCGATGAAGTCGCCGAGGTGGGAATCCTCCTCGTCGCCGATCGGGGTCTCGAGGCTGATCGGCTCCTTGGCGATCTTCATCACCTTGCGAACCTTCTCGAGCGGCATCGACAGGCGCTCGGCAAGCTCCTCCGGCGTCGGTTCGCGGCCGATCTCATGAAGGATCTGGCGGCTGGTCCGGACGAGCTTGTTGATCGTCTCGATCATGTGGACTGGGATGCGGATCGTCCGCGCCTGGTCGGCGATGCTGCGGGTGATCGCCTGGCGTATCCACCACGTCGCATAAGTCGAGAACTTATAGCCGCGGCGGTACTCGAACTTGTCGACCGCCTTCATCAGGCCGATGTTGCCTTCCTGAATGAGATCAAGGAATTGCAGGCCGCGGTTGGTGTACTTCTTGGCGATCGAGATCACCAGCCGAAGGTTGGCCTCGACCATTTCCTTCTTGGCGATCCGCGCCTCGCGCTCGCCCTTCTGGACCATGTTGGTGATCCGGCGGAATTCGCCGAGATCGACGCCGGTTGCCTGGGCGATGTCGGCGATCTCGAGGCGTACGTCCTCGACCGCCTGCCCCTCGGCATTGGCGAAGGCGGCGAACTTCTTGTCGATCCCGGCGACACGCGCGGTCCAGCCGGCGTCGAGCTCGTGGCCCATATACTCGTCGAGGAACGACTTGCGGTTGATTTTGTGGCGATCGGCGAGGCGCATCATCGTCCCGCCGAGGCCGAGTAGGCGCCGGTTGTAGCTGTAAAGCTGGTCGACGAGATATTCGATCTTGTTGTTGTTGAAGTGGACCGACTGCACCCCGGCGGTCAGTTCCTCACGCAACTTCTGGTACTTGCGCTCGTCGGCTGCGGGATAACCGGCATTGCCGCGGAACGCCGACAGGCGGGCTTCCTGGAGCTTCTTGAACTTTGCGTAGGTCGCGGTGATCTCGGCGAACTTCGCCAGCGCGTCGGGCTTGAGTAACTCCTCCATCGCCGCGAGCGACAGCGTATTGTCCTCGTCGTCCTCGTCGGGAATCGCGGCGGTGCCGTCGGGCTTGGTCCGCCCGGTGAACGCGGCTTCCTCCTCGTCATCGTCGGCCGACGCCGAGACGATATCGGGCTCGCCCTCTTCCTTGTACGCGACGGCGGGAAGGCCGGTGCCGACCTCGCCCGAATCACCCTCGACCGGCGGCTTGACCAGCATCGCGTCGAGATCGAGGATCTCGCGGAGCTGCATCCGGCCCTCGTTGAGTGCGTCCGACCAGTCGATCATCGCGGTGAAGGTCATCGGCGATTCGCACAGCCCGGCGATCATCGTGTTGCGCCCGGCCTCGATCCGCTTGGCGATGGCGATCTCGCCCTCGCGGCTGAGCAGTTCGACCGCGCCCATCTCGCGCAGGTACATCCGGACCGGGTCGTCGGTGCGGTCGAGCGGGGCGGCCTTGACCACCACCGGCGCGGCGACGGCAGGGTCGCCCTCGACGGCCTCTTCCTCGTCGTCATCGTCGGCAGAGGGGCGCGCGGGCTCGGCGCCTTCCTCGGCGGGCTCGTCGTTCTCGATGAGGTTGATCCCCATCTCCGACAGCGCCGCCATGACGTCCTCGATCTGCTCGGAGGACACCTGCGGCAGGGCGTCGTTCAATTCGTCGTAAGTGATGTAGCCGCGCTTCTTCGCCCGAGCGATCAGCTTCTTGATCGAAGCCTCGTTGAGGTCGAGCAACGGCGCGCCGTCTGTGTCGGTCTTGGTGTCGGTTTCCGCGACGGCGCCATTCGCTTTTGCCATAGTCTGCTTTCGTCCAATCAAGCGTGTCGCGCCAACCGATAACGACGACTCGGGCGAGGGCGGTGGAGCCGCTTACTCGGTCTCGGCGACAATTCCAACAACATGATCCTTATCGGACAATTCGGCGCGCGCCTGGTGGTTGCGCCGCACCGCATCGAAGTCGGCTTCGGTCATGTTCACCCGGAAATGGGAATTCGTCATCGCAATGTCATCCCCCACGCGGACTGTTGCGAGCAAAGCATCGAGAAACTTGACGAATTGCTCGCGAGCTTCGTCGGCGGGGGTGCTGGCGCGGACGAAACCAAGGTTGCCGACTCCCGGGCGATGCTTGGCCAGAACGCTGTCGGCGGCGGCACCCGCGCCCCGCATGTCGAGATGCGCGCGGAGGGCGGCGGGGCTGGCGTCGGGGTCGGTGCTCGCGGCATCGAGCAGCGCCGTCAGGAGCGCAGCGTGGGCAGGATCGGCGACCGGCAGCCCGGCGAGGCGCTCGAACCCGGCGTCGATCAGCTCTGGGCGCAGCAGGCAGGCGACGAGGACCTGCCGCACCATCGCCTCGCCCATGTCGGGGCGTGCGGCGCGGAGGATGCCGGGGGAGGCGGCGCGGGGCGGGAGACCTCCCTTTTTCCACGGGGTCCGCTCGGGGCGGCGGAACAGCGCGTAGAAGCGGTCGCGTAGCTCGGTCCGGTAGAAGCCCTGGAGCATCTTGTCGGCGATTTCACCGGCGCGGGTATCGAGCGCGGCGAGGACGGCGGCGCGGCGCTCGGGCGTGGACGTGTCGACGCCCTCGGTCTCGCTCCGCCACAGCCGCTCGATCAGCGGCTCGGCGGCGCTGAGGACGGCATCGAACGCGGCGGGGCCGCCGGCACGGACGAGATCGTCGGGGTCCTTGCCGGGGGGCAGGGTGGCGAAGCGGAGCGACTTGCCCGCCTCGAGCAGTGGTAATGCGCGGTGAAGCGCGCGCAGCCCCGCCCGCTGGCCCGCGGCGTCGCCGTCGAAGCACAGCACCGGCTCGGGCACGATCCGCCACATCAGGGCAAGCTGGCTCTCGGTCAGCGCGGTGCCGAGCGGGGCGACCGCGTCGGTGAAGCCCGCCTGCGCGAGGCCGATGACGTCCATGTACCCCTCGACGACGATCAGCCGCAGCGACTTGCGCGCGACCGGCCCGGCGCGGTCGAGGTTGTAGAGCGTCCGGCCCTTGTCGAACAACGGCGTGTCGGGCGAATTCAGATACTTGGGCTGGCCGTCTCCGAGAATGCGTCCGCCGAAGCCGATAACCCGCCCGCGCGGGTCGCGGATCGGAAACATTAGCCGCCCGCGGAACCGGTCGTAGGGGTCGCCCGGCTTGGCGTTTCCCTCGGCTTCGGGCTGGATCAACAGCCCGGTCTCGACCAGCTTCGCGCCGCCGAAACTGGCGAGCGCGGCGCGGAGGCGGGTCCGGCTGTCGGGCGAATAGCCGAGGCCAAAATCGGCAATGGTCTTCTCGGCAATTCCACGCTTGCCGAGATAATCTCGCGCGGTCGATCCACCGGCGTCGCGTAACTGGCTGGAAAACCACGCCGCTGCCTTGCCGGTGACGTCGTGCAGCCCTTCCGCTGCCTGGCTACGCTCGCGCGCCTCAGGGGTCTCCTCGGGGAGCGCCAGCCCAGCCTCGGCGGCGAGCGACTTGACTGCATCGATGAAGCCGAGTCCCTCCTGCTCGACGACGAAGCGGATCACGTCGCCGTGCGCGCCGCAACCGAAGCAGTGGTAGAACCCCTTGTCGTCGTTGACGAAAAAGCTCGGCGATTTCTCGTTGTGGAACGGGCAGCAGCCCTTCATCTCGCGCCCGGCGCGGCTCAGCTTGACCCGCCGCGCGACGACGGTCGACACCGCGACGCGGGCGCGGAGTTCATCGAGGAAGGCAGGGGCGAGCGTCACCCGCTCACCTTATCCCGCGAGCGCCGTCTTCACCATCGCCGACGCCGACGACATGTCGATCTGCCCGGCGAAGCGCTCACGCAGCGCCGCCATGACCTTGCCCATGTCCTTGATACTGCTCGCGCCGAGCTCCTCGACCAGTCCGCGGACGACCGCCATCGCCTCGCCCGCCGCCATCTGCTGCGGCATGAAACCCTCGATCACGCCGAGTTCGGCGCGTTCGGCGTCGGCGAGCTCGGGGCGATTGCCGGTGACGTACATCTCGATCGATTCGCGGCGCTGCTTCGCCATCTTGGTCAGCACGTCGGCGACGAGCACGTCGTCGTCGGCGGGCGGCGTGCCGGTGCGAAGCTCGATGTCCTTGTTCTTCAACGCCGCCGAAATGAGGCGCAGGGCACCGAGGCGGGCGCTGTCCTTGGCTTTCATCGCGGTGATCGTCGCGGCCTTAATGTCGTCGCGGATCATGTTTGTCCTGTCGAGTCGGGGGCGGTATCATAGCGCGCACACCGGTCCGCACCTAACCGCACGCGGTGGACACGGGTAAAGATTGACCCGGCACCGCGCGCGCCGTAGTTCGCCATGCGTTTGCCCATCCGCCAACCTGAAGGAAGCCACTTGGCCGACGCCCCCGCGCATGCCCAACCGACCGGCGCGACTGGTGTATTGGTCCTGTCTGACGGTACCGTCGTCTGGGGCCATGGCATCGGTGCCGAGGGCGCTGCTGTCGGCGAAGTCTGCTTCAATACCGCGATGACCGGCTACCAGGAGGCGATGACCGACCCGAGCTATGCCGGGCAGATCATCACCTTCACCACCCCGCACATCGGCAACACCGGGGCCAACCCCGAGGATGTCGAGTCGAGCAACCCGCATGCCCTCGGCTGCATCGTCGCCGCGATCCCGAGCGAAGCGGCGAACTGGCGCGCCGACCGGACCTTCGATGCATGGCTGAAAAGCTGGGACCGGATCGGACTGGCGGGGGTCGACACCCGCGCGCTGACCCGCCGCATCCGCGACCTCGGCGCGCCGAACGCGGTCATCGCGCATTCGCCGAGCGGCGAGTTCGACGTCCCGGCTTTGCTGGCGCAGGCGCGCGAATGGCCGGGGCTCGAGGGCATGGACCTCGCCAAGGACGTGTCGACGACGCAGAGCTACGGCTGGAACGACGGGTTGTGGACGCTGGGGCAGGGGTACGCGACCAGTGCAGCGAACCCCGACGGGCCGCATGTCGTCGCAATCGACTATGGGATGAAGCGCAACATCCTGCGCAATCTTGTCGCCGCCGGCGCGCGGGTGACCGTCGTCCCGGCGACCGCGACCTTCGACGAGATCATGGCGCACAAGCCCGACGGCATCTTCCTGTCGAACGGCCCGGGCGACCCGGCGGCGACCGGCGTGTACGCGGTGCCGACGATCCAGGCGGTGCTCAACTCGGGGACGCCGCTGTTCGGCATCTGCCTCGGCCACCAGTTGCTCGGGCTGGCGGTCGGCGCGAGCACCTACAAGATGCACCAGGGCCACCGCGGCGCCAACCACCCGGTCAAGCGGCTGAGCGATGGCCGCGTCGAGATCACCAGCATGAACCACGGCTTCGCGGTCGACAGCGCGACGCTGCCGGAGAACGCGCGGGCGACGCATGTGAGTTTGTTCGACGGCTCGCTGGCGGGGCTGGAGCTGACCGACCGGAGCGCATTTAGCGTGCAGTATCACCCGGAGGCGAGCCCGGGGCCGCAGGACAGTCATTATCTATTCGAGCGGTTTGTCGGGTCGCTCGTGTGATCGGAAGCAAGCGACATACCCGAGCTAAGATCTACGCCTTCGACGATTCGTCTTTACCCGTCACCCAATCCAAGGATCGATCAAGGCGAGCCCCAACCCTTCGAAATGCTTCGTATTGCGCGTTGCCAATTTCATTTCGTACGCAAGCGCAATTGCCGCAATCTGCGTGTCGGCGGTTCCCGGTGCTCGCCCGGCGCGCTCCTGTGCAGCGAGCACTGGCCCATAATGAAGGGACGCGGCGAGATCGAACGCCACGATGCGATCAACATGTGTCGCAATCAATTCATCGTAGTTCGTTAGAAACGCCTGTTTACGCTTACCGTCGGGCAGGAGGTGCGCTCCCGATAGCAGTTCGCCGATCACCACGGTCGCCAACCATAGACGGTCGGCATTCGCAGCCTCCCACGCCAGCACGGCCGGATCGGGTATTGCCCGGGTCAACTCGCTCCAGACATTGGTGTCAACGAGGATCATTCGAGATCGGGAACCCGCGCGGGGCTACGGGGCGGGATCGGCAAGTCAATTCCGGGGCGACTCATCTCGTAGATCATCTGCCCGATGGATTTGCGCGGCGGCGGCACGGTCTCGGTGACGGCCGCAATCACCAGTCGTCGCGCCTCTGCCTCCATCGACATGCCCTTGGCCGAAGCCTGCGCGCGGAAGCGGCGTTGCACGTCGTCGGGAATGTTGCGGATCGTCAGGCTCGCCATCGGTCGCCTCCAGTGATTGCAATGCCAGCAACGTATGCAATGAGAGCAATCTAATCAAATGCCCAAACGCACCGACATCCGCACCATCCTCATCATCGGCGCCGGCCCGATCATCATCGGGCAGGCGTGCGAGTTCGATTATTCGGGGACGCAGGCGTGCAAGGCGTTGCGCGCCGAGGGGTATCGGATCGTGCTGGTCAATTCGAACCCGGCGACGATCATGACCGATCCCGATATGGCCGATGCGACCTATGTCGAGCCGATCACGCGTGCGGTCGTTGCCAAGATCATCGAGATCGAGCGCCCCGATGCGCTGCTGCCGACGATGGGCGGGCAGACCGCGCTCAACACCGCGCTCGCGCTGTTCCGCGACGGGACGCTCGAGAAATACGGCGTCGAGCTGATCGGCGCCGATGCGGTGGCGATCGACAAGGCCGAGGACCGGCTCAAGTTCCGCGACGCGATGGACAAGATCGGGCTCGAAAGCCCGCGCAGCCGGATCGCGCACAACGTTGCCGAAGCGCTCGAAGCGCTTGAGTTCGTTGGCCTGCCGACGATAATCCGGCCGTCGTTCACGATGGGCGGTACCGGCGGTGGCATCGCCTATAACCGCGAGGAATTCCTCCACATCGTCGGCACCGGGCTCGATGCCTCGCCCACCACCGAGGTGCTGATCGAGGAATCGGTGCTCGGTTGGAAGGAATACGAGATGGAGGTCGTTCGCGACCGCAACGACAATGCGATCATCATCTGCGGCATCGAGAATATCGACCCGATGGGGGTGCATACCGGCGACAGCATCACCGTTGCGCCGATCCTGACACTGACCGACAAGGAATACCAGATCATGCGCAACGCGTCGATCGCGACGCTGCGTGAAATCGGTGTCGAAACAGGTGGTTCGAACGTCCAGTTCGCAGTCGACCCGAAGGACGGGCGGCTTGTCGTCATCGAGATGAACCCGCGCGTGTCGCGCTCGTCGGCGCTGGCGTCGAAGGCGACCGGCTTCCCGATCGCCAAGGTCGCGGCGCTGCTCGCGGTCGGCTACACACTCGACGAGGTCCAGAACGACATCACCGGAGCGACGCCGGCGGCGTTCGAGCCGACGATCGATTACGTCGTGACCAAGATCCCGCGCTTTGCCTTCGAGAAGTTCAAGGGCGCCGAGGCGGTCCTCGGCACGGCGATGAAGTCGGTCGGCGAGGTCATGGCGATCGGGCGGACGATCCATGAGTCGATGCAGAAAGCGTTGCGCGGGCTAGAGACCGGGCTGACCGGGTTCGACGAGGTCGAAAGCCTGGCCGGGGCGAGCGACGAGGAGATCGCGGCGGCGCTGTCGATCCCCGGACCCGACCGGCTGCTGATCGCGGCGCAGGCGCTGCGCAGCGGTTTCTCGGTCGAGCGGGTCAACGCGATTACCTTCTACGAACCGTGGTTTCTCAACCGGATCGCCGAGATCATTGCAGCGGAAGCCGAATTACGTGCGAGCGGGCTGCCCAATGACACGGCGGGGATGCGCCGGCTGAAGGCGATGGGTTTCGCCGATACGCGGCTCGCGAAGCTGACCGGAGGCACGGCGGCCGAGGTGTCCGCGCACCGCCATGGCTTCGGCGTCCGTCCGGTGTTCAAGCGCATCGACACCTGCGCCGCGGAGTTCGCCGCGAAGACGCCGTACATGTATTCGACCTACGAAGCCCCGAGCTTCGGCGAGCCCGAGTGCGAGAGCCAGCCGACGGCGGCGCGCAAGGTCGTCATCCTCGGCGGCGGGCCGAACCGGATCGGGCAGGGGATCGAGTTCGATTACTGCTGCTGCCACGCCTGCTTCGCGCTGGCCGATGCAGGGTTCGAGACGATCATGGTCAACTGCAACCCCGAGACTGTCAGCACCGACTACGACACCTCAGACCGGCTGTATTTCGAGCCGCTGACCGCCGAGGACGTCCTCGAGGTCCTTCACAAGGAGATGGAGAACGGCGAGCTTGTCGGCGTCATCGTCCAGTTCGGCGGGCAGACGCCGCTCAACCTTGCCAGTGCGTTAAAGGCGGCGGGTATCCCGATCCTGGGCACCTCGCCCGACAATATCGACCTTGCGGAAGACCGCGAGCGCTTCGCCGCGCTGGTCGAGCGCCTCGGGCTCAGGCAGCCGAACAACGGCATCGCGGTCGATCGCACCGCCGCGGTCGCGATCGCCGAACGCGTCGGTTACCCGGTGTTGATGCGCCCGTCATTCGTCCTCGGCGGTAGGGCGATGGAGGTCGTCGAGACTCCCGCCGCGCTCGACGCCTATCTGCGCGATAACGCCGCCGCGCTCAGCGGCGGGCCGGTGCTGATCGACCAGTATCTGCGCGACGCGGTCGAGGTCGACGTCGATGCGCTCGCCGACCCCGATACGGTGTTTGTTGCCGGCGTGCTTCAGCATATCGAGGAGGCGGGAGTTCATTCGGGCGACAGCGCGTGCTCGATCCCGCCGCACAGCCTCGGGCCCGACATCATC
Source organism: Polymorphobacter sp. (assembly GCF_025362435.1). Taxonomy (GTDB): domain Bacteria; phylum Pseudomonadota; class Alphaproteobacteria; order Sphingomonadales; family Sphingomonadaceae; genus Polymorphobacter_B. The sequence continues at coordinate 21,422 of NZ_JANYGL010000037.1, forward strand.
GCCGAGATCGAGCGCCAGACGGCGTTGCTGGCGCGTGCGCTCGAGGTTCGCGGGCTGATGAACATCCAGTTCGCGGTCAAGGACGGCGAGGTCTATCTGATCGAGGTCAATCCGCGCGCCAGCCGCACCGTCCCGTTCACCGCCAAGGCGACCGGCATCCCGATCGCCAAGATCGCGGCGCGGGTGATGGCGGGGGAGAGCCTTGCCAGCTTCAACCTCAAGCGCCCGGCGTGGAAACACATCGCGGTCAAGGAGGCGGTGTTCCCCTTCGCGCGCTTCCCCGGCACCGACCCGGTCCTCGGGCCGGAGATGAAGTCGACCGGCGAAGTCATGGGAATCGATAGCGATTTCGCGATGGCGTTCGCCAAGGCGCAGCTTGGCGCGGGGACGGTGCTGCCGATGGCGGGGACGGTGTTCCTGTCGGTCAAGGACAGCGACAAGGCGGTCATCCTCGAAGCCGCTCGCGACCTCGTCGGCATGGGCTTCGGCCTGATCGCGACCGACGGCACCGCGAAATTCCTCGACGGCGAGGGCATAGCGGTCGAGCGCGTCAACAAGGTCCAGCAGGGACGGCCGCACATCGTCGACCGGATCAAGGACGGTGGCATCGCGCTGATCGTCAACACCACCGAGGGCGCCCAGTCGATGAAGGACTCGGCGTCGATCCGGGCGTCGGCGCTTTATGGCAAGGTCCCGTACTTCACGACGGCGTCGGCGAGCGTTGCCGCCACCCAGGCAATTGCTGCGTTGAAGCAGCGACCGCTTGAAGTACGGTCTCTGCAGTCATATTATTCAGCGCGGGATAATTAGGCTTCCGGATAGCGACATTGCCGCCAGCGGTGGGTCACTCCACCGAGGGCGAAGGCGTAAAGGGAAGGTTTTAGTTGATGGCGACGGTCGAAAAGTACCCCATGCTCGCGGAGGGGCACGCCCATTTGATGGCGACGCTGCGCGAGCTGAAAGAGGTCGAGCGGCCGAAGAACGTCGAGGACATCGAGACGGCGCGTGCTCACGGTGACTTGTCGGAAAACGCCGAGTACCATGCCGCTAAGGAGCGTCAGGGGCATATCGAGGCGCAGACGATGGAGCTCGAGGACAAGCTCGCCCGCGCGGTCATCATCGACCCCAAGACGCTTTCGGGCGACAAGGTCGTATTCGGCGCGACCGTCGGGCTGCTCGACGAGGACGACAAGCCGATCACCTACCAGATCGTCGGCCAGACCGAGGCCGACGCGCATCGTGGCCGCATCAGCTATTCGTCGCCGCTTGGGCGCGCGCTGATCGGGCGGCGGCTCGGCGAGGAGGTCGAGGTGACGACCCCGTCGGGTGATAAATATTACACGATCGAAAAGGTCGAGTTCATTTGAAGCCCGAGGGCGGTTACGGCGGCGCATCGTTCACGCCGCCGTCCGCCCCGGTGACGCGCGCCCTCGTCGGGGCCTGCGTTCTTATCCAGATCGCGGCAACGGTCGGCGGTGCCGCGTTCAGCGACACGCTGGAGCGTCATGCCGCGCTGGTCCCTGCGCGCTTCATCGGCGCGGTACCGACGCTCCCCGGGGACGTGCCGGCGGTGCTGACGCTGCTGACGTCGTTGTTCCTCCACGCCGGGTGGATGCATCTCGCGCTCAACCTGACGTTTCTGGCGTGGGTCGGGAAGAACGTCGAGATCGAGATCGGCCGTGCGCGTTTCGTCGTGCTCTACGTCCTCAGCGGCATCGTCGGCGGACTGCTTCAGGTCGCCGTGGCGCCGCACTCGACCGAGTCCGTGGTCGGCGCGAGCGGAGCCATCGCCGGCGTCTTCGGCGCCTATGCAGTCCTGTTCGCGCGGAGCCGCGTCAAGGCTCGGCGCGTGCTCGGCTTCAACGTGTCCGCCGCGACCATCACCGCATTATGGTACGCCGCGACGTGGATCGGGCTGCAGCTGCTGACGGCGGTCGCGTTCAACACCGGCGAGGGCCGCATCGCCATCTGGACGCACATCGGCGGCTTCATCGTCGGGCTGCTGTTCGCCCAGCCGTTCGTCCGGCGGCGCACCCGGTACGAATAGCTCAGACCGGGACGTCGGGCTCGAGCATCCGATGGAGGTGGACGACGACGTACTTCATCGCCGCGTCGTCGACGGTCCGCTGGGCGTTCGACCGCCACGCCTTTTCGGCAGATGCATAGTCGGGGAAGATGCCGACGACGTCGAGCTTGGTGGGGTCCTCGAAATCGAGGGTACGCGGATCGGTCACGCGGCCGCCGAAAACGAGATGGAGCTTGTTCATGCCGCGGGATTTAGCGCGGCATACTCGGCTTGCACAGAGGCGATGACACCCGCCGCCCAATCTTCGAACTCGGGCCCGTTCCACGCCCGGTGATCTCCGGCGGAATAAGCCAGCGCATTGCGATGGTAGAATAATGCGTTGATCCGGTTGGCGATCCAGCTGTTCGCGGTGCGGATTACCTTCGCCGGCGAGCCAACGACGATCGAATTCGGCGGTACGATCGTGCCGTCCTTGACGTAGGCGTGCTGCCCTACGATCGAGTTGTCGCCGATGATCGCGCCGCCGTACACCGTGGCATTGATCCCGACGAGGACGTGGTTGCCGATCGTACAGCCATGCAGCGTCGCGTGGTGGGTAATCGAGCAGTGCGTTCCGACGACGACCGGGCGGCCGGGGTCGGTATGGATCATGACGAAATCCTGGACGTTTGAAAACGCCCCGATCTCGACGTGCGCCGCCTCGCTGCGGATGACGGCGTTGCACCAGATCGACGACCCCTCGCGCATCGTGACGCGGCCGTAGATCTGCGCGCTGGGGTCGATATAGGCAGCTGCGGACGTATCCAGCAGCGAGGTCACGCTGACCTGGCGTTCGACGCCTTCATCAGCGCAACGAGTCCGTCGAAGCCCTGCTTCGAGATGATCGCCGAGAAGTCGGCCTCCTGCGTCAGCGACAGGTTGACGCCTGACACGGTAACGTTGCCGACGAGCCATTTTCCAGCTGGTGACTTCTCGACGTACCAGATGATGTCAAACGGGGCTTTGCCCGCGACACCAATCTTCGTGAAGACATCGACGCCGCCGGTCGAACCATGCGGCTGGGTCCGGATAATCTTTACGTCGGCGTTCGAGTAATTGATCAACCGGTCGGCATAGATGTTGACGACGTAGTCGGGCAGCACCGCCTGATAAGCTGCCAGCTGGGCAGGCGTGATCTGGTTGCGGTAGCGCCGGATCAGCCGGGCTCCGGCGTCGTCGACAGCGAAGTTTTCCTTCAGCATATTGCGGAACTTCGCCTTGATCGCCGGCTTCGACGAGGTCTCCTTAAGGACGGCGAAGGCATTGTCGGAGAGCGTCGAGATGAACTGGCCCGCAGATGCAGCCTCGGCCGGCGTCGCTGCTTGAGCCAGTGCCGAGGTGCCGACGACCGGAGCGAGCATGACGGCGAGAACGCTCACGCCAAGGGTTAAACGACGCATCTACCGCTCCTGAAATCCGGGCATCGACCGCCCGTATCGGGGCCTAGCGCCAACCTACTGAATGTGACGTTAAGCGGAGCGCGACGGCTTACGCAACAGGGCACTGCCGGCGGCTTCGACGATCGTCAGCAGCGACTGGACCGCGCGCTCCATAATCCCGCTGACACCGCCGGTAAACGACAGCTTGGAAAAGTCGAACTCGGCCTTGGCGCTGGCGATCGCGGCGTCACCCGCAGCTTCGAGCCGTACGCCGACATCACCGAACATCGTCTGCTCAGTCTCGCTGACCGGCACGATCGCCCCGAGCAAGGCTCCCGTGGCGACCCCGACGAGGATAACCGCGAGCGGATTGTCGTCGACGGCGACGTGCGCCTTGTGCTGGATCGCCTCGATCCGGGCCCGCGCCGGCCCGACCGGGATGTCGTCGGCGGCGAGATTGGCGGCATAGCCGTCATCGTAATCCGCATAAGCGGCATAGCTGTCGCCATATTCGATCGTGGCGCGCTTGACCTTGCTGCGAGCGAGCAGCGCAATGCCAACTGCGAGCCCAGCACCGGCGATCGCGAGCGGATGCGACAGCGCTTTGCCTTTCACCGAGGCAAGCGCCTTGGCGCCACTGGCGTTCAGCGAGTCGACAGCACTATCGACCAGCGCCTTCGGCGA
>NZ_JANYGL010000053.1 GCF_025362435.1 Polymorphobacter sp.
AGTAAAGCTCCTGACGCGCTCACTCCGCTGTTCGCTGACGTGTGGGACTCCGCCCTCAAGACTATGTTCTCCGACGACGGAGAGACCTACGCGTTCGACCTCCCGAATCCGTTCAGGGCGCCATAACGGCCTCAGTCGGCCGCCGCAGCGATCTGCTCTTTCGTCAGTTCGATCGAGTGGTCGATGGAGTTGTGAAAGCTGACCCGGTAGAGGTTCCCCTGACCGTCGGTGCAGTCCTCCGCGATCTGCTTCGCCTCCAGTAGGCCTTCGACTCTCGTCCACCACCGTCATGTTCCCCGCAGCTTGAAGTTGAAAGTCGGTTCAGGTTTCAGTATCACAGCTGTAACGACTGGCAAATCGGCGGCAACGACCGCCTTGAGGGAGGGACCGACATGACGAGATCCGATACGACGCGCCTTGTGGTCAAGCTGGGCGTTGCGCTCGGCGCGCTCGCGGTCGCGCAGGCCGCTGCCGCACAGGACTCCGAAACTCCAGCCGCCGCCGCGCCGCAGGTGACCGCCGGGACCGACGGCGACATCGTCGTCACCGCGCGCCGCCGCGAGGAAACATTACGCAACGTGCCGATCGCGATCTCGGCGATCAGCGGTGCGCAGCTGGCTGCATCGGGCATCCAGGACATCGTCGCGGTCGCGCAGTCGGTGCCCAACCTCAGCCTCAAGGCATCGCGTGGCACGAACTCGACGCTGACCGCCTTCATTCGCGGCGTCGGGCAGCAGGACCCGGTTGCGGGATTCGAATCGGGGGTCGGACTTTACCTCGACGACGTCTATCTCAATCGCCCGCAGGCCGCCGTCCTCGACGTCATCGATGTCGCGCGGATCGAAGTGCTGCGCGGGCCGCAGGGGACGCTGTACGGGCGCAACACGATCGGCGGCGCAGTCAAATACATCACCAAGCGGATCAATCCGAAGGACACCGAAGTGTCGCTGCGCGCGACCTACGGCAACTACAACGAGGCCGACGGCGTGGTCACCGCGTCGACCCCGATCACCGACAATTTTCGTGTCGGCGGATCGGTCGCGCGGCTCAGCCACGACGGCTTTGGCCGCAACCTGACCAACGGCCTCGGTAACTACAACAAGGATGTCTATGCCGCGCGCGTATCGGCCGAGCTCGAGCCGGTGCCCGATCTCTCGCTCCGTTTCTCGTCGGATTACGTCAAGGACAACAGCAATCCGCGGAACGGCTACCGCCTGATCCCGGGGTTGCAGTCGGGCGCGCCGATCCTCGCCAATGTCTATGACACGCGCGCCGGGCTCAACTCGCCGAAACAGTCGATCGAGGCGTACGGCTTTTCGGGGATCGCCGAACTCAAGCTGAGCGCGGCGTTCACGCTCAAGAGCATTACCGCCTATCGGCGCGACAAGACCTCGACATCGATCGACTTCGACAGCCTGCCCGCGCAGGACGTCGACGTGCCGGCCATCTACAAGAACAAGCAGTTCTCGCAGGAAGGTCAGCTGCTGTATTCGAGCGACCGCCTCAACGGTCTCGTCGGCGTCTATTATCTCGACGCAACCGCGTTCAACATCTTCGACGTCATCCTCGACACGACCGGGCGGCCGATCGGCCTGCCGGGACTGACCGCGTCGACGCTGGGTAATGTCGGGACCAAGACGTGGAGCGTGTTCGGCGACTTCACCTTCGACTTCACCGACCGGCTGAGCTTTTCGGCGGGCGGGCGTTACACCAACGACAAGCGGACCGCGCGGATATTCCGGCGCAACCTGATCGGTGGAGCATCGCCCGACCTCGGCGGCGCGGGGATTCAACTCGGCGCGCCGACGTCGGATTTCAACGGCACCGCGACCTTCAAGCAGTTCACGCCGCGGGCCTCGGTAAGCTTCAAGCCGACCTCTGACCACAACATCTACGCAAGCTATTCGCAGGGCTTCAAGGGCGGTGGCTTCGACCCGCGCGGACTCACGACCGCGGCCCCCGATACCAACGCCAACGGCGTTCGCGACCCGCAGGAAATCTACAACTTCCTGCTGTTCAAGCCCGAGAAGGTCGACAGCTACGAACTCGGCTGGAAGGCGAAGGTGCTCGACAACCGCGTCAACTTCAGCCTCGCGGGGTTCTACGCCAACTATACCGACGTCCAGATCCCGAGCTCGGTCGGCGCGCTGGTTGGCGGCGTCCAGACCTTCGTCGGCATCACCACCAACGCCGGCAAAGCGGAGTTCAAGGGGGCCGAGTTCGAGGGGCTCGCCAAGCTCGCGCCCGAGATCGCCGGCGCGGGGTCGAACCTAAATTTCGCATGGTCGCTCGGCTACATCGACGCCAAGTACAAAAGCTTCATCAACACCGTCGGGGTCCAGGTGGCGCAGTTCCGCCAGGTGCAGAACACGCCGAAGTGGACCGCGAGCGGGACGCTGACGCTGTCGACGCCGCTGACGCTGATCGGCGCGGGCCAGCTCGATATCAGCCCGAGCCTGTCGTACCGCAGCCGCGTCGGCCAGTTCGAGACGATCTCGCCGCTCGACCAGCCGGGGTACACGCTGCTCGATACGAGCATCGTCTGGCGGTCGGACAGCGACCGCTGGTCGGTCGGCCTTCACGGCAAGAACCTGACCGACGTCCACTACCGGACCGGCGGCTACCAGTTCCTCGCGATCAACCCGACGACGGGCGCGGTGCTCAGCAGCGCCGCGGGCAACCCGATCCCGACGCTCGGCAAGGAGGGCGTGCTGACCGCCTTCTACGGCAACCCGCGCCAGTTCTACGTGACGGTCGGGCTTAAATTCTAAGGTGCGATCGCAAGCCGTTGCGTCCGATCCTGCCCGGCTGGGCGGGATCGGTCGCCACCGTCTGCCGGGCCGGGTAACGTGATCGGACGCGGTCCACGAACGACGCTCGCAGCGCTGCTTGTCGTCTACACCTTCAATTTCATCGATCGCCAGATCCTCGGCATTCTCGCTGGGCCGATCAAGGCCGACCTCAGGCTGAGCGATACCGAGCTCGGCCTGCTGGGGGGACTGGCGTTCGCCTTGCTGTACTCGACGTGCGCCATACCGCTGGCGCGGCTCGCCGACCGCAGCGGACGGGCGTGGGTTATCGCGGCGTCGCTGGCGGTGTGGAGCGGGTGCACCGCGGCGTGCGGGTTCACGGCAAGCTTCGGGCAGTTGTTCGCCGCGCGGCTCGGCGTCGGCATCGGCGAGGCGGGCGGGGTCGCGCCGTCATATGCGCTGATCGCCGACAGCTTCGCGCCGCGAGTAAGGGCACGGGCGCTGGCGATCTATTCACTCGGCATCCCGCTCGGCTCGGCGGTCGGCGTGTTGTTCGGCGGGCTCGTCGCGGCGCGGGTCAACTGGCGCGTGGCGTTCATCGTGGTCGGGGTCGCCGGGGCGCTCGCAGCTCCGCTGTTCAAGATTGTCGTCCGCGACCCGCCGAGGATTGCCGCGCCCGACACCGGGATCGCCGGGGTGTTCGGCATTCTTGCCGTCAAGCCGAGCTTCTGGTTGCTGTCGCTTGGAGCTGCGTCGAGCTCGATGCTGGGCTACGGCCTTGCATTCTGGCTGCCGTCATTGCTCCAGCGCAGCTTCGGTCTCGGTCTCATCGCAACGTCGCACTTCTATGGCGCGGTGCTGCTGGTGGGTGGGGTCGCGGGCATCATCGCCGGCGGAGTCCTCGCCGACCGCCTCGGCAGCCGCGATCGCGGGGCGCATGCCTGGGTTCCTGCGCTCGCCTTCGTCGCCGCCGTCCCGCTGTTCGCCGCCGCGGCGCTCAGCCATTCGGTGCCATTGGCCTTCGTCCTGTTGCTCGTGCCGCAGGCGCTTGCGTACGTCTGGCTGGCCCCGGTGATTTCGGCGGTCCAGCATCTCGTGCCGTCGGCGATGCGGGCGAGCGCGTCGGCGTGCTTCCTGCTGATAAACAATCTGATCGGCCTGGGCGGCGGGACCTTGTTTCTCGGCCGCCTGTCGGATCGGCTGACGCCGACCTATGGTGTCGAGGCGCTGCGCTATTCGATCGTTGCCGGCCTCGGCTTCTATCTGATCGCCGCGCTGCTGATGGCTTCGGCAGTGCGTCCGCTGCGACGGGATTGGGTCGACTAGCCAAGGAGGCCGATTTCCGGCGGGCCGCGCGAACCGGCGTGCCTGAACGTGTTCGACCCTTGTGGTGACACGACGAGAACCCGCGCCTATCGTCGGCCAAGCGGTTGAAAATGCCGCGCCGGATCGGGGAACGGATACAGGCATGGCGCGCGCATCTCTTGTGTCTTTTTCCCACGTGAGCGTGTCGGCCTGATCCGCGTGCCGTGCCATCCCGAACCGATCGCTGAACTTGATTCCGGCCTTCAGCGGCTATTTCCACGACGTACGAGGAGGTGATGATGATCCGAAGACTGGCGTGCATGGCGCTGCTCTCCCTCACGCTCGCCGCCGCGCCGCATCCGGCGAGTGACCGGCCCGCGATCGGCGGCGTGTCGCACCTGGCGGTCTATTCGACCGATGCCGCCAAGACGCGCGACTTCTACACGCGGGTACTGGGCGCGCGCGAGGGGAGCGACCCCGAGAATCCAGCAGGCAAGCGCTACTATTTCAGCCCGCGCCAGTTCGTCGAGGTGCTGCCGGCGCCCGCCACTCACGGACCGAGCATGCTGGCCCACGTCGCCTATGCGACGCTGGATGCCGCCGGATTGCGTCGCTGGCTCGCCGCCAATGGCATGACCGGCCTCTCCCCGGTGCAGCGCAGCGCGGACGGCGACCAGTGGTTCACGACGCACGATCCTGAAGGCAACGAGGTTCAGTTCGTCCAGTCGGCGAGCGCAGACACTGCGGCGGTGCCGGGCGCGATCAGCGGCCGCATCATCCACGTCGGCTTTGCCGTGCATGACCGGGCGAAGCAGGACGGTTTCTACCGGCAGCTGCTCGGCTTCCGGCCGTATTGGTACGGTGCGTTCGATGCGAGCAAGGTCGACTGGGTGTCGCAACAGACTCCCGACGGGCATGACTGGCTCGAATATATGATGGTCGGTCCCGGCTCGGACGTGCCGCTCGAGAAGGTCGATGCCAACCAGCTCGGGGTGCTCAACCACCTCTCGCTCGGTGTCCGTAATATGGAAGAAGCGGTGACGACTCTCTACCGAGCGGACCGGCTCAGCCCGCGCCATGATGGGCCGCAGATGGGGCGCGATGGCAAGTGGCAGGCAAATTTGTACGATCCCGACGGGACACGGGTGGAGCTGATGGAGTTTCAGCCTGTGACCAAGCCTTGCTGCTCTGCGTTCACCGCTGACAGCCCGACGCAGTGATACTGATCCCCAAGTTGACCTTGGCCCGCGAGGAAAACCGATGAGCCTGTCGCGTCGTGACCTGATCGAACTCGGACTGGCGGGGACATCGGCAGCCTTGGCGGGCACCGCCGTAAAGGCGCAGCCCCGGTCCAAGCTTCCCGACAGCGAGCGCATCGGCGTCGCCGTCGTCGGAATCGGCAAGCTTTCGCAGGGCCAGATCATCCCGGCGCTGCGCACGACGGCGGGCGTCAAGCTCGCCGCCCTGGTCAGCGGCCATCCCGACAAGGCGCGCCGGGTCGCCGCCGAAAATGGCTTGGCTGCCGATGCGATCTACTCGTACGAAGATTTCGACCGCATCGCGCACGACCCGCGGATCGGCATCGTCTACATCGTGCTGCCGAACTTCCTGCATAAGGAATACACGCTTCGCGCGTTGAAGGCCGGCAAGCACGTCCTGTGCGAAAAGCCGATGGCGACGACGGTTGCCGACGCCGAGACAATGATCGCGGCGGCGAAGGCGGCGAAGCGCCATTTGATGATCGCCTACCGCTGCCAGTATGAGCCGAAGAACCTCGAGGCGATGCGCCGTATCCGTTCGGGCCGCTACGGCAAGCCGCGGTTGGTCGTCACCGACATGCTGCGCGACTCCGATCTGAACGAGCCGTCCGATGCCTGGCGGCTCGACATGGTGAAATCGGGCGGCGGCGCACTGGCCGACATGGGCATCTACGGCATCAACGGCGCGCGGTACCTGCTCGGGGAGGAGCCGGTCGAGGTACGCGCATGGGAACGGACCGACCGGACCGACCCGCGGTTCAAGACCGTGCCCGACATGATCGCGTGGCAGTTCCGCTTCCCGTCGGGCGCGATGGCCAACGGCTCGACCAGCTTTTCGGTCGGCGGCACGATGCGGTGGGACGTGTTTTGCGACAAGGCGCGACTGCGCGGCGATCCCGGTGCTTATTATAACGGGAACCATTTCGAGATTTTCAGCAGCCCCGATGCCGGCGAGGTCCACATTGCCGAGGTCGATCAGTTTGCGCGCGAAATGGACTGGATGGGCGACGTCGTGCGCGGGCGCGTGCCGATGGTCTCGCCGGGCGAGGAAGGCTTGCAGGACATGCGCTTGATCGCCGCGATCCTGCGGTCGGTGAAGGACGGCGGCCGGCCGGTGGCAATCGACTGGCACTACACCCGCGCCCACGATCCCGCAGTGGCCGTCACGCTCGCCTAGCCTGGATCACGCGGCGCCAGCTCGAGAGCCTCCGCATTGCGACCGATGTGGCCCGACAGGGAAGCTCGCGCTGGAGCTGCACCTGCTTGAGAGGAATGAACAGATGATGGTGCGGCTATGGGTATCGATCGTCCTTCTCGTCGCGCCGGCTGTGGCGCTGGCGAGCGATCCGCCGCCGGTGACGACAGCCCCGCTGATCTCGATTCCGCTCTGGCCGAATGGTGCGCCGGGCTCGGAAGCGCGCCGCCGCGAGCCGGAAGTTGGACGAGACTATTGGCTACGCAACATCCACGATCCCTCGCTCATCGCCTTCCCGGCCGATTCGCACCACAATAGCGGTGCGGCGGTGATCGTTATTCCGGGAGGCGGGCACCGGCTCCTAGTCTGGACGAACGAAGGCACCAAGGTGGCGACCGCGCTCAACCGGATGGGCATGTCCGCATTCGTGCTCAAGTATCGCCTCGCGAACGAGGAAGGGTCGTCGTATTCGGTGACCGGTGACGCGGCCGACGACGCCCGGCGGGCGATCCGCTGGGTCCGCGGCCATGCCGCGGCTTATGGGATCGACCCCGCTCGAGTCGGTGCAATGGGCTTCTCCGCGGGCGGCGAGCTGGTCACGCTAGTCGCCGACGATCCCGAACCCGCCGGACGCCCGACGCGCGATGCCATCGACCGGCTCGACGCGCGTCCGGCCTTTCAGGTCCTCGTCTTCCCCGGACCAGCGGGACTGCCCGCGACCGATGTGGCGCATGCGCCGCCGGCGTTCATCGTCGCAGGTTCGCGCGACCCCTGCTGCGCCGCGCCCTCCGTCGCCCTCTACGAGCAACTGCGGAAGGCGGGCGTCTCGGCCGAGCTGCACATGTACGCCGACTCGACGCACGCATTCAATCTGGACGAGTCGAACCGCATCTCGATCCTGCACTGGCCCGACCGGCTGCTGGACTGGCTCGCCGACGGCGGATGGCTCGAGCGGAAGTAGGTCTACGCCCGCGATGATCGAACCGTCGTGCTGGGTTGGGAGCATCGTGCTCGACCCTGAGCAATGTACCTATGACGCCGGCTTCGCCTTCTCCGAGGCGATCCACGCCAGCATTTCGCGCTCCATTTCCGGCAGCGGCACCGATCCCATGTTGAGCAGCGTGTCATGAAAGCGCCGCTGATCGAAGCGCGGGCCGAGCTCGGCTTCGGCCTTGCCGCGCAGCTCGCGCATCTTCATCTCGCCGAGCTTGTAGGCGAGCGCCTGCCCTGGCCAGCTGATGTAGCGGTCGACCTCGATCTCGATATCGAGCTTGGCGAGGGCGGTATGGCTGGCGAGATAATCGATCGCCTGCTGCCGGGTCCAGCCGTCCTCGTGCAGCCCGGTGTCGATCACCAGCCGGCAGGCACGCCACATCTCGAAGGTCTCGCGGCCGAACTCCTCGTACGGCGTCCGGTACATGCCGAGCTTGGTCCCGAGCCACTCCGAATAAAGCCCCCAGCCCTCGCCATAGCCCGAGAAATAGGTTTCGCGGCGGAATGCCGGACGATCGGGCGCCTCCAGCGCCATCGCCGCCTGGTGGCTATGGCCGGGAACGCATTCGTGGAGCGTCAGCGAGACGAGGTTGTAGAGCGGCCGCGACTTGAGATCATAGGTGTTCATCAGGCAGGCGCTGAGCCCGCCGCGGCCCGAGGTATAGACCGGCGCGATCGCATCGGGCACCGGCTGGATGGTGAAGCGGTAGCGCGGCAGGACGGTGAAAACGTCCTTGAGCCGCCCGTCCATCCGCTTGGCGACGAGCGCCGAAAAGCCGAGCAGCTCGTCGGGGGTCCGCGCATAGAATTGCGGATCGTTGCGCAGGAAGGCGAGGAACTCGGCGAAGCTGCCCTTGAACCCGGTCTGGGCGATTGTCGCCTTCATGTCGGCGTCGATCCGCGCGACTTCCTTGAGGCCGATCGCATGGATCGCCTCGGGCGTCAGGTCGAGCGTCGTGTATTCGCGGATCTGGCTGCGATAGAACGCCTTGCCGTCCGGCAGCGCACTTGCCGCCAGCGTCGAACGCGCGCCCGGCAGATAGGTATCGCGGAAGAAGCCGAGCAGCTTGCGATAGGCGGGCGCGACCTGCGCGTCGATCACGCCTGCCGCCTCCGCGCGCAGCGCCGCCTGATCGGCCGCCGGGATCGACGCGGGCATCGCCTTGAACGGTTCGTTGAGCGGGTTGGCCGGACCTCCGGTAGCGAACGCCGCGATCGTCGCGTCGCGACCGGTCAGCGTCACCCGCGGCGGGGTGAAGCCGCGCGCGAGCCCGGCGCGCATGTTGGCGATATTCTCGTCGAACCAGCGCGGCGTGTCCTTGAGCCGCCCGATGTAGCGGCGATAATCGGCAACGGTCTCGAGCGCCGAGTAGGGCTTCACCTCGCCCCAGAAATAGGAGTCGCTGTTGAGCGGCGCTTCGTAGGTCCGGTAGTCGATGTTGGCGACGTTGGCGCGCAGCGACTCCGTCAGCACGGCGGCGTTGAGCTGTTCTTCGAGCGACAGGCTGGCCGCCGGGATCGCCGCGATCTTCGCCAGCACGCCCACCCAATACGCCCGGCGCCGCGCCCAGTCGGCGGGGGTGACGGCAGGAAAATGATCGTCGGCCTTGCTCCGCAGCCCCTCGCTGACCTCGGCAAACTCCTTCTGGCGCCAGATCCACTCGGCGTCGTAGATCGCCTTGAGCTGCCGGTCGGCCGGGCTGCTTGCGACTGCCGCCGCCGCCGCGGGGCCGACCAGTGGCGACGCCGTCGCGATGAGAGCCAGCGTCAATGCCGTGCCTAGAAGCTTCATATTGCCCACCCGTTACGCTGTGCCGGGCGCCCGCGCGCGCCATGGCCGCGGTCACCCTATCCGGGGTGATATGCATTCGCCAACCACCGCATGACGCTAAGCCGACCGGATCGATGTCCCCGCGACAGCCGCACGATGCGGAGATCGTTTGCGATCGAAGGGTGACGCCCGGTAGAAGGCGGTGAGTTCAGCCAAGCGTTGCAGCCGGGTGAAGTGATTGGGCTGCAGCGCAATCGACACAGGGTCAGTCACAGCATGCGCGTCTTGATCGCTTTCGCCGCCGTGACGACCGCAACGACGGCGGTCGCGGCCCCCGATGCGCCGTCGCCGATCCTGACCACGCCCGAGGCGAAGGACGTCCTGACCTATGCGCGGCCCGAGATCGCGCGGGTGACGCACGTCGACCTCGACCTGACGGTCGATTTCGCCAGCCACGTCATCCACGGGACCGCCGCGCTCGATATTCTCGCCGCCGCCGGTGCGAAGGAGGTCATCCTCGACGACAAGAACCTCGCAATTTTCAGCATCACCGACGCGGCCGGGCACACGCTCGCCTGGTCGGTCGGGGCGAGCGACCCCGAGAAGGGCGCGCCGCTGACCGTGCAGCTTGGCACCGCGCGGCGGATCGTCATCGCCTACCGCTCCGACCCCGGCGCCAGCGCCCTCGGCTGGCTGCCACCGGCGCTGACCGCGGGCAAGGTCAAGCCGTATCTGTTCAGCCAGGGCGAGGCGATCAACAACCGTAGCTGGATTCCGACGCAGGACAGCCCCGGCATTCGCCAGAGCTGGGCGGCGAAGATCACCGTGCCCGCGGACCTCGTCGCGGTGATGAGCGCCGAGCGGCTAACGCCCGGCGGCGAGCCGGCGGCGAAGGGCTGGCACAGCTACCGCTTCCGCATGGACCATAATGTCCCGCCGTACCTGATCGCGCTCGCCGTCGGCGACATCGACTTCAAGGCGATCGACGGGCGGACCGGGGTCTACGCCGAGCCGTCGACGCTGACGAAGGACGCGGCCGAACTGTCCGACACCGGCAAGATGGTGACGACCGCCGAGGCGCTTTACGGCAAGTACCGCTGGGGCCGCTACGACGTGCTGGTGTTGCCGCCGTCGTTCCCGTTCGGCGGCATGGAAAATCCGACCCTGACCTTCGCGACACCGACGATCATCACCGGCGACAAGTCGAACGTCGACGTCATCGCGCATGAACTCGCGCACAGCTGGTCGGGCAACCTTGTGACCAACGCGACCTGGGCCGACTCGTGGCTCAACGAGGGCTTCACGACCTATTTCGAGAACCGCATCGACGAGGCGCTGTACGGCAAGGAGCGCGCGGCGACGCTCGCCGACCTGTCGTGGGACAATCTCCAGCGCGACCTCAAGACTGCCAAGCCCGACGCGACGCGGCTCCACGGCGACGCCGGCGGGTCGAACGGCGAGCTCGACTACAACAAGGGGTCGACCTTCCTCCGCACCATCGAATACACCGTCGGCCGGGCGCGCTGGGACGCGTATCTGCGCGGTTATTTCGACCGCCACGCCTTCCAGCCGCAGACCACCGCCGGCTTTCTCGCCGACCTCCGCGCCAATCTGATCAAGGGCGACCGCGGGCTCGAGACCAAGCTCGAACTCGACCGCTGGGCGTACCAGCCGGGGCTGCCCGACAACGCTGTCCATGTGAAATCGGCGACGCTTGCCAAGATCGACGCGACGCTCGCGCGGGTCGACGCTGGCGCACCGATCACGTCGGTTGATGCAGGCCATTGGTCGACGCAGGAATGGCTCCGCTTCCTCAACGGCCTGCCGCGCAAGCAGGACGCGGCGCGCCTCGGCGAACTCGACCGGACGCTCGGTCTGTCCGCGTCGCCCAACCCGTATATCCGCTCGGCGTGGCTCGTGCTGGCGATCGCCAATCGCTACGATCCGGCGATCCCGTCGATCGAGCAATATCTGCCGAGCGTCGGGCGGATGCTGCTCGTCGTGCCCGTCTATCGCGCGCTCAAGGCGGTGGGCAGCTGGGGCATGCCGATCGCGCAGCGGGTGTATGCACAGGCGCGCGGGTCGTATCACCCGGTGACGGTCGGCGCGATCGACCGCCTGCTGGCCCGGAAGGATGACGCCGCCCGCTAGGCCGCCGATCGTCCAGCGCCCGACGGCTGGCGCCGGAAACCCTTGAGCACGTTGCCCTCGGTCGACAGGTAATTGTCGCGATAATTGAACCGCGGCGTGTCCGAGAACAGCAGGTAGTAATATTTCATCTGCTCGGACCACCAATATCCGGGGCAGTGATCGGCCTGCCGCTTGGGCTCGGCGGTCATGTCGGCGATATCGGTGTAGCCGTATTCGGCCTTGTTCCACCGCTTCATCGCGAGGAAATGCGCGCGGCCGATCTCGCGCCAGCGCGGATTGCGGTCGAGCAGCCACAAGGTGAACGCCGCGTCGGCCAGTTCGGGGCGAAGCGAATTGGTCACCTGCGTCGGCTTGGCCGTCGCATAATCATAGCCTTCGGGCAGGATGCCGTAGCGCGCCTGCACCTTCGCCCAGCTCTCGGTATAGGCGGCGCCCTGCTTCATCGCGCCGCCCTGCCCGAGCAGGCCGCCATAGAATGACGCGAGTTCGTCCTGCTCGGTGGCGATGACCGCGCCGGTCTCGAAATCGACGTCGGCGAACCACAGGCTGCCGTCCTTCCACACCTGCTGGTGCTTCAAAATCGCGGCGGTGCAGACGTCGGACATTCGCTTGCAGTCGCGGTCGCCGAACAGCTGCCAGCCGTCCCACAGATACTCGAAGAAGCTGTCGCAGTACGACCCGACCGTGGCGCGGCGCGAGCGCCAGCCGCCGCTCAGCGCATCGATCTGCGTCGCCACCATGTCGAGCTTCGAGCGGCGTTCGAACACCGCGACCGCCGCGCGCTTCGCCGTCGCGAAATAGCGCGGATCGCCGGTCAGGCGGCTGAGCGTGCCCCATTCGGGCAGATAGGTGGCGACGTCGGCCGGGCTGGTGACGGGCTCGCTCGTGGCGCCGGTCCTGAGGTTGATGAGGCGATACGGCATCCCCGTCGGCGTCTGGAAGGCGGGAAGCAGGCGATCGGCGAGTTCCTTGGCCTTCGCCAGCAGCACCGGATCGCCGCACGCATGGTGCGCCGACAGCAGCCCGCCGAGAAGACGGATCGAGGTTTCGAAGACCGATACATTGCCGTCGACATCGAAATCGAGGCTCGCCTTGACCCAGTCGACCCCGTCCTGGAAGCGGCTGTCGAGTCCCATCACCCACAGCGTGTCGAGCGCCTCGATCAGGCTGAGTCCGAGGTGATGGCCCTTGAGCGGGAAACTCGAGACGGTTCCGGTAACGGGCTTGATCTCGTCCTTGCCCCACGCGTGCGCCTTGTAGAGGTCGAACGACCACGCCATCTCGGCCTTCACGTCGTCGGCGAGGGCATGCCAGTCGGTCGTGTCCTTCGGCGCTGCATCCAGCGCGGTAGCGCCACCGAGCGCGAGTGCGCCCGCCAATATCTTCCTCCGGTCAGGGCGCGAACCGTCGCTCATTCAGCGGTCGTGCGGACCAAGGTTTGCCCGCGCTTCCTCGAGGCCCGCAAGCTCGGTCTCGAGGTCGGCGATGACGCTGCGGTTGTCGAGCGGACCGCCGATGCTCGGCCCCTGCCGCAGGACGCCGAGCTGTTGGCGGATCGCTTCGATGGCGGCGGCGATCTGCTGGCGCAGCGGCGCCTCTGGTTCCGACATGATCGACTGGCCCTGACCCGTTTGAACGAAGCTGCCGATACCACGGATCGCGTCGTCGTCGCGGCCAGAAGTGCGCCCCGCGGCACCGCATCGGCTGCGCGTCATATTGCCGTCACCGTACCGATCGGCGGCGGCGCGCGTTGGTCACGTTCGTCATTCGAAAGGTCGTCGCAAGACACATGGCAAAGTTCGACATGCCGAAGACGGTCGCGGAGCGCGACGAACTGCTGACCCGCTCGCGGACGCTGAAGATGGCGCGCTCGACCCACGCTTATGTCCGCGGCAACACGGCTTTATTCTATACGTGGCTGCTCGATTCGAAGGTCGTGCGCGACGTGCCCGCAGGGCCGCCGGTGTGGATCTGCGGCGACTGCCATCTCGGCAACCTCGGTCCGCTGGCGGACAACGAGGGCCGGATCGCGGTCCAGATTCGCGATCTCGACCAGACCGTCATCGGCAATCCAGCGCACGACCTGATCAGGCTCGGCCTGTCGCTGGCATCGGCGGCGCGCAGTGCCGACCTGCCCGGGGTCACGACCGCGCACATGATCGAGCAGATGATCGTCGGCTATAGCCGCGCCCTCGCCGAGCCCGACGACATCGAGGCGATCCTCGAACCCGCCGATATCCGGACGATCCGGCGGCGGGCGCGGAGCCGCCGCTGGCGTCATCTCGCCGAGGAACGCCTGCAGGACGTGCGTCCGTCGATCCCGATCGGCAAGCGCTTCTGGGACCTGATCGGGTCGGAGCGCGAAGCCCTCGCGGAGGTCATCGCCGGCGACGAGATCCGCGAGCTTATCCGCAGCTTCGGCGGGCGCGACGAGGAGGTCGAGCTGTCGCTGCTCGATGCGGCCTACTGGAAGAAGGGCTGCAGTTCGCTCGGCAAGATGCGCTTCGCCGCACTGATCGGCATCTCGCGGCAGAAGCACAACGACGAATACGCGCTGATCGATCTCAAGGAGGCGGTCGAGTCGGTCGCGCCGACCACCAGCGGCAGCGACATGCCGAGCGACGCGGCGCAGCGCGTCGTGACGGGTGCCAAGGCGCTGTCGCCCAACCTCGGCAATCGCATGGCCGCCGCGACGATGCTCGGGGCGCCGGTCGTCGTCCGCGAGCTGATGCCGCAGGACCTCAAGCTCGAGATCGACCAGTTCTCGCGTGCCGAGGCCGCGGTTGCAGCACGCTACCTCGCCCATGTCGTCGGCATCGCCCACGCCCGGCAGATGGACGAGGCGACGCGTCGCGAATGGCGCGCCGAACTCGACCGGCGGCACTCGGCGACCCTCGATGCCCCGACGTGGCTGTGGTCGAGCGTCGTCGAGCTCGCCGCGGCGCACGAGGCGGCGTACCTCAACCACTGCCGGGAGTATGCCGCGCGCGCGTGACGCCCCCAGGGCCGAGCCGCTACTTCAGGTCGAGCATCACCACCGACTTCGCCGGCAGCGTCACCCGCAGCCCGTCGCCGGCAAGCGCCGCGCCGGTAAACGCCGCCGGCTTGACCGCGTCGGGGCGGTCGAAAGTGTTGATCGCGGTCATCGCCGGCGCGGTCAGGATACGCCCGCCGACCGTGGTCGCCGCCAGCCCCGGCAGGCGCACGCTCACCGTCATCGCGTGGTTGGGGTCGAGGTTGGCGAGGCCGACATGGACGACGCCGCCGCTGTCGCGCACCGCCGACGCGCTCACCGCGGGCATCGTCCAGCGGTCCTTATTATACCACGGTGACTTAAGTTCGAGCGGCAGCACCGTCGCGCCCATGTACGCCTTGTACATCGCGAAGACGTGGTACGTCGGGGTCAGGACCATCTTGTCGTCCCTGGTCATGATCATCGACTGGAGGACGTTGACCATCTGCGCGATCGCCGACAGCCGGACCCGGTCAGCATGCTTCGCAAAGATGTTGAAGTTGACCGCGGCGACGAGCGCATCGCGCAGCGAGTTCTGCTGCTGGAGGAAGCCCGGGTTGGTCCCCGGCTCGGGCGCGTACCACGTCCCCCACTCGTCGACCGCGAGCCACGTCTTCTTCTGCGGATCGATCTTGTCCATTTCGGCGCTGTGCTTGGTGATCAGCTCCTCCATCCGCCCGGCCCCGGCGAGCGTCTCGGCCCAGCCGGCCTCGTCGAACTGGGTCGCGGAGGCTTTCGGCGGCCAGCCGCCGCCGGGCACGGTGTAATAATGCAGCGACACGGCATCGACCTGCTTCGCCGCCTCGCGCATCATCACCCCGGTCCACGCATAATCGTCGGTGTTGGCGCCGCTGGCGATCTTCTGGATCGTCGTTCCCGCCGGGGTCTTGATGTACGTCGCGTAGCGCCGCGTGACGTCGGCGGCATATTCCGGCCGCATGTTGCCGCCGCAGCCCCACAGCTCGTTGCCGATACCGAAGTAGGCGACCTTCCACGGCGCCTTGTGGCCGTTGCGCGCGCGTTCGTCGGCAAGGCTGCCGGCGGGCGAGGTCATGTATTCGACCCACTCGGCCATTTCCTGCGGCGAGCCGCTGCCGACGTTGCCCGAGATATAGGCGTCGGCGCCGATCTGTTCGGCCAGGTCCATGAATTCATGCGTGCCGACCGCGTTCGGCTCGGTGACGCCGCCCCAGTTGGTGTTGATCTTGACCGGGCGCTTGCCCTGCGGGCCGACGCCCTCCCGCCAGTGATATTCGTCGGCGAAGCAGCCGCCGGGCCAGCGGATGACGGGGACCGACAGGTCGCGCAGCGCGCCGACGACGTCGTTGCGGAAGCCGCGGGTATTCTTGATCTTCGACTTCGGCCCGACCCACAGCCCGCCGTAGATGCCGGTGCCGAGATGCTCGGCGAACTGCGAGAAGATCTGGCGGCTGAACACCGGCCCGGGCTGGTCGGCGTGGATCGTCAGCTCGGCGCCGGTCGCGGCAACCGGCTCGGGTGCCTGTGCGTGGACGGCGGGTGCGCCCACCGCCAGTGCCGCCGCCAGTATCCGCCATCCTCGAAACACGGTCATCATATCCCCCAATTCTTTCCCTGCCGCGACGAACGCGCAGCTTGGTTACAGCACGCGGACTCCCGCGGTTTCAGCTTCGGCAACCGCGAGGCGGTTGCGCAGCGGCAGCGTGAACGGCGCGGCCTCGATCTCGAACATGTCGCCGGGCTGGGTCCGCACGCCGTCGGCGAACGACAGCGTCGCGGTGCCGAAGAAGTGGACGTGGACGTCGCCTGGGCGGCGGAACAGCGGATATTTGAAGTGGTGCGCCTCGAGGTTGGCGATGCTGTGCGACATGTTCGCCTCGCCGCTGAGGAATGGCTTTTCCCACACCACCGCGCCGTCACGGACGATGCGGCTCGTCCCCGCGACGCTCGCCGGGGGCGGGCCGACGAGGAGTTCGGGGCCGAGCGCCGCCGGGCGGAGCTTCGAATGCGCCAGCCACAGGTAATTGTGCCGCTCGGTGACATGGTCGCTGAACTCGTTCGCCAGCGCGAGGCCGAGGCGGAACGGCGTGCCGTCGGGGCCGATCAGGTAGATCCCGGCAAGCTCGGGCTCCTCGCTGCCGTCCTGCGCGAACGCCGGCGAGGTCAGGTCGCCGCCCGGGCCGACCAGCGTCGTGCCGTCGCCCTTGAAGAACCACTCGGGCTGCTGCCCGGTCGCGCCCGCCGCAGGCTTGCCGCCCGCGACGCCCTCGAGGAACATCCGCATCGAATCGGTCTGGGTCTGCGCCGCTGCCGCCGCGCGGTGCATCTGGTCGCGCCCCTCGGCCGAACCGAGGTGCGTCAGCCCGGTGCCGGTCATCAGCAGATGCGCCGGGTCGTCATGGTCGATCGGCGCGAGCAACTCCCCCGCCGCAAGCGCCGCGGCGATATCGAACGCCGCGCCGGTGCCACACTCCGCGACCATCGCCGCGAGGTCGACCCCGGCGGCGATCGCCCGCGTCGCCAGCGCGCGGACGGTGTCGACCCCGGTGACGAAGGCGGCGCCCTCGCCCGTCGCGGCGATCACCGACCTTGTGCCGTCGGCGCTGCGATGCTGGAGGAGGCGCAGCATCATGCGTCTATGCCGCGACGCCGTCGATCAG
>NZ_JANYGL010000055.1 GCF_025362435.1 Polymorphobacter sp.
CGAGTCGATCACCGACGCCCAGCGGGTCTATCCCGGAGACGGCATCGCCCCGCTGACGCCCTTGCTCCGCGACCTCGCCGCGCGAGGCTTCCGCGTCGCTCTCTCGCTTGAAGTCTTCAATCGCGACTACTGGAAGCTCGACGCCGCCGAAGTCGCCAAGACCGGCCTGGCGAAGCTCAAGCAGAGTGTGGCGCTCGCTCTCGTGTCGTGAGGACGAGAAAATGCGTATTGATCGGATTGACCTGACCCTCGTTCGACTCCCCCTGGTCCGCGTCTTCAAGACCAGTTCGAGCCAGAAGTCACACATCGACCATATCCTGATCCGAGCCGAGGCGGATGGATTGGTCGGATGGGGAGAATGTGCCAGTCCGAGCGACCCGTATTATTGCCCCGAAACGATCGAGACGTGTTGGCACATCTTGAGAGATTTCCTGCTCCCGGACGCGATCGGTCGGAAGTGGGGGACGATCGAAGAACTCGTCGGATTTTCTGCGAAGGTCAAGGGGAACAACTTCGCCAAGGCGGGCCTGGAGATGGCGTGCTGGGACCTGCTCGGCAAGGCGCAAGGGCGGTCGATCGGTGCCATGCTCGGTGGATCGGCCGTCTCGATCGCGTCGGGCGTGAGCCTGGGGATCGAGGAGAGTTTGCCCGCGCTCTTGCGCCTGGTGGATCAATATATCGGCGAGGGTTACAAGCGAATCAAGCTCAAGATCGCGCCGGGATGGGATATTGACGTGGTCCGCGCGGTCCGCGAGCGACACCCAGACCTACCTCTCCAGGTCGACGCGAATTCAGCCTATACGCTCGACGATAGCGACCACCTGAGACGACTCGACGAGTTCGGGCTCCTCCTGATCGAGCAGCCGCTGGCGCACGATGATATCATCGACCATGCACGGCTTCAAGCGATCCTGACAACGCCGGTCTGTCTCGATGAGAGCATCCACTCGGCTGACGACGCCCGCAAGGCGATCGACATCGCAGCCTGCCGGATCATCAATATCAAGGTGAGCCGTGTGGGAGGACTGCTTGAGGCGAAGCGGGTCCACGACGTCTGCCTTGCCCGAGGAATCCCGGTCTGGTGCGGGGGGATGCACGAGTTCGGGATCGGTCGCGCGGCGAACCTGGCGGTGTCGAGCCTGCCGGGTTTCACCTTGCCAGGCGACATTTCGGGGTCGGACAAGTATTATCGAGACGACCTCGTCGAGCCGCCGCTGCTGGCCACCAATGGGTCGATCCCCGTCCCATGCGGGCCGGGGCTCGGCGTGACGCCGATCGAAGACCGAATCGTCCGCAACGCCCTGCGGACGCTGACGCTGACCGAAGACGGAGTTTGCCGCTGATGCCCCTTGGACAAGCCCTTTTCGACGCGATCCAGCCCCGACGCGACGCCTTGTTGAGTTCACTCCGTTCGCTCGTCGAGCACGAATCGCCCAGCCTCGATAAGCCTGCACTTGACGGCCTGGCCCACACGATCGGCAAGCGATTCGAGGCGCTGGGCGGTCGGGTCGATCTGATCGCCAACGAGATCGGCGGCCTGCACGTTCGTGCCCGGTTCGGCCCCGAGACGGGCGAGAAGCCCGCACTCGTGATCGGCCACTACGACACCGTCTGGCCAACGGGCACTCTCGCCATGATGCCGTTCCGAGTCGAAGGGAACGTAGCGTTCGGCCCCGGCATCTTCGACATGAAGGCGAGCCTCACGCTGATCGAGGCGGCGCTCGAAGCGATCCGATCGCTGGGTCTTTCGCATCCCCGGCCGCTTGTGGTGCTGTTCACGTCCGACGAGGAGATCGGCAGCCTGCGGTCTCGCAAGCTGATCGAGTCTGAGGCCCTGGCGAGCGCCTTCACGCTCGTCGTCGAACCGCCGCTGAGCAACGGCGGCCTCAAGACGGCCCGAAAGGGGAACGGCATGTTTAACCTCTCACTCGAAGGCCGCGCCTCGCATGCGGGGGTCGAGCCCGAGAAGGGGCGGAACGCGATCGTCGAACTCGCGCATCAGATCCTGGCGATCCAGGCCATTGCGCGGCCCGAGGTGGGCACGACGCTGAACGTCGGGGTGATTGCGGGCGGCAGCGCGTCGAACGTCGTGCCGGCCCACGCCTCGGCGGAGATCGACGCGAGGATCATCTCGGCGAGCGAAGCCACGCGGGTCGATGCTGAAATGAGGGCGCTCAGGCCGATAACTCCCGATATTCAACTCACCCTGACCGGAGGGTTCAATCGCCCGCCGATGGAACGGACTCCGGCCGTCATCGGCCTCTACGAGCGGGTCAAGGCGATCGGAGCGACGCTCGGCCTTGACCTTACCGAAGGATCGACCGGAGGCGCGAGCGATGGCAACTTCACCGCCGCCCTCGGCATCCCCACGATCGACGGCCTCGGCTGCCCGGGTGCCGACGCTCATGGGGTTAACGAACACATCCTCGTCGACGGCCTCCTCGAACGAGCAGCGCTGATGGCCGCGCTGTTGCTCGGGCTCTGACGACGATGGAACGACCGCCGATCACGATCCGTCGCGCCGAAACAATCGCGGATTAAGTCGCCTGCCAGGACGCCCAGCGGAGGGCCTGGGGTCTGGTCGACGAGAGCTACGTCATCCCACTCGCAACGATGGTCGGGGCGCAGCACCACGGCGGGCTCGTGGTCGGGGCGTTCACACCCGAGGGCGAGGCGGTCGGGCTCTCGTTCGCCTTCCTCGGCCGGGTCAACGATCACTGGTGTC
>NZ_JANYGL010000082.1 GCF_025362435.1 Polymorphobacter sp.
GTTCGCGCTGGCGAACGGCATCAGCCTCGTCGTCATCGGCCCCGAACAACCCCTCGTCGACGGGCTCGCCGATACCCTGCGCGCCGCCGGCATCCGCGCCTTCGGGCCATCGGCGGCGGCGGCGCGGCTCGAGGGGTCGAAGGGATTCACCAAGTCGCTGTGCGCACGGGCGAATATCCCGACCGCCGCCTTCGCCCGCTTCGATTCGGCCGACGCTGCGCGCGCGTATGTCGCCGCGCACCCGCTGCCGGTGGTAATCAAGGCCGACGGTCTTGCGGCGGGCAAGGGCGTCGTCATTGCAATGACGACCGCCGACGCCGGCGCCGCGCTCGACAGCATGCCCGGCCCGGTGGTGATCGAGGCGTTCCTGACCGGCCCCGAGGCGAGCCTGTTCGTGTTGTGCGACGGCACCGACCTGCTCAGCCTCGGCAGCGCGCAGGACTATAAGCGCGTCGGCGACGGCGACACCGGACCGAACACCGGCGGCATGGGCGCGGTCGCCCCCGCCCCGGCGCTGACGCCCGAGCTCGAAGCGCGTGCACTGACCGAGATCGTCGCGCCGACGGTTGCGGCGATGGCGGCGATGGGGACGCCGTTCACCGGGGTGCTGTTCGCCGGTCTGATGCTGACCCCGACCGGGCCGCAGCTGATCGAATACAACGTCCGCTTCGGCGACCCCGAGTGCGAGGTGCTGATGCTGCGGCTGGACAGCGACCTGCTCGACCTGCTGATCGCGACCTGCGACGGCACGCTTGCGGCGGCGCGGCCGGTGTGGCGCGACGACACCGCGGTGACGGTGGTGATGGCGGCGGAGAACTACCCCGGCGCGCCGGTCACTGGTACCGTTGTTGCCGGGATCGACGCCGCCGAAGCGGCCGGCGCGATCGTCTTCCACGCCGGAACCACGCGGCGCGACGCCGGTGCACTGGTTGCGACCGGCGGTCGCGTCCTCGCCGTCACCGCGACCGGCCGCGATGTTGGCGAAGCGCGCGCGGCTGCTTATGCTGGCGTCGACAAGATCGACTGGCCGGGCGGCTTCTGCCGCCGCGACATCGGCCGGCAACCCGGGGAGTGAGCATGGCATCGCGGCAGGAGCTTAATTCGGGCGTCGGCGAGGTTCGCAGCGGTCTCGGCTTCGACGAGGCGCAGCTGGCCGAATGGATGACGGCGAACGTCGACGGTTTCGCCGGGCCGCTGACGGTGCGCCAGTTCAACGGCGGCCAGTCAAACCCGACGTACAAGCTGACGACGCCGGGGCAGAATTACGTTCTTCGCCGCAAGCCGCCGGGAACGCTGCTCAAGTCGGCGCACGCCGTCGACCGCGAGTATCGCGTCATCACCGCGCTCCACGCCGCCGGTTTCCCCGCGCCGCGGACCTTCGGCCTGTGCACCGACGACGATGTCATCGGCACGTGGTTCTACGTCATGGACTGCGTCGACGGCCGGGTGATCTGGGACACGACCTTCCCCGACGTCGCCCGCGCCGAACGCCCGGCGTATTTCGACGCGATGAACGCGACGATCGCGCAGCTCCACATGCTCGACCCCGTCGCGATCGGGCTCGGCGACTTCGGCAAGCCGGGCAATTACTTCGCCCGCCAGATCGGCCGCTGGTCGCGCCAGTATCTCGAGGATACCGACGCCGGGCGCTTCGAGGCGATGGACCGGCTCGTCGAATGGCTGCCGGACAACATCCCTCCAGGCGAGGAGGTCAGCGTCGTCCACGGCGACTATCGCTGCGATAACATGATCTTTCACCCGACCGAGCCGAAGGTTCTCGCGGTGCTCGACTGGGAGCTGTCGACGCTCGGCCATCCGCTCGCCGATTTCAGCTACCACCTGATGATGTACCGGATGCCGCCGTCGATGACCGCCGGGCTGACCGGGGTCGACCTCGCCGCGCTCAACATCCCCGACGAAGCCACGTACACCGCCGCCTACTGCCGCCGGACGGGACGCGACGGCATCGCCAACATGGATTTCTACGTCGCCTACAACATGTTCCGGCTCGCCGCGATTCTGCACGGCATCCAGGGACGCGTCGTGCGCGGCACCGCAGCCAGCGCCCACGCCAAGGCGAGCGGCGCAGGCGTCGCCCCGCTGGCCGAACTGGCATGGCAGCAGGCGCTGAAAGCGCGCGGGTGAGCGACCGGGACGACGGCGCGACCGCTAGCCCTCACCCTTCGCGATGCACGTCGCGATGACCTTGTCGATCTTGCGGCCGTCCATGTCGACGACCTCGAAGCGCCAGCCGTCGGCGTCGAACACCTCGCCGGTGTCGGGCAGGTGGCGGATCCGGGCGAGGACATAGCCGGCGACGGTCTGGTAATCGCGGCTTACGGGGAGGTCGAGGCCGAGGCGGTCGGCCATCTCGTCGGCGGGGAGCGACCCCGACAACAGCCATGACCCGTCGTGCCGCTCGACCGCCGGCGGATCATTTGCGTCGTCGACGTCCGACCTGAACTCTCCGGCGATCGCCGCGAGCAGGTCGGCGGGCGTGACGATTCCCTCGAAATGGCCGTACTCGTCGTGGACCAGGGCGATCGGGATGTCGGCGTCGCGCAGGCTGGCGAGCGCGTCCATCGCGTCGAGCATGTCGGGCAGCACCGGCGCCGGTCGTGCCAGCGCGCGCAGATCGAGCGGGCGGCCCTCGATCAGCGCGGCGACGACGTCGCGTGCCTGGAGCACGCCGAGGATATCGTCGACCGACCCCGCCGCGACCGGCAGCCGCGTGTGCGGGGTCTTGGCGAGCGCGTCGCGAGTCTCCTGGTCGCTCGCATCGGCGTCGAGCCAGTCGATCCGGTTGCGCGGGGTCATCACTCCGCGCACCGGGCGGTCGGCGAGACGCATGATCCCCGAGATCATCTGCCGCTCACTCTCCTCGATGACCCCCGCAGTCTCGGCCTCGGCAACGACCGAGCGCAGTTCCTCCTCGGTGACGACGTGATTCGCATCGCGGCGCTGGCCGAGCAGGCGGAAGACGAGCGCGCTGCTCTTGTCGAGCAACCACGCGAACGGCGAGGCAAGCCGGGTCAGCCACAGCATGGCGGGGGCAACCGCGCAGGCGATCGGCTCGGGCGAGCGCAGGGCGAACTGCTTGGGGACGAGCTCGCCGACGATCAGCGAGACGTAGGTCGTCAGGACGATGACGATGCCGAAGCCGATGTCCTGCGCGTGCACCGGGGTGAGGCCGAACCACGCGCTCAGCCGTTCGCCGACCGGCCCCGACAGGCTCGACCCGGAATAGGCACCGTTGAGAATCGAGACGAGGGTGATGCCCGCCTGCGCCGAGGACAGGAAGCGCGCCGAATCCTCGGCGAGTGCCAGCGCGGTCGCGGCACCGCTCTTGCCAGCGGCAGCAAGTCCGCGAAGGCGCGGGCGCCGCGAGGCGACGATCGCCAGCTCGGACATGCTGAGAAATCCGTTAAGGACGATCAGCGCGAGGACGATGACCGCGTCGATCCAGGGAAATGCGTGCACTCGCCTCCACGAAAGTGACGCGGCGCACCGCGATTGATCTCCAGATGAACGGCTCCGCAGCCGACGGCAAGCCTCTGTTGCACAGGGCGGCCGGACAGCGCTCGCGCGATTGGCGTTCCCCGGCCAGGCTGCTATTCATTACGGTATCGTAGCGAGCTTGCATGGTGATATGAGTGGCGTAAGCCGCGCGCCGTAATTATCCCCTAAGGGTGTAATTGATCGCAGGTCATAGTGTGTTGGGGGTAGACGCGCGAACGCGTCTCGGGAAAGGTTCGCTAAGATGATCCGGTCTGAACTGGTGACGGCGGTGGCTACCGCCAACCCGCATCTAACGCAGCGCGACGTCGAGCGTGTCGTCGCAACGATCTTCGACACGATCAGCGAGGCCCTCGCGATCGGCCGCCGCGTCGAACTCCGCGGCTTCGGGGCGTTTTCGACCCGCGCCCGCGAGGCCCGCACCGGGCGCAACCCGCGCACCGGCACCGCCGTCGAGGTCGACGCCAAGCGCGTGCCGTATTTCAAGCCCGGCAAGGACTTACGCGAACGCCTCAACGTCGGCTAAGGACGGGTTTGCGCCGGCCCACGTGGCGGAACCGGTAGACGCAAGGGACTTAAAATCCCTCGGCCGTAAGGCCGTGCCGGTTCGATTCCGGCCGTGGGCACCAGCGCAGGTCATGCCGGCCGTTGACGGGCCCGGCCGTTAGCCAGCGATGCCTTACTCCGCTGCGATCGCGACCGGTGGCGGCAGCAATTCAGGCGCAGCGGCGATCCGCGGCGTGCCTTCGATCGGCGCCAGCGACGCGATCCCCTTCTTGCCCGGATCGACCCCGAGGTCGGTGAAACGCCGCGCCTTGGGCAGGACATTCGCCTCGAGCGACCCGACGAAGCCGTTATAGGCATTGACCGCCTGCGTCAGGTTCTTGCCGACCGAGCCGAGATGCTCGGTCATCGTCGCGATCGCCGCGTGCAGCTGCGCCCCGAGCGCACCGATTTCGCGCCACTGCTCGGCCTGAGTCTCCTGCCGCCAGACGAGCGCGACGGTCTTGGCGATCGCCAGCAGGTTGATCGGCCCGGCGAGAAGGATGCGCTGGTCGAACGCCCAGCCGAGCAGCGGCAGGTCATGCTCCAGCGCCG
The DNA here is from genome assembly GCF_025362435.1 of Polymorphobacter sp. Classification (GTDB taxonomy): domain Bacteria; phylum Pseudomonadota; class Alphaproteobacteria; order Sphingomonadales; family Sphingomonadaceae; genus Polymorphobacter_B. The sequence continues at coordinate 4,615 of NZ_JANYGL010000082.1, forward strand.
CCGAAAGGAAGTTCTCGCCCGGCAGGAACATGACAACGAAATCGGCCGACGCGCCGAAGTCCTTCCAGTAATTCTTGTCGCCGAGGCCGCGGGCGTGCGTCCGCACCGCCGCGGCGTGGCGCTTGTACGCCGCCCGGCGCCCGTCCTCGCTTTCGGCCTCGCCCGCCGACAGGTAATCGTTGAGCGAGCATTTCGAATCGACGATCAGCTGGCGCCCGCCGGGGAGGTTGATGATCGCGTCGGGGCGCTTGCCGCCGTCGTGGCCGTCGACGCTCGTCTGCAGGGTGAAGTCGATGCCCTCGCGCAGGCCCGCCATGTCGAGGACGTTGCGCAGCTGCTGCTCGCCCCAGCTACCGCTGGTCTTGCCACTCGACCGCAGCGCCGAAACGAGCTTCGACGCCTCGTCGCTGACCCGGGCATTGCCGATGGCGAGCGCGGTGACCTGTTCGCGGAGACCGCCATACGCCTCGGCGCGGGCGACCTCGACCTTCTTCAGTTCGCCTTCGTAGCGCGTCAACGTCTCGGCGACGGGCGCGAGCAGAGCCGCCATTCCGGTCTCGGACAAGGTCTTGTGCTCGGCGAAGCGGGCCTCGGCGCGTTCGAGAAACGCCGTCTGGGCTCCCTCGAGCGCCTTTGCAGCGAGGGCGGCGAACGACGTCTGGAGGTCGCCGAGCTGGCGAGCGTGTCCGGCGTCGCGCTCGGCCTGTCCGGCCCGGAGTGCGGCGATGTCGGCGGCGAGACGATTGCGCTCGGCCTCGACCCCGGCGAGTTCGACGAGCCGCGCCTGCTGCGCCTCGACCTCGACGGCGTGCCGCCCGATGGCGATGCGATGATCGACGATCTGCGCCCGCGCGGCGGCAAGCCCCCGCCCCCAGGCGAACCATGCGATAGCGAGCACGACCAAGGCAGCGGCCAGCATGGCGACGGTAATTTCCACGAAGACCCCTCCGACGCGAACGTAACGTGAATCGACCTTAGCCGATCATGCCGCGCAAGGGAATCGTTCTCGCGTGTTGGTCCGCTGGGCGGCGGCGAGGTCGACCCCGCCGCCGCCCCAAGGAGTTAGGCCGAGACCGTCGTGCGGCGGGCGCGGCGCGCGACGCCGACGAGACCGAAGCCAGTGATCATCAGGCCCCATGTCGCGGGCTCGGGAACCGCGGCGATGGTCGCCGAGAGCCCGGTCGAGTCATCGTAATACGACCCGGCCGAGTTGACGACGAAGTCGAGCGTCTGGCCCGCCGTGAGCGCGGTCCTGAAGCCGAACGACGCCGGCGTGAACACTGCACCCGACAACGACTAGCCAAAGCTCGACGAACCGCCGACGATGCTGACAAACGTCCCGGTCGCCGAGACGTCGAGGATTTCGAACTTGCCGTTGATGGCGTACGTCCCAGCTGTCGGCGCCACGAAGCGAACGACGGTATCACCGGCAGGCAGGCCTGAATTCTCGCCGACCGGGTGCATGAAGAGGACGTCGGTCGGAATCCGCACCGTTCCGCTCGTCAAGAGCGCGCCGGTCGTGTTGAAGCCGACTGCGGGCAGCGTGTTGTTGTTGAACTCGCTCGAATAATTGCACGACAGGCCGCTAATACCGGCACAGGCGCTCGTCGCGCGGTCGTAGGCGACGAAAACATTGCCAACCGAATAGCCATAAGTGAACGGGCTCGCCGATGACGGCAGCGTCGCATAGCTGCCGACGACGCTATAGCTGGCTGCGGATGCCGCTGCAGGAAGCGCAAGACTGATGGCGGCCAGAGCGAAAAGGCGAATGGATGTCATGAATACTACCCCGTTATTAACCTCTTGGTCATACATCATTGCGGTAGTTCAACAATCCTCAATATTCTCTTAGTGTCTGACCCGAAACTAAGTTGGGTGATATCAGTCTGTTGCGCTTGACGTGCTGGCACATGTTTGATTCTGCGGGTTTTGCGAAGAACTCGAAGGACATACGATGTGGACTGACACCACCCGGGCACAACATGCC
>NZ_JANYGL010000092.1 GCF_025362435.1 Polymorphobacter sp.
CCCTATCGACGGAGTGGGAATTGGATAGATTTTGTTGAGAGGGAGCGACGCGAAGTTGCGGGAACGCACGTCTATCGTTTTTGGCTCCGCTGGGTGAGGGGCAGGCAGACGCGCATTGCCATCACCGGCTTTCTCGCCTATTGCCGCCAATCCCGCGCCCGCATCCCTGGAGGCGCGCGGGGTTATGGAGAAAGCACATGAGCGAAGCGATGAAACTCGCGGCGTCGGTGCGCGAGCGGGCTGGCAAGGGAGCCTCCCGTGCCGTGCGTCTGACTGGTCGCGTACCTGCCGTTATCTACGGCAACAAGACCGCCCCCACCACGATTCACGTGCCGTTGAAGGAGCTGACCAAGCTCCTGTCGACCGGGCACTTCATGAATTCGGTCGTCGAGATCGAAATCGACGGCGTCATCGAGCGGACCCTGCCGCGCGATGTCCAGTTTCACCCAGTCAGCGACCGTGCGATCCACATCGACTTCCTGCGGCTGGCCGCCGGAGCGACGATCGACGTCGCGGTTCCGGTCCACTTCACCGACGAAGACAAGTCGCCCGGCATGAAGCGCGGCGGCACGCTCAACATCGTCCGTCACGAAATCGAACTGTCGTGCCCGTCGGATGCGATCCCCGACCAGATCGAGATCTCGCTCGCCGGTCTCGACATCGGCGACTCGGTCCACATCTCGGCGGTCAAGCTGCCCGAGGGCGTGACGTCGGTAATCGACGATCGCGACTTCACCATCGTCTCGCTGGTCGCGCCGTCGGCGCTCCAGTCGGCTGACGCTGCCGCCGACGAAGCCGTCGCCGCCGCCGCTGCCGCCGAGTCGGCTGCCGCCAAGGTCGCCTAACGGTTCGCCGGGGCCAGCGGAGTGCAAATCTTCGCCGGCCTCGGCAACCCGGGGGCTGTCCACGCGGGCCAGCGTCACAATATCGGCTTCATGGCCGCCGACGCGATCCACTCGCGCTGGCGCTTCGATCCGTGGCGGTCCCGTTTCCAGGGCCTCGCCGCCGACGGGCGCATCGGAACCGAAAAGGTCGTGTTGCTCAAGCCCGCGACATTCATGAACGACAGTGGCCGATCGGTCGGTGAGGCGCTGCGCTTCTTCAAGCTCGGCACTGATGCGCTAACCGTGTTCTACGACGAGCTCGACCTCGTTCCGTTCAAGGTCCGGGTCAAGCGCGGCGGCGCCGCCGCCGGGCACAACGGCATCCGCTCGATCGACGCGCATCTCGCCGACCCCGAATACCGCCGCGTCCGCCTCGGCATCGGTCACCCCGGGCACAAGGACCGTGTCCTCGGCTACGTCCTCGGCAACTTCGTCAAGGCCGAAATCGAGGACCGTGACGCGATGCTCGACGCGGTCGCTGCCGAAGCCGAATGGCTGGTCAACGGCGACGATGTACGCTTCGCCAACGACGTCGCGTTGCGGCTTAGCTGAGGGAGAAATCGGATGGATAGGAAATCGACTGACCAGATCGCCGGTAACAGTGAGTCGCTTAAGCGAACTATTCGCGACTTAGAAAATTACATGGACGATATGAAGCTTGATGAGGCCAGTCCACTGCGCGCAAACATGTACGAGAAGCTTGCCGATGTTGCCCGGTGGTGGGCACAGGAAGGCTTCTACTCGGGCCATAGGCAGAGCCAGAATGCCCTCAGTGACGATGGAGAAATCCCCGCTACGCTCGAAGTGGCCTATGGCACAGCGCACATGGCGCCGAACCAATGGCAAGACCTGACGCTGAAATCCCGGATAAAACGGAGTTAACATGGGCTTCCGCTGCGGAATCGTCGGGCTGCCGAACGTCGGCAAGTCTACCTTGTTCAACGCGCTGACGGAGACGGCGTCTGCCGCCGCCGCCAACTATCCATTCTGCACGATCGAGCCGAACGTCGGCAACGTGCCCGTTCCCGACCCGCGCCTCGACGCGATCGCCAAGATCGCCGGCAGCGCCAAGATCATCGAGACCCAGCTCGGCTTCACCGACATCGCCGGGCTCGTCCGCGGCGCGTCGAAGGGGGAGGGGCTCGGCAATCAGTTCCTTGGTAACATCCGCGAGACCGACGCGATCGTCCACGTCCTGCGCTGCTTCGTCGACGACGACGTCACCCACGTCGAGGGCAGGATCGATCCCGTCGCCGACGCCGAGACGGTCGAGACCGAGTTGATGCTGAGCGACCTCGAATCGCTCGAGAAGCGCGTTCCCGCGTTCATCAAGAAGGCGGCGCAGGGCGACAAGGAAGCCAAGATCGCCGCGAGCATCCTCGGGCAGGCGCTCGACCTGCTGCGCGAAGGCAAGCCCGCGCGCTTGGCGGTGCCGAAAGACGAGGAGGAGGAGCGCGTGCTCGGCCAGGCGCAGCTGCTGACCGCCAAGCCGGTGCTGTACGTCTGCAACGTCGAGGAGGCGTCGGCGGCGAGCGGCAATGCGCTGTCGGCGGCGGTGACGAAGATGGCGGCGGCATCAGGCGCGGCATCGGTCGTCATCTCGGCGGCGATCGAATCGGAAATCGCGCAGATGGACCCCGCCGATCGCCCCGACTTCCTCAGCGAGCTCGGGCTGACCGAGACTGGCCTCGCCCGGGTCGTCCGCGCTGGTTACGAGTTGCTCGCGCTGCTGACCTATTTCACCGCCGGGCCGAAAGAGACCCGTGCGTGGACGATCTCCGCCGGGACCAAGGCTCCGCAAGCGGCGGGGGTCATCCACGGCGACTTCGAACGCGGCTTCATCCGCGCCGAGACGATCGCCTACGACGACTTCATCCGGCTTGGCGGCGAAGCGGGGGCGCGCGACGCCGGCAAGCTGCGCTCCGAGGGCAAGGAGTATGTCGTTGCCGACGGCGATATCATGAATTTCCGGTTCAACGTCTGACGCGCTACAACGGCGTTGAACAATGCCGGGGGGCTTCGGGGGTATGCGCGTGATCTTATTGCTTGTGGCGAGCCTCGCGCTCGGACGGCCTGCGGCGGCGTTCCAGGTCTATGGCGAGATCGGCAACAAGTGGCGCGCGCTTGGCGCATCGTCGGGCCCGCTCGGCGTCCCGGCCAGCGACGAGGGACCGGCGGCCGACGGCGGGCGGATCAACACTTTCAAGAACGGCTTCGTCACGTGGCACCCGACGTTCGGCACGCACGCGACATGGGGGCTGATCGGCGCAAAGTGGAACGGGCTCGGCCGGGAGCTCGGGCTCGGCTTTCCGGTGACCGACGAGATGCCCGGCGCAGGCGGCGGCCGCTACACCGACTTCTCGAACAACGCGACGATCGACTTCATGTCGAAGACCGGGACCCACGCCGTCGTCGGGCTGATCCGCGCCAAGTGGCTCGCCACCGGACGCGAGGGCGGCACCTGCGGCTATCCGACGAGTGACGAGTTCAGCGTCCAGGGCGGACGCCGGAGCAACTTCCAGTTCGGTGCAATCAGCTGGATTGCGGGCGCGCGGACCGCCACTGCGGCGTGCACCGGCGTCGCCGGCGGCCCCGCACCGGTTGTCACGAAGGGCTAGGCGCTACTCGCCGTCGAAGGCGAGGAGCGCGACGACCTCGACCCCGGCGGCGCGGAGCCGCTCGGCCCCGCCGAGCGCGGGCAGGTCGATGACAAAGGCAGCGCGGGTGACGCTCGCCCTGGCAGCGCGCAGCAACTGCGCCGCGGCGAGCGCGGTGCCGCCGGTCGCGATCAGGTCGTCGACGATCAGGACGCGCGCGCCCGGCTTGACCGCGTCGGCGTGGATTTCGACGCGGTCCTCGCCGTATTCGAGCGCATAATTGACTCCGATGACCGCGCCGGGGAGCTTGTTCTTCTTGCGGATCAGCACCATGCCCGCGCCGAGCCGGTTAGCCAGCGCCGCGCCGAAGACGAAGCCGCGCGCCTCGATCCCGGCGATCAGGTCGAACCCGGTCCCGGCCTGCTCCGCCATGAGGTCGATCGTCCGCGCGAAACCTGCACCGTCGAGGAGCAGCGTGGTGATGTCGCGGAACATGATCCCCGCGTGCGGATAATCGGGGATGGTGCGGACGAGCGCGCGGAGGTCATCGTTCATCCGCCGTGCCTAGCCGAGCCGCCGTTCGCGCGATAGCAGGATGACCGTTACGAGGACAGCACCCGACCGGCGATGCCGCGAAGGCGTTCGACTGTCGCGGACGGCCACTTGGCGCGGTCGGTGATGATTGCTTGATCGAGCGCGTGGTTGCAGCCGTGGGTGCAGGCGAAGCCGCTCCACCCGGCAGCGACTCCGGCGACGAGCGCCGCCGCGCGCGTGGCGTTCGCGGTCAGGACAGCGACGATCGCGGTGACGTCGACCGCCTCGCCCTCGCGCCAGCTATCGTAGTCGGTGACCATCGCGACGGTGGCGTAGCAAAGCTCGGCCTCGCGCGCCAACGCGGCCTCGGGGGCGGCGGTCATGCCGATAACGTCGAGTCCGGCGGCGCGGTACAGGCGGCTTTCGGCGCGGGTCGAGAACTGCGGTCCCTCCATCGCGAGATAGGTGCCGCCGCGGATGCAATCGGGGGCGGCGGCGACGATCGCGTCGCCGAGGCTGGCGCAGAACGGGTCGGCGAGGCTGATGTGCGCGACGATGCCGTCGCCGAAGAAGCTCTTGGCGCGCCCGCGGGTTCGGTCGACGAGCTGGTCGATGACGACGAAGCTGCCGGGCGGAAGCTCCTCGCGGAACGAGCCGCACGCTGACAGCGACACGATCGCGGTGCACCTCGTCGCCTTGAGCGCGGTGATGTTGGCGCGATAGTTGAGGTCCGACGGCGCGATCGTGTGGCCGCGGCCGTGACGGGGCAGGAAGACTAAGTCGGTCTCGCCGAGCCGCCCGTGGAGGAGCGCGTCGGAGGGTGGGCCCCACGGCGTATCGACCGTGCGCCATTCGGCGGACTCGAGCGGGAGGTTGTAGAGGCCGCTGCCGCCGATGATGCCGAGGGGCATGCTGGTCTCCAGATAAAATGATCCCCGCGGAAGCGAGGACCTCTCTCCGACTGGCGGAGATGGGTCCCCGCTTTCGCGGGGATGTCGGCTTTGAGCTTAGGTCTCTATTCGGCCGGAACCACCTTGGGACGCTTGCGCTTGAGGTCGGCCCAGACGCGCTGGTAGCTGAGATAGCCGAGTGCGCTGAGGAGGATCAGGAAGATCACGACCCCGACGCCGGTGCGCTTGCGCGCCTCGAGGCTCGGTTCGGCGGTCCACGTCAGGAAGGCGGCAACGTCACGCGCATTCTGGTCGACCGTCGACTTGGTGCCATCGGTGTAGGTGATCTGCCCATCCGACGACAACGGCGGCGGCATCGCGACGTTGAGCGAGCGGAAGTACGGGTTGTAATACAGCCCGTCCGGCACGGTCCAATCCTTCGGCGCTTCGCGGTAACCGGTCAGCAGCGAATAGACGTAACGCGGACCTTCCTCACGCGCCTTGGTGATCAGCGCGAGGTTGGGCGGGAGCGCATTGTTGTTCGCGGCGCGCGCGGCGGTGTCGTTGGCGTACGGCCCGGGAATCTTGTCGGCGGGGATGCCCTTGCGCGTCGACGGGTCACCCGACTTGTCGTCGATCGTCGCCACGTCGGACTGCTTTGCAAGTGCCTTGACCTGCGCGGCGGTGAAACCAATCTCGGTCAGGTTGCGGAAGGCGACACGGTTGATCGAGTGGCAACCCGAGCAGATCTCCTTGTAAACCTGGTAACCGCGCTGAAGCTGGCCGCGGTCGAAGGTCCCGAAGATGCCGTCGTTCTGCCAGCTGATCTCCTTCGGCGCGAGGTGATATTTGAGGACCGGATCGGCCGGCGTGGCATCGCGCGGCACGACCGCGCCCCATAAAAGCGCGACGCAGAACACCGCACCGACGAAGAAGGCGATCAGCTTGGCCATGTGTCTTATTCCGCCGGCTGGCCGGACGCGGGGAGTTCGGCGATCCCCGCACCCTTGGGTTGGAGCGCGACGGGCGCGCCGGTGTTGGTCTGCTTCTTGAGCACGGCTTCGCTGATCGAATTCGGCAGCGGCAGCGGCTTTTCGATGCGGCTGACGATCGGCACGAGGATCAGCCAGTGGATGAAATAATACGCGCTGGCGATCTGGCTGATCCGCAGCCACGGCTCACCCGCCGGCTTACCGCCGCACACGCCGAGGACGAGGATGTCGACGACGAAAATCCAGAACAGCTGGCGCATCAGCGGGCGATAGTTGTTCGACCGGACCGGCGAGGTGTCGAGCCACGGCAGGAAGAAGAACATCAGGATCGCCGAGAACATGCCGAGCACGCCCCACAGCTTCGCCGGGATGAACAGGAAGTCCTGCGTGAAGGCGCGAAGGACTGCGTAGAATGGCCAGAAGTACCATTCGGGAACAATGTGCGCCGGGGTCGAGAGCGGGTTCGCCGGGATGTAGTTGTCGGGCTCGCCGAGCACGTTCGGCAGGAAGAAGACGACGATGCAGAACAGCGTCAGGTAGACGCCGAGACCGAAGAAGTCCTTCGCCGTATAATACGGGTGGAACGGGACGGTGTCGGCCTCCGACTTGACGTCGATCCCGGTCGGGTTGTTCGACCCTGGAATGTGCAGCGCCCAGATGTGGAGGATGACGACGCCGAGGATGATGAACGGCAGCAGGTAATGCAGCGAGAAGAAGCGGTTGAGCGTGGCGTTGTCGGGAGCAAAGCCGCCGAGCAACCACGTGTGGATCGTCTCGCCGACGAGCGGGATCGCCGAGAACAGGTTGGTGATGACCGTCGCGCCCCAGAAGCTCATCTGCCCCCACACGAGGACGTAGCCCATGAAAGCGGTCGCCATCATCAGTAGGAAGATGACGAGGCCGAGCAGCCACAGCACTTCGCGCGGCGGCTTGTACGACCCGTAATAAAGCCCGCGGCCGATGTGGATGTAGACGGCGACAAAGAAGAAGCTGGCGCCGGTAGCGTGCATGTAGCGGAGCATCCAG
>NZ_JANYGL010000152.1 GCF_025362435.1 Polymorphobacter sp.
GGAGCGAACTTGCTATTCGCCTCGAGTCAGTGGCTCGGCTCGCTGCCCGCGAGCCATGGCGCGGAAATGTCCTCGAGGATAACGTCGACGCACTCGATCTCGACCCGCAGCGTCGCGCCCGCCGCGAAGGTGATCGTCAGGACATCGTCGTCGACGACAAAGGCGAGCAGGTCGAGCACGGTGATTCCCGGATCGTGCGGCACGGAATCGGTCCAGCCGCGACGCTGGATGCGCGTCACGCTTTCGATCCGCAGCGCCGAACGGACGCGGCTGCGGTCGCCCGCCTCCCAGCGGTAGCGGTCGACCAGCAGGACCAGCCGTCGCGCGCGCCGGTCGTAGCCGATGTCGGCGCGCTGGACGATCGCGTCCTGGACGAGCGCCGAGATCAGCGGGACCTCGTCGGCGTCCTGCGCGAGCAACAGCAACCGCGAGTCGGCGAAGGCGTCATCCATCGGAAATACGCTCGATATCGGCGCCGACCGCCGACAGTTTTTCCTCGAGCCGCTCGTAGCCGCGGTCGAGGTGATAGACCCGGCTGACGACGGTCTCGCCCTTCGCCGCGAGTCCGGCGAGGACAAGGCTCATCGACGCGCGCAGGTCGGTCGCCATAACCTGCGCGCCGACGAGTTCGGGGACCCCGCGGACCACCGCCGATCGCCCGCGGACGGTGATGTCGGCGCCCATCCGCGCGAGTTCGGGGACGTGCATGTAGCGGTTCTCGAAGATCGTCTCGGTCAGCAGCGACGCGCCCTCGGCGACCGACAGCATCGCCATGAACTGCGCCTGCATGTCGGTCGGGAAGCCGGGGTAGGGCGCGGTCGACACCGTCACGCCGTGCAAGCCGTTGGCGCGGCTGACCTTGATCCCGTCGGGCGTCGGCTCGCACGCCAGCCCCGCCTCGCGCAGCGCATCGAATGTCGCGCCGAGGCTGGCGGTGTCGGCCCCGACGAGCTCGATCTCGCCGCCGGTTATCGCCGCGGCGCAGGCGTAGCTGCCGGTCTCGATGCGGTCGGGCATCACGGCGTAGGTCGCGCCGTGGAGCTTGACGACGCCGGTGATGGTCAGTCGCTCGGTGCCAATACCGTCGATCTTCGCCCCCATCGCGACGAGGCAGTGGCACAGGTCGACGATCTCGGGCTCACGCGCGGCGTTGTCGATGACGCTGACGCCGTTCGCCAGCACCGCCGCCATGACGACGTTCTCGGTCGCACCGACAGAGACAGTGGGGAAGGTGTAGCGACCGCCCTGCAGCCCCTTCGGCGCGGTCGCCTTGACGTAGCCCGCGGCCAATTCGATGTGCGCGCCTAATGCTTCCAGTGCTTTGAGGTGGAGGTCGATCGGGCGGTTGCCGATCGCGCAGCCGCCGGGGAGCGACACCGTCGCCTCGCCGGAGCGCGCGAGCAGCGGCCCGAGGACGAGGATCGACGCGCGCATCTTGCGGACGATGTCGTACGGCGCGACGGTCGAGGTGATCCGGTTGGCGCGGAAGGTCATCACCCGGCCGAACTCCGACGGGTGCGACCCCTCGATCGTCGTCGACACGCCGTGACCGTTGAGCAGGTGGCCGAAGGTGTCGATGTCGGCGAGGCGCGGCAGGTTCCTGAGCGTCAGCGGCTCGTCGAGCAGCAATGCGCACGGCATCAGCGTCAGTGCGGCGTTCTTCGCGCCCGAGATGTGAATGCGGCCCGACAGCGTGTTGCCGCCGCGAATGACGATCTGGTCCATGCGCCGGTCTAGCGCGGGTCAGGCCTGCGACACAATGAGCAGTGCGGTGGCAAGGTATGCGGCGACGGTCGGATAGAAGGTCAGCGCGACGCGCCGCTGCTCGCGGGCGAAGTCACGCGGGCAGGATGCCCTGCGCCGCCAGCCAAGTCCGCGTGTCGGCAGCGCCAGCGAAGACGTGGCCGATCAGTCCCGCGGTGTTGGCAGCGGCGACGTTGTCGGCGCGGTCGTCGATGAACACGCCTTCGCCGGGCGCAAGGCCGAAGCGGGCGAGGGCGAGGGCGTAGATTGCCGGGTCGGGCTTGGCGACCTTCTCGACGCCCGAGACGACGATATCGCAGAAGGCGTCGAACACCGGCGCGGTCGGGCGGAACATCGCCCAGAACTCGGCGCCGAAGTTGGTGATGGCGAACTGCGGAACCTTCGCCGCATCGAGCTCAGCGACAAGGTCGAGCATCCCCGGCATCGGCGCAGGGATCGTCTCGAGCCAGCGCGGCCAATAAGCCGCGATCCGCTCGGCCTGGTCGGGAAATTGCGCGGTCAGTTCTGCGACCATCGCCGCGATTGGCCGCCCGGCGTCAGCCTGGAAGTGCCACTGCCGCGTCACGACATTATGCAGGAACCAGTCGAGTTCGACCGGGTCCGGGATCAGCTTGGCGTAAAGGTACCGTGGGTCCCAATCGTACAGGACGTGGCCGACGTCCCAAACGACGGCAGTCGGCGCAGTCACTTTCCCGTCGCTAGAAACGACGGGCAGCGAAATCAGCCCTGGCGCGCCTTGAAGCGGCGATTTGTCTTGTTGATCACATAGGTCCGGCCGCGACGGCGCACGATCTGACAGTCGCGGTGGCGCGACTTCAGTGACTTGAGCGAATTGCGGACCTTCATGGGAACTTCCAAAGTGTGATGCAGGCAGGCGAATGGAGCGCGGTGCCTACGGACGAAGGCCACGCAAGTCAAGCTGGCGCTCCCATTCGAGCGCATGGCTGACGATCGTCTCCAACTGGTCGTACTTCGGCGTCCAGTCGAGGCGTTGGTGGATCCGCGCGGTGGCGGCGACGAGCGTGTCGGGGTCGCCGGCGCGGCGCGGCGCGGTCGTCCGCTTGAGCTTGAGATTGGTCACGCGGTCGACCGCGTCGAGCACCTCGAGGACCGAGAAGCCGCGGCTATAGCCGCAGTTGAGCGCGAACGATTCGGTCGGCGCGGCTTCGAGCGCGGTCAATGCGGCGACGTGCGCGGCGGCGAGGTCGGAAACGTGGATATAGTCACGGACGCCGGTGCCGTCGGGGGTGTCGTAGTCGGTGCCGTAGACCATGACCTCGCTGCGCAGACCGCGCGCGGCCTCAGCGGCGACGTGAATGAGGTGGGTCGCGCCGCGCGTCGACTGGCCGCTGCGCGCCGCCGGATCTGCCCCGGCAACGTTGAAATAGCGCAGCGCGCCATAGTTGATCGGATGGGCGCGGGCGACGTCGGCGAGCATGATCTCGGTCATCAGCTTCGAATTGCCGTACGGGTTGATCGGCGACTTCGGCGTCATCTCGTCGACCGGAACGACCTCGGGGACGCCGTAGACCGCCGCGGTCGACGAGAAGATGAAGTGGCGGATGCCGTTCCTTACCGCCGATTCGATCAGGCTGCGCGAGGCGACGACGTTGTTGCGGTAGTACTCGAGCGGCTTGACCACCGATTCGGGCACCAGCAGCGACCCGGCGAAGTGCATGATCGCGGTGATGTCGTGCTCGGCGGCAATCCGGTCGATCAGCTCGGGGTCGGCGACGTCGCCCTGGTAGAACGGCACGCCTTCGGGCACTGCCCAGCGGAATCCCGTCGCCAGCGTGTCGATCACCGCGACCGGCCGCCCGGCGTCGACCAGCGCGAGCACCGCGTGGCTGCCGATATACCCCGCGCCCCCGGTGACGAGGACGGTGCCGGTCGTTGCGGTCGCGGTGGCCATTGGCTACTCCGGTGAGGCTAAGCGAGGGATATGCGTCGGACTCGCGTTATGACGCGTTGGTGCGGCGCGACAAGGTTCAGGGGTAATGTTTCGATGACCAGTATGTTTCGCTTGCTCCCGATTGTCGCGATGGTCGCCGTGGCCGGGTGCGCGACCTCAAACCCCGGCATCGACGTCAAGCGCTTCCACCTCGGTGCGCCGGTCACGCGCGGCACGATCGCGCTCGTCCCGGCCGACGCCCGGGCGCCCGCGGGGCTCGAAAGTCGCAGCTATTTCGACGCAGTCGCCGCCGAACTTCGCGCCCAGGGCTTCACTCCGGTCCCCGTCGGATCGGGGCCGGCCTATCTCGCGACGATCGGGATCACCCAGAACGTCGCGGTCGGCCCGCGCCGGCCATCGCCGTTTTCGATCGGCATCGGTGGCGGCGGTTTCTCGGGCGGGCGCGGTGGCGGCGTTGGCCTCGGCGGCGGCGCATCGTTCCCGGTCGGCCACGGCAGCCAGAACGCGATCGAGTTCGACGCCATCCACCTGACGATCAAGCGCCGGTCCGACGAGGCCTTGATCTGGGAAGGCAGTGCGTCGGTCGGGATCGACACGCGCTCGCCGCAGGCATCGCTGTCGCGGTCGGTCCCGGCGATGGCGCATGCGCTGCTCGAAGGCTTCCCCGGTCCGTCGGGCGTCACCCAGCATTACCCGTACAAGTAGGGACAGCCATTTGCCGATCACCGTTTCCGCCGCCTTCGACAGCGGCAACATCGAGGTATTGCGCGCCGACGGGCCGCAGGCGATCGACCTTGCCATCCGTAAGGACGCGCACAGCGAATTCTACCAGTGGTTCTATTTCCGCCTGTCGGGCGCGCGCGGCGAGGCCTGCCGGGTGCGAATCACCAACTGCGCCGGATCGGCATATCCGGGCGGCTGGCCCGACTATCGCGCGGTCGTCTCGACCGACCGGCAGCGCTGGACGCGGACCGATACGAGCTATGCCGACGGCATCGTGACAATCGACGTCACGCCCTCGACCGACAGCATCTGGATCGCCTATTTCGCGCCATATCCGATGGAGCGCCACCACGACCTCGTCGCGCGGATCGCCGCCGCGCCCGGGGTGTCGACGCGCGTCCTCGGTGCGACGCTCGACGGGCAGGACCTCGACTGCATCGACATCGCCGGCGGTCCGCTCCAAGTCTGGCTCTACGCCCGCCAGCACCCCGGCGAGACGATGGCCGAATGGTGGATGGAGGGCGCGCTCGACCGGCTGATCGACCCCGCCGACCCGGTCGCTACAGTGCTCCGGGCGAAGGCGAGCTTCCACGTCGTCCCCAACATGAACCCTGACGGGTCGCGCCGGGGCCACCTGCGGACCAACGCCGCCGGTGCCAACCTCAACCGCGAATGGGCCGGGCCGAGCCTCGAACGCTCGCCCGAGGTGCTCCACACGCTTGCCGCGATGGACGCCACCGGCGCCGACTTCACGATGGATGTTCACGGCGACGAATCGCTGCCGCACAACTTCATCGCCGGGTTCGAGGGCATCCCCAACATCACCGACCGCCAGCTCGGGCTGCTCCGCGACTATAAGGAAATCCTCGCGCGCATCTCGCCCGACTTCCAGACGCAGGTCGGTTATCCGGCGTCGGCTCCCGGCCGGGCGAACCTGACGATGAGCACCAACCAGCTCGCCAACCGCTTCGGCTGCCTCGCGATGACCCTCGAAATGCCGTTCAAGGACGCCGCCGAGAACCCCGACCCCGAAGCAGGCTGGTCGCCCGAGCGGTCGATGGCGCTTGGCCGCGACTGCCTCGCGGCACTGCTTGAGGTGATCGACCGGCTGCGCTAACCGGCTGCGATGCGTACCGTCGATGACGATCTGTCCGGACCCGAGGTCGCCGACCTCGTCGGTTACCATATGCGGGAGATGCGCGCGCACTCGCCCGAGCCGAGCCGCCATACGCTCGATCTCGACAGCCTGCGCACCCCGGAGATCGCGTGGTGGACGGTGTGGGACGGCCATTCGCTGATGGGCTGCGCCGCGCTGCGCGAGGTCGATTCGGGCCATGGCGAAATCAAGTCGCAGCGCACCGCTCCCGAACATCTGCGCAAGGGCGTCGCCAGGTCGCTGCTGTCGCACATCATCGGGGTCGCCCGCGACCGCGGCTACATCCGCCTTGGGCTCGAGACCGGCTCGGGCCCGATGTTCGATCCTGCGCTGGCGCTGTATCGCAGCTTCGGGTTCAAGGACGGCGAGATGTTCGGCGACTATCGCCCCGACCCGTTCCTTCGCTTCATGCACCTCGACCTTTGAGCGACCGATGGAGATCGTGCGCGACGACCTGACCGGCCCCGAGGTCGCCGCGCTGCTCGAGCTCCACCTTGCCGCAATGGCCGACCATTCCCCACCCGGCAGTGTCCACGCGCTCGATCTCGACCGGCTCCGCACCCCCAATATCGACTTCTGGACGGTGCGCGACGGCGCCGCGCTGATCGGATGCGGCGCGCTCAAGGCGATCGACGGTGGGCATGGCGAGATCAAATCAATGCGCACCGACCCCGGCCACCTGCGCCGCGGTGTCGCGGCGGCGCTGGTCGAGCACATCGTCGCGGTCGCCCGATCACGCGGCTATGCGCGGCTGAGCCTCGAAACCGGGTCGGGGCCGGCGTTCGACCCGGCGCTCGCGCTCTACCGCCGGTTCGGCTTCGTCGACGGCGCTGCATTCGGCGGCTATCAGTCGACCGCGTTCAACCAGTTCCTCCATCTGGACCTCTGACCCCATGCCAACCCTCGTCCTGATCCGCCACGGCCAGTCGGCGTGGAACCTCGAAAACCGCTTCACCGGCTGGTGGGACGTGTCGTTGACGGCGAAAGGCATGGCCGAGGCGACTGCGGCGGGCGAACTGCTCCGTGACCGCGGCTATGATTTCGACCGCGTCTTCACCAGCGTCCAGTCCCGCGCGATCAAGACCGCGAACCTGATGCTCGAGGCGATGGACCGGCTTTGGCTGCCGGTGGTCAAGGACTGGCGATTGAACGAGCGCCATTATGGCGGGCTGACCGGGCTCGACAAGGCCGAGACCGCGGCGCTTCACGGCGAGGCGCAGGTCCACGAGTGGCGGCGCTCGTTCGATATCCCGCCGCCGCCGATGGAGGCCGGGTCACGCTACGACCTGTCCGCCGACCGCCGCTATGCCGGGATCACGGTGCCGGCGACCGAGAGCCTCAAGGACACGATCGCCCGCGTCCTGCCTTACTGGGACAGCGCGATCGCCCCCGAACTCCGCGCCGGGCAGCGCGTCGTCGTCGCCGCGCACGGCAACTCGCTGCGGGCGCTGGTCAAGCATCTGTCGGGGATCAGCGACGCCGATATCGCTGCCCTAGAAATCCCGACCGGGCAACCGATCGTCTACGAGCTCGACGATAAGCTCAATGCAATCAAGCGCTTCTATTTGTACGAAAGCTAACACATATAGGGTTGGTGCCCAGCGTTCGCGTCATCGACCTTGAAACCACCGGCAGCCAGCCGTCGTCGCATGGCGTCTGTGAAATCGGCTGGCAGGACGTCGCGCAGGACGACGACGGCATCTGGCAGGTAACCCCGGGGCGCGGCAATATCCTCACCCACCCGGGGCGAAGTATCCCGCCGGTGACCGCCGCTGTTCACCACATCATCGACAGCGACGTCGCCGCCGCGCCCTCGTTCGGCGACGTCGCGAGTGGGATTTTGCGCGGGCCGCACGTTGCGCTCGCCGCCCACCGCGCCAGCTTCGAGGGCAAGTGGTGCACGCCAAAGCTGACCGGCGGGCTGCCGTGGATCTGCACATGGAAATGCGCGCTGCGCGTCTGGCCGAGCGCGCCGTCGTTTTCGAACCAGGTGCTGCGCTATTGGCGGATGCCTGCCGGGCTCGACCGCGACCTCGGGCTGCCGGTCCACCGCGCCGGACCCGACGCCTATGTCACCGCCTACCACCTCCGCGACATGCTCGCCGTCGCCAGCGTCGATCAGCTGATCGCGTGGAGCGCCGAGCCGGGACTGCTGCCGCGGGTTCCCGCCGGGCCGCACCGCGGCAAGGGCTGGCGCGACCTCGACGACGCCGGCCTCGCCCTGCTCGCCGCCGACCGCGACGAGGATATCCGCTTCTCCGCCCGAACCGAGGTTGCGCGGCGCGCGGGGAACCCGGCGGTGGTGCCGGTTCCTGTCCAGCCGAAGCTGCTGTAGCCCGCTCACCATCCTGAGTGTCATCCCGGCGAAGGCCGGGACCCATGATCACCGTTTGCTGAGATCATGGGTCCCGGCCTGCGCCGGGATGACATTGAGTTTTGGTTACGATCAGCCGAACCCCAAACTCTCAAACGATCGTCGCGCCGCCGTCGATCGCGAAGCTTTGCCCCGTCGTGAACCCGCCCGCCTTGCCGGCGAGGAACACCGCCATCCCCGCGATCTCGTCGGGGATGCCGATGCGGCGGAGCGGCGCGCCGCCGGTGGCTTCCTTGAGCGTCGCCGGGTCGTCCCACAATGCCTTGGCGAAGTCGGTCTTGATCAGCCCGGGGCAGATTGCGTTGACGCGGACGTTCGACGGCCCGAACTCGGCGGCGAGGTTGCGCGCGAGCTGCATGTCGGCGGCCTTGGAGATGCAATAGGCGCCGATGATCGTCGACCCCTTTAAGCCGCCGATCGATGAGATGATCGTGATCGAGCCGTCCTTGCGCGCGAGCATCGCCGGCGCGACCATCTGGATCAGCCAGTGGTTCGAGACGATGTTGTTCTGCAGGATTTTGCCGAACTGATCGTCGCTGATCCCCGCCTGCGGGCCGTAATACGGGTTCGACGCGGCGTTGCAGACGAGCGCATCGATTTGGCCGAAGCGCTCGATCGTCTTGTCGACGAGCATCTGCAGCGCCTCCTTCGAGGCGATGTTCGCCGGGATCGCGACCGCCGCCTCGCGCCCGACGGCGGCATTGATCTCGGCCACCGCCGCCTCGCAGACATCCATCTTGCGCGACGAGACGATGACGTTGGCGCCGTGCTCGGCCATGCGGTGGGCGATCGCCTTGCCGATGCCGCGCGACGATCCGGTGATCAGCGCGGTCTGGCCGGTCAGGTCGAACAATTCGGGCAAAGGCATCGGTCGGGCTCCCAAGGATTTTCCCCGGTATGCCATCTGCAGCGAGACCCGCCAATGGGCACGCCCGGTGTCGAGCGCGGTCGGGGACGACGCAAAGTAGGAGTGCGCGAGGGCTTGCCGCGACGGTACGCCGCGTCGCATGGTGGCCAACGTCACCGGAGCCGTGAATGACCCCAGCGATACGTTCGACCGTCCTCGCCTGCCTGTATTTCGCCGGCTTTGGCTGCCTGATTCCATTCCTGCCGCTCTGGCTCGAGAAGGTGCACGGTTTTTCGGGTGCGGAGATCGGCGTCGTCCTCGCCATCGCCGGATTCAGCCGCGCGCTCGCCGGACCGCTGACCGCAGCGTGGGCCGACGGGCGCAGCGACCGCCGCGCGCCGTTGTTCATGTTCACCATCGTCCTGACCCTCGGCTTCGCAGTTCTCAAGCTGCTGAGCGGGTTCGTCGCCGTGTTCGCGCTGATCCTTATCCTCGACATCGCCTTCTGGGGGCTGCTGCCGGTGGTCGAGACGACGCTGCTCCGCCTGACGCGGACCGGGCGCCCGCCGTACGGGGTCGCCCGCGGCCTCGCCAGCGCCGCCTTCGTCGCCGGCACGACGACGGTCGGCTTCCTCAACGACGCGACGCAAAGCTACTGGCCGATCTGGGCGTTCCTGCTGGCGATTTCAGCGGCGATGATCGCGTGGAGCGCGCTGATGCCGCGCGAGCCGGTCCTCGCCCGCGCCGAGAAGCGCGAGCCGTTCGGCGATCGGCTCGCGAGCGGCCTCCGCATGCTCCGCAACCCCGAATTCTCCCTGTTCATCTTTGCCGCCGGGTTGATCCAGGCGAGCGCCGCGTTCCTGTATACCGCCGGCTCGCTGGTCTGGACCAACGTTCAGCATTTCTCGGGCGGGACCGTCGCGATGCTGTGGAACATCGGCACGCTCGCCGAGGTCGGCTTCCTCATCTTCCTCGGCGGCTGGTCGTCGCGCTTCCGCCCCGAAACGCTGATCGTTGCCGGGGGCGTCGGCGCGGTGATCCGCTGGACCGGGCTGGCGATGCTGCCGCCGCTGTGGATCCTGATTCCGCTGCAGTTGCTCCACGCTTTCAGCTTCGCCGCGACCTTCCTCGGCGGAATGCGCTTCATCCAGACGCTGTACGGCGACGACCGCACCCCGACCGCGCAGATGATCTACATGGGCCTGGCCAACGCCCCGACCTACGCCGCCGCCGTCTTGCTGTCGGGCCCGCTGTACGACCGCATCGGCGCCCCGGGGTATCTGGCGATGACGGGGGTCGCGGCGATCGGGCTGGTGCTGGCGATCATGCTGCGGGCACGAACGGCGAAGGCTGCGCTGGTTGCGGCTACGGCTTAGACCAGCACCCCTTGCCCCGTCATTGCGCCGTACGGCGGGAGCGGGATGCTTGCGGTGGCGTGGCGCATCGCCGATGACCAGCGTTCGGTGAGCTCGCGGTAATAATCGTCGTCGTCGGTGATGCGGTGGATCAACTCCGGGTCGGTGTCGCCGTTTCGCAGGACCATCAGGTCGATCGGCAGCCCGACCGCGAGGTTCGAGCGCATCGTCGAGGTGAACGAGATCAGCGCGACCTTGACCGCCTCGGCGATCGGCGTGTCGAACTGGACGACGCGGTCGAGGATCGGCTTGCCGTATTTATGCTCGCCGATCTGGAGATACGGCGTGTCGGGCTGGCACTCGATGAAGTTGCCGCTCGCGTAGATCAGGAACAGCCGCGGCTTGCGCCCGGCGATGCATCCGCCGAACAACAGCGTCGCGCTGGTCGACACCCGGTCGCCACCGACCGCCTCGTCGACCGCGGCGCGCGCGGCGTGAAGCGCCTGCCCGATCAGCGTTGCGGCGCGGAACATCGTCGGCGCGGTGGCGAGTGTCTCGGGCGCGCCTTCGCGTTCGGTCCCGCCTTCGACCGTCGCGAGCAGCATCGCGTCCGTCAGCCGGGTCATCGCCGCCTGCGTCACCGACAGCGATCCAGCGCTGGCGACGACCATCGTGCGCCCCGGCCCGGCATCGATCACGCGCAGCTTGCGGTAGCTCGACACGTTGTCGAGCCCGGCGTTGGTCCGCGTGTCGGCGAGCATCGCCAGCCCGCCGCGGACCAAAATCCCGACGCAATAGGTCATCGGTTCCTCTCCGGCGCTGAACTGCCCATGCTGGACGTTCACGCCTGCCGCTGGCTTTGACTCTGCCGCTGGTTTTGACTCTGGCGTGAAGTGGTGCCGGTGTCGACCGCGCTGACCGCGACGTGCATCGTCTCGACCCCGCCGCCGCGCCGCGCACCGCGAACCGGGGCGGCGTCGAGATAGTCGAGCCCGACCGCGACACGGACGTGCGCGGGGGTTATCGATATGCCGTTGGTCGGGTCGAAACCGACCCAGCCGAGGTCGGGAACTAGCGCTTCGGCCCATGCGTGCCCTGCCGGTTGCGCCTCAGGCCGGACATAATGGCCCGAGACGTAGCGCGCGGGGATGCCGAGAAGGCGCGCGGCGGCGCAGAAGATATGAGTGTAGTCCTGGCACACCCCGCGCGCCTGGGCGAAGGCGGTAACCGCGTCGGTGCCGGTGCCGGTTGCGTCGGCGTCGAACACCATCCGGTCGTTGATCGCGAGGTTGAGCGCGTGGAGCTGGTCGAGGACGCTGGCCTCGCTGCGGTCGGCGGCGAAGGCGGTAATCGCGGCGTCGGCGGCGGTCAGTTCGGTGGTACGCAGGAACATCGTCGGCGGCAGCGGCTCGGGGAAGCCGCGGCACGCGCCGTGCGCCTCGTCGGTGTCGACCTCGCCGTTGACGGTGATCGCGAGCCTTGTGACCGGCGACGACGCGGTGAACAGGTGCGTCGCATTGCCGAAAACGTCGGTCCCAGCGCGCAGGCTGCCATCGGCGTCGACGTCGACTCGCCACCGCGCGACGTGCTGGTCCCACCCGCCGCGCGGCTGGACGCGGAGCAGCTGGACGACGCCGCTCGCCGCCTGCGAATAATCATACGTCGTCGTGTAGTCGATTCGTATACGCACCCGATCCCCCGATCAGAACAGATATTGCTCGGCGATCGCTGCCCCCAGCCGGTTGTTGTCGGCAATGAAGTCGCGCAGGAACTCGTGGAGTCCGCTCGAATAAATGCGGTCGATGTTGCCCGATTCAAGCCGCCCGTACCCCGCTGCCGCGAGCCGGTGCGCCGGCCCGCGGCGGGCGCTGGCGTGCGACAGCTGGTCGAGGCGGCGAAGGATTTCCTCGTAGCACGAGGCGAGGCTGCGCGGAATCTGGCGGTTGAGGATCAAAAGGTCGGCGATCAGCCACGGTTTGACCGAATCGCGATAGACCCAGCGGTATGCGGTCAGCGCCGACACCGTCCGCAGGATCGTCGTCCACTGGAAGTAATCGAGGCTGCCGCCGACCTTTTCGCCGCGCGGCAGGAGCAAATGGTATTTGACGTCGAGCAGCCGCGCGGTGTTGTCGGCGCGCTCGACCGCGCTGCCGAGCATGATGAACCAATAGGCGTCGCCGCGCAGCATCGTCCGGTGCGCCGCGCCGTCGAACGCGAGCATCGACGCCTTGACCGTATCGAGCAGCCGGACGAGGTCCTCGCGAGCCTCGAGCCGCGTGCCAGAGCGCTGGACGTCGAGCCACGCGCCGTTGATCGCTTCCCACGCCTCGAGCGTCAGCGCGGTGCGGACCGCACGGGCATTGGCGCGCGCGCATTCGAGGCAGCGGCGGATCGAGCTGGCGTTGGTCGGGTCGACCGTCAGGAACTCGCTGACACCGAACTCGTCGGCCGGCAGGCCGCGCTCGGCGTGCGCCTGCGTCATCCATGCCGCCTCGAGCGCCGATTCCCACGCATTGGTCATGCCGCCGTACGACGACGGCAGCGACGCCAGCCGCAACGTCGCCTCGATCAGCCGCGACAGGAAGTCGGCCCGCTCGATATAGCGCCCGACCCAGTAGAGGTTGCCGGCGGTACGGCTCAGCATGGTCCGACGCTACTCATCGACCACCCACGTGTCCTTCGTGCCCCCGCCCTGCGAGCTGTTGACCACCAGCGATCCCGGGTCGAGCGCGACGCGGGTCAGGCCGCCGGGGACGATGCGCGTGCCGTTGGTCCCGGTCAGGACGAACGGGCGGAGGTCGACGTGGCGGGCCTCGATGCCCGCGTCGCACAATGTCGGGCAGGTCGACAGCGCCAGCGTCGGCTGGGCGATGAACTTCTCGGGGTTGGCGCGGAGCTTGGCGGCGAAGGCGGAAATCGTCGCCGCGGGGGCGTGCGGCCCGACGAGCATGCCGTAGCCGCCCGATCCGTCGACTTCCTTGACGACGAGTTCGGGGAGGTGGTCGAGGACATACGCCAGCGCTTCGGGCTCGCGGCAGCGCCATGTCGGGACGTTCTTCAGGATCGGCTCGGCGCCGGTGTAGAAGCGGATGATCTCGGGCATGTAGCTGTAGATCGCCTTGTCGTCGGCGACCCCGGTGCCGACCGCGTTCGCCAGGCTGACGTTGCCGGCGTCGTACGCGCTCATCAGCCCGGGTACGCCGAGCATCGAATCGGGGCGGAAGACAAGCGGGTCGAGGAAGGCGTCGTCGAGGCGGCGATAAATCACGTCGACGCGCTGCGGCCCTTCGGTCGTGCGCATGTAGACATGCTCGTCGCGAACAAACAGGTCGGAGCCCTCGACCAGCTCGATGCCGAGTTTGTCGGCGAGGAAGCTGTGTTCGTAGAACGCGCTGTTGAATTGGCCGGGGGTCAGCAGAACGCTGGTCGGGTCGTTACCCGCGCGCGCCGGGGCGACCGAATGGAGCATCTCGAGGAGCAGGTCGGGGTAGGTCTCGACCGGGCGGATGCGCAGCTTGGCGAACAGCTCGGGGACCAGCTTGAGCATGACCTCGCGATTCTCGAGCATGTACGACACCCCCGACGGGGTCCGGGCATTGTCCTCGAGTACGTAGAAGTCGTCGGCGTCGGTACGGACGAGGTCGATCCCGGCGATGTGGACCCAGATGTCGCCGACCGGGCGCTTGCCGACCATCGCGAGGCTGAAGCCCGGGTTGCGCAGGACGAGCTCCTCGGGGACGATCCCGGCGCGGAGGATCTCGCGCGGGCCGTAGATGTCGGTGAGGAAGGCGTTGAGCGCGCCGACGCGCTGGATCAGCCCCGCCTCCATCGTCTTCCATTCGTCGGCGCCGAGGATGCGCGGGACGATGTCGAAGGGGATCAGGCGCTCGGCCGCGTCGGGGTCGCCATAGACCGCGAAGGTGATGCCGATGCGGCGGAAGAACAGCTCGGCCTGCCGCCGCCGCGTCGCCATGACCTCGAAGGGGGAATCGGCGAGCCACGCACCGATCGGTGCGTAGCAATCGCGGATGCTGCCTCCCGACGCGACATGGCCGAACATTTCGTCGAAGGCGGGCGGGTTCGGCAATCATCCTCCGGGCGTTGGTCGCTCGCCCGCATAGTGTGCAGTGCGGCGCGCGCACGCAAGGGGTTCAGATCACCTGGTCGTCACAAGCCTGTCATCGCTGCGCCGGTCGTCACTGCGGGCGCACGTTCTCGCCGCTCTCACGGGACGTCGGGCGCGGCTGGGGCGCCGGGCGCGGTGCTTCGGGGCGCGGCTGGGCGACCGGCGCGGGTTGCGGGCGCGCGATGACTGCTCCGCCCGCCGGAGCGATCGCGACTGGAGCGCGGCGCCCGGGATCCCCGCCCTGCGGCTGGAACGGGACAAAGCCGCCGCGCGGTTGATAGCCGCCCCGGCCGTCGCGTGGCGGCACGTTTGGGGGGACGATCGCGCCGGGAACGGCGTCGGGCGGGCGGCCGTCGCGGCGTGGTGCACCCTGATAGCCGCGAACGTCGTTACCGACCGCGCCCTGTGGCCGGACATCGACCCGCCGTCCGCCGCCCTGGATGACCTGTTCGCCGCCTTGGTTGCCACGGAAGTCGCGACCCCGGTCCCCGCCGCCGCGGAAATCGCCGCCCGGGCTGCCACGGAAGTCGCGGCCTCGATCGCCGCCGCGCAGATCGCCGCGGCCCCGGTCGCCTCCCCGGTCACCGTCGAAGCTGCGGTTGACGATGCGCCCGCCGACTCGGTCGTAGCGGGTGATGCCGCGCGTCGCCGCCCAAAAATCGCGATTGCGCCCGTACGGCAGAATCGCGCCGCGCAGCGAGCGGCCATAGAGGTAGCCGCGCGGAACATAGACCCACGACGGCTGATACCATTGGTCGTAGCCCCAATTATTGAAGCCGTCGCCATAGCCCGCGTCGAAGTTGAGGACGACACGGGGTGGCAGCGGCGCCCAGCCCGTGACGTCGTCGCTATCGCGCCACGCGACCCAGCCCGGCCCCCAGACGGTATCGGGGGTCCACACCCAGCCGATCGTCGGATCGAAGCCCCAGCGCCCGAAGTGGAACACCGCCCAGCCGAACGGCTCGTCGCTGCGCCACGTCTGGCCATATGGACCCTGTTCCCAGTGGCCAATCGTGTACGGGCGCCAGTCGCGGCTGACGTTCGGCGTCCAGCCGCGGCCGAAGCGGCTGTCGACCCAGCGTCCGTAACGCGACAATGGCTCGAAGAACACCGAGATCGAATCGACCGACTGGCCGTCGGTGTCGTAACCCGACTGGGCATAGCCGTCGGGTGGCGGATAGTCCTGCGCCGCGACCGGTCCGGCGGCGGCGAATGCGAGGGTCAAGGGCAGGAGTAAGCGTACGCGCATGTCGAAGCATCCCGTCGATCTACCGGCATGGTCTACGCCGCGCCGGTTGTCGCAGCGATGAACGTAGCGCCGCGTGTCACTCGGCGGCAAGACGAATGGCGGCACCTTCGCCCGGCGCGCCGGGGTCGGCAAGCGGCAGCTCGGGCTGTGCCGCCAGCCGCCGCGCGCGACGTCGCTCGCCGACCGATTCGATGCTGAGATAAACTACAGGCGTGATGAACAGCGTGAGGAACTGGCTCACCATCAGCCCGCCGAGGACCGCGACACCGAGCGGCTGGCGCAGTTCCGCCCCCGCGCCAAGACCGAGCGCGAGCGGCAGCGCCCCGGCGATGGCGGCGAAGGTGGTCATCATGATCGGGCGGAAGCGCGTCGCTGCGGCCGAACGGATCGCTACCGCCGGGGTCCAGCCGTGCTCGCGCTGCCCGGCAAGGGCGAAGTCGATCATCATGATCGCGTTCTTCTTGACGATGCCGATCAGCATGACGACGCCGATGATGCCGATAACGTCCAATGGCATGTGGAAGATCGCCAGCGCCGCGACCGCGCCGATGCCGGCGGCGGGCAGGCCCGACAGGATCGTGATCGGGTGGATGAAGCTTTCATACAGCACGCCGAGCACGATGTAGATCACCAGCACCGCGGCGAGGAACAGCCAGCCCATACCATTGGTCGACGCCTCGAACGCCTGGGCATTGCCCTGAAACGACCCCTCGATCGTCGACGGCATCGCCATCTCGGTCTCGATCGCGTCGATCTTGGTCTTTGCCTGGCTGAGCGCGGTCCCTGGAGTCAGGTTAAAGCTGATCGTCACCGCGGGGAGCTGGCTCTGGTGGTTGATCGACAGCGGCGCGCCCTCGATGACGACGCGGGTCACCGCCGACAGCGGTACCGTCGCTCCGGTACTGGCGCGGACGTAGAGCGAATTGATGCTGTCGGGGGTCATCTGCTCGCCGGCGGCGATCTCGAGGATAACCTGGTAGCTGTCGACGTCGGTGTAGATCGTCGAGATCTGCCGCGTGCCGAAGCTTGAGTACAGCGTGTCGCGGATCGCCTGGACCGGCACGCCGAGGCGCGAGGCAGCGTCGCGGTCGATGATCACGCGCGCCTGCCGGGCACCGCGCTGGAGATCGGAACTTACGTCCTCGAACCCCGGGGTCGCGCGAATTCGCGCCTCGAATGCCGGGCCGAAGGCGAACAGCGCGGTCTGGTCGACCGACTGGAGGGTGTACTGGAAGTTGGTCGAGCTCGTCCGCGCGCCGAGCGTCAAATTCTGCGGGATGTTGGGCGAGGCGAGGACGCCGGGGATGCCTGACAATGCCTTGCGCAACCGCGACTGGACGACTTCGGCCGAGTCGCGCTCGCCGCGCGGCTTCATCGGCGCGAAGATGCGCCCCGAGCCGCCGCCGGTGAACGAATTGGCCCGGAGAATCGCGGGATCGGCGAGGATGATCTTGGCGATCATGTCCTGCTTCGCCTGGAGCGTCGAGTAGCCGGCATCGGGCGCTACCTCGACGCCGATGAACATGTTGCCGGTGTCCTCGGTCGGGAAGAAGCCCTTGGGGATCGCGCCGAAGCCCCAGATCGCGACGACGATCGACGCCAGCGTCAGGCCGAGGACGATCTGCCGCCGTGCCAGCACCCAGTCGAGCGCGTGGGCATAGCCGCGCTGCGCCCGGTCGAAGTTGCGCGTCGACCAGCGCGCGATCCGCCCCGGCTTTTCGTCGCCGCCGCGCAGGACGCGCGACGCGATCATCGGCGCGAGGGTCAACGCGATGACCGCCGAAACCGCGATTGCAATCGTCATCGTCACGGCGAACTCGCGGAACAGCCGCCCGACGACGCCGCCCATGAACAGCAAGGGGATGAACACCGCGACGAGGCTGACCGAAATCGAGACGACAGTGAAGGCGATCTCCTTGGTCCCGGTCACCGCCGCCTCGCGCGGCTTCTCGCCGTGCTCGACGTGGCGGACGATGTTCTCGAGCACGACGATCGCGTCGTCGACGACGAACCCCGTCGCCAGCGTCAGCGCGAGCAGGCTGAGGTTGTCGAGGCTGAACCCGGCAAAATACATGCCGGCGAAGGTGCCGATCGCCGCGACCGGCAAAACGATCGCCGGGATCAGCGTTGCGCGCAGGTCGCCGAGCACGAGGTAAATCACCAGCACGACGAGCAATGCGGTGCCGACCAGCGTCATCTGCGCATCGGCGACCGAATGGCGGATCGACTGTGAGCGATCGACGGTGATGTCGAAATGGGCGTTCGCGGGGAGGCTCTCGCGGATCGACGGCAACATCGCCTCGACCCGGTCGGCCATAGCGACGACGTTCGCCCCCGGCTGCCGCCTGATCCCCATCGCGAGGCCCAGGTTGCCGTTGAACTTGGCCGATCCGCGGAGGTTCTCGATCGAGTCGATCGAGGTGGCGATGTCGCCGAGGCGGACCGGCAGGCCGTTCTTGTAGGCGATGACGATCGAGGTGAAATCGGCCGCGTGCTTGAGCGTTCCGGTCGCGTCGAGGATATAGTTGCGCGGGCCATTGCCGATCAGCCCGACGGCGGTGTTGCTGTTCGCCGCGGCGACGGCGGTGCGGACGTCCTCGGGGGTCAGGCCGCGCGCGCTTAGCTTGGTCGGGTCGAACTGGATACGGACGGCGAACTTGCGGGCGCCGAAGATGTCGACCTGCGCGACTCCTTCGAGTGTCGACAGCCGCGGGATGATCGTCGTGTCGGCGATCGTCTGGAGGTCGGACAGTCGCATCGTCGGGTCGCGCAGCGCCATCACGAGGATCGACTGGTCGGACGGATTGACCTTCTGGAACGACGGCGGGGTCGTCATCTCGATCGGCAGCTTGCGTGCGACCGCCGACAGCGCCGACTGGACGTCCAATGCGGCGGCATCGATGTTGCGGTTGAGCGCGAACTGGACGGTGATGCTGGTCGACCCG
Source organism: Polymorphobacter sp. (assembly GCF_025362435.1). Taxonomy (GTDB): domain Bacteria; phylum Pseudomonadota; class Alphaproteobacteria; order Sphingomonadales; family Sphingomonadaceae; genus Polymorphobacter_B. The sequence continues at coordinate 18,452 of NZ_JANYGL010000152.1, forward strand.
GTCGACGACGATGACGTGATCTGGTCGATCCCGGCGACCGTCGACAGCTGGCGTTCGATCGGCGTCGCCACCGCGCTCGCCATCGTCGCCGGGTTTGCCCCGGGCAGGTTGGCGTTGATCTGGATCGTCGGGAAGTCGACCTGCGGCAGCGCCGCGACGGGGAGCTGCTTATAGCCGAAGATGCCCGCGGCGATGATCGCGACCGTCAACAGGATCGTTGCGATCGGCCGGTCGACGAAGGCGCGGATCCAGGTCATGCGGCGGCGTCGCCGCTCGCTTTCCGAATCTTGACCTTGTCGCCTTCGCGCAGCTTGGCGACCGCGTCGGTGACGACGACCGCGCCGGGTTCGAGGCCGCTGGCGAGATACGCTTTGCCGCCGCTGCGACCGGCAACGACGACCTTGGTCATCGTCGCGGCGCCGGTCGCCGGAATCGTCCAGACGAAGGTGAAGTCGGGGCCGTTCTGGACCGCCGCCTCGGGCACCGCGATCCGCCGCGCGCTGCCGCCGAGCGGGACGTCGATGTCGACCAGCGCGCCGGGCCACAGCGCATCGCCGGCGTTGCCGAATTCCGCCTTCGCCGCGAGCGAGCCGGTGGTGGCGTCGACGCTATTGTCGAGAAAGACGAGCTTGCCGGTGGCGATCGGCGTCGCGCTGTCGTGGACCCGCGCGACGACTGTCACCGGCCCCGCCGCGAGTGCCGAGCGCAGCGGCTGGATCTGTTCGGGCGGCACCGCGAAGCGGACGAGGATCGGCGACAGCTGGTTGACCGTGACCAGCGGCAGGACGTCGGCGGTTCGCACCGTCGCTCCGGTTTTGAAGTTGACCTCCCCGGTCCGTCCCGCGACTGGCGCGCGGACGGTGAGGTACGACAACGCGGTCTCCCCCGCCGAGATCGCCGCCGCCGCGCCGCCGATGTTCGCCGCCGCGGTGTCGGCCGCCGCCTGCTTCAATTCGATCGTCGCCTTGGTGACGAAGCCGCTGTTGACAAGAGCTTCACTGCGCTTGAGGTCGGCGGCGGCCTGGAGGCGCGTCGCCGCCGCACTCGCCATCGCCGCGCGGTTCTGCTCGAGCCCGGCACGAACCGCGCGGTCGTCGAGGCGGAACAGCGGCTGCCCGGCGCGAACGGTCTCGCCCTCACGGAACAGGACCGCTGTGACCTGACCGTCGACCCGGGTTCGGACTGCGACCGATTGCAGCGGAGTGACCGTGCCGAGGACGGTCAGCCGCGGTGAATAATCGGTCAGCGCCGCGGTCTGGACCGCGACCGTCAACGCCGCCTTCGGCTTCGGCGGGGCCGCGCTGCTACAACCCGCGACGAGCATCAGAAGGAGGATTGGCCTGGGGGTCATGGTCCTGCTGGCGCGAATACAAGGGAAAAACGATGCTGTGGCGACATGGCACGCCACGCGACTGCGTCAACCGCAAACTCATAACAATATTGCTGCTGCGAATATGATTGTACGATTTGACGCGCGAAAACGCCGCACAACCCGATGCCATTATTGCGGGTTTAGGCGCTGCTATCCCGGCCAATTCCAGGAGCTTGTCTCATGCCCGCACGTTTTACAGCAACTGAAAACGCCTTTGAAAAGGGTGTCGACAAGATCACTCCCGCCGCCGCGATCAAGCTGATCGACGACTGGGAAGTCAGCCTCAAGGACGTCGACGTTCCGGGCGCAAAGACGATCGTCCGCGACCTCGAGGCGCTCAAGAAGGCACTCGGCGCCGACCAGCCCGACGCCGAGAAGATCAAGACGCTCGTCGGCAAGCTCGCAGGGGAAACCACCAAGATTGCCGGTCACGCGACGCCATCGACCAAGGACAAGGTCGCCGCGCTCGGCGAGACGCTCGCCTCGGTCAAGTAAAGTGCGGGCCGGGGGTAAAGGAAGCCGCCCCCGGCTCAGCCGACCTTGACACCCTTCCAGAAGGCAACGCGGCCCTTGATTTCGGCGGCGGCGGTTTTCGGCTCGGCATAATACCACGCGGCGTCGACGTTGGTCTTGCCGCCAGCAGTCACCGAATAATATTCGGCGGTGCCTTTCCACGGGCAGATGCTGGTCGTCGCACTTGGCGACAGGATGCCCGCGCCGACCGCGGCGAGCGGGAAATAATGGTTGTTCTCGACGACCACCGTGTCGTCCGATTCGGCGATGACGACGTCGTTCCAGATTGCCTTGACCATCTCGATTCTCCCTGATGACGCGCTGAGATAGGTGCGCGCCGGTCGAGTTGCACCTGCGTCACGGTTGGCCCCGCGCGGTGCGTCGTGCATGGTGCCGCCGTGTTCGACCTGATCCGCCCCGCGCTTTTCCGCATCGACCCCGAGCGAGCCCACGAACTGACGCTCACCGCGCTCGAATTGGGGCTCGGTCCGCGCGGGCAAGGTGACGACGAGGTGCTCGGCACCACGATCGCCGGGCTCGCGGTGCCCAATCCCATCGGCCTCGCGGCGGGGTTCGACAAGGATGCGCGGGTGCCGGGGGCGATGCTGCGCCTTGGGTTCGGCTTCGTCGAGGTCGGTACCGTCACCCCGCGCCCGCAAGCAGGTAACGCCAAGCCGCGCATCTTCCGCCTCGTCGCTGACGCCGCGGTGATCAACCGCCTCGGCTTCAACAATGGCGGCGTCGCGGCGGCGGTGGCGCGGCTCGCGGCGAAGCGGCCAAAGGGCGTCGTCGGCGTCAACATCGGCGCAAACAAGGACAGCGTCGACCGCGTCGCCGACTATGTCGCCGGCACCTGCGCCGTCCGCGACGTCGCCGACTATATCACCGTCAACGTCTCGTCGCCGAACACACCCGGGCTGCGCGGCCTTCAAGACCCGGGCGAACTCACCGCGCTGATCGCCGCCGTGCTTGGCGAGGCGCGCGGCGTGCCCGTGTTCGTTAAGGTCGCCCCCGATCTCGACACCGACGCGGTCGACGGCATCGCCCGCGTCGCGATCGACGGCGGGGTCGCCGGGCTGATCGTGTCGAACACCACGCTCGCGCGCCCGGGCATCGCCAGCCCCGAGGCCGGCGGCCTGTCGGGCGCGCCGCTGTTCGCCCCGTCGACCGAGATCCTCCGCGCCTTCGCCCGCGCCACCGGCAAGGCGTTGCCGTTGATCGGCGCGGGCGGGGTCGCGACGGGGGCGCAGGCCTATGCCAAGCTCCGCGCGGGGGCGAGCGCGGTCCAGCTTTATACTAGCTTGGTCTATGGCGGCCCGGGGGTCGTCGGGCGGATCAAGGCCGATCTCGCGGATCTTCTCCGCCGCGACGGCTTTGCCGCAGTTGGCGATGCCGTGGGAGCGGATGCTTGATCGGGCGCGCGGCGTCGATATGGTTGAGTGCGGGTATCAGGGAATTCCGGTGAAGCATTTCGCAGTCGCAGTCTCGCTCCTCGCGCTCGTTCCCGGCGCCGTCGCCGCCAAGATCCCTGCAGCCCCGCAGGCGATGGTATCCGCCGCCGACCCGCGCGCCGCTGCTGCCGGGGTTACGATCCTCAAGGCCGGGGGCAATGCGATGGACGCGATCGCGGCGGTGCTGATCGCGCTGACCGTCGTCGAGCCGCAGTCGTCGGGCATCGGCGGCGGCGGCTTCCTCGTCTACCAGCCGGTCGGCAGCACGACGCCGACGACCTTCGACGGGCGCGAGACCGCCCCGGCATCGGCGACCGACCGCCTGTTCCTCCTCCCCGACGGCACGCCGCAGCCGTACGGCGAGGCGATCCCCGGCGGGCGCAGCGTCGGCGTTCCCGGCAATATCGCGATGATCAAGCTGGCGCACGACAAACACGGCAAGCTGCCGTGGGCGAAGCTGTTCGACCCGGCGATCGCCCTCGCGCGCGGCGGCTACGACATCACCCCGCGGCTGGCGGGCGCGATCGCCCAGCGCGCCAAGACGCTGGCGCGGACTCCCGACGCCGCTGCGCTGTTCCTCCACGCCGACCTGACGCCGAAGAAGGCGGGCGAGCACATCGTCAACGAAGGCCTCGCGAAGACCTTCGAGGCGATCGCCGCGAAAGGCCCGGATGCCTTCTACAAGGGCGCGGTCGCGGCGGCGGTCGTCGCGGCGGTGACCTCGGCTCCGACCAACAAGTCGAACATGACGCTGGCCGACATGGCGGGGTATCACGCCAAGGCGCGGGCGCCGGTGTGCGGTGCGTATCGCAGCTACCGCATCTGCTCGATGGGGCCGCCATCGGCAGGCGGGACGGTCGTCGTCGCGATGCTCGGCCAGCTCGAGGGCTTCGACATGGCCAAGCTCGGCAAGGACAGCCCGGTCGCGTGGCATTTGTTCGCCGAGAGTGAGCGCCTCGCCTTCGCCGACCGCGCAGCATATGGCGGCGATGCCGATTTCGTCGCGGTGCCGACTGCCGGGCTGACCTCGCCGGCGTACATCAAGGCGCGCGGCAAGCTGATCAGTGCGACCAAGGCGATGGTCCATGCCGACCCGGGGACGCCGCCGGGGGCTCCCGTTCGCCATGCACCGCCGTCGCGCGAGGTTCCGGCGACGACCGACTTCGCCGTCGCGGACCGTGCGGGCAACGTCGCGTCGCTGACCTCGACCGTCGAAGGCGCCTTCGGCTCATCGCTGGTGGCGAACGGCTTCGTCCTCAACAACGAGCTGACCGACTTCGACTTCGCCCCCGAGATCGCCGGTGACAAGGTCGCCAACCGCGTTCAGGGCGGCAAGCGCCCGCGTTCGTCGATGTCGCCGGCGATCGTCTACGACAAGACGGGCAAGGTCGTCCTCGTCGTCGGCGCGGCGGGCGGGCCGACGATCCCGGCGCAGGTGGCGAAGGCGATCGTTGGCGTGCTCGACTGGCACCTGAGCATCCAGGACGCGATCGCGCTGCCGCTGATCTTCACCAACGACGATACACTGGTTCTCGAAAAGGGGACGATGCTCGGCGCGATGGAGCCGGCGCTGGCGGCGATGGGGCACAAGACGGTGCAATATCCGCTCGGCCTCAAGGCAAACGGAATCGAGCGGTTCAACGGCGGCTGGCGCGGCGGGGCCGACCCGCGCAGCGAAGGCGTCGCGCTGGGGTTATAGGGTGACCATGCGCGCGACCTCCAAGCTGTCATCCCCGCGCACGTGGAGATGACAATCAATATGGGTACCTCGTTCGCCGCGCGCGCCGATGCCGCGACCAATCTTGTCCTGCATTTCTTCGACCAGGCCGACCTTTACGGCGATGAGCCGTTCCTGTGGCACAAGGCCGATGGCGCGTGGCGGTCGATCTCGTGGCGCGAGACCGCGCGGCTGATCGCGGCGATGGCGGCGGCGCTGACCGCGATCGGGGTCAAGCGCGGCGACCGCGTCGTCATCGTCAGCGAGAACCGTCCCGAATGGCTGATCGCCGACCACGCGATCATGGCGGCGGGGGCGATCACTGTTCCGACCTACGTCACCAACACCGGGGCCGACCACCTCCACATCCTCGACAATAGCGGCGCGGTCGCGGCGATCGTCTCGACCGCGAAGCTCGCCGCGACGCTGATGCCGGCGGTGTTCCGCGCCGAATCGTGCCGCATCGTCATCGGCATCGAGCCGCTGCGGATCGGGCAGGAGTCGGGGACGGCGATCTTCGACTGGCCGACGCTGCTCGACAGCCACCCCGGCGACGTTGCCGCGACGCGCGCCGGGATCACTGCCGGGCGCCGCGACCTCGCCTGCCTGATCTACACCAGCGGCACCGGCGGCGTCCCGCGCGGGGTCAAGCAGCACCACGGCGCGATCCTCCAGAACGTCGCAGCCGCGAGCAGCATCATCGAAACCGACTTCGCCATCCCCGCCGACGGCGCGCGCGATTCGTTCCTGTCGTTCCTGCCGCTCAGCCACGCCTACGAACACACCTGCGGCCAGTTCGTCGCGATCGGCCTCGGCGCGTCGATCCATTATGCCGAGGGGCTCGAGAAGCTCGCGGCGAACATGGAGGAGGTCCGCCCGACGATCATGGTTTGATGCCTTTTGTTTAGGTCGAGGATCCACTGCTCGAGGAAGCATTAGCATTCGGTCAACAGGCTCTACAGCCGCATCAAGA
>NZ_JANYGL010000158.1 GCF_025362435.1 Polymorphobacter sp.
ATGGGCCTGTCGGAGGTCAACCAGGTGCTGACGCTCAACGGCCTGCGCCACCGGGTCAAGCTGCGCACCGACGGCGGGCTCAAGACCGGGCGCGACATCGTCATCGCCGCGATCCTCGGGGCGGAGGAATACGGCATCGGCACCTTGGGGCTCGTCGCGATGGGCTGCATCATGGTCCGCCAGTGCCACTCGAACACCTGTCCCGTGGGCATCTGCAGCCAGGACGAGGCGATGCGCGCCAAGTTCACCGGCACGCCCGAAAAGGTCATCAACCTGATGAGCTTCATCGCCGAGGAGGTCCGCGACATCCTCGCCAAGCTGGGCGCGAAGTCGCTGGACGAGGTCATCGGCCGGACCGAACTGCTCCGCCAGGTCAGCCGCGGCGCCGAACACCTCGACGACCTCGATCTGAACCCGATCCTCGTCAAGGTCGACGCCCCCGACGAATCGCGCCGCTTCGGCATCGCCAACCACCGGAACGAGGTCCCCGACGGGCTCGACCTCGACATGCTCCGCGACGGCGCGGCGCTGTTCGAGCGCGGCGAAAAGATGTAGCTGACCTACACCGTCCGCAACACGCATCGCGCCGTCGGCACGCGCGCGTCGTCGGCGATCGTCCGCAAATACGGCATGACCGGCCTGCCGCCGGGGCACCTCCACGTCCGCCTGCGCGGCTCGGCGGGGCAGAGCCTCGGCGCGTTCGGCGTCCAGGGGTTGAAGCTCGAGGTCTTCGGCGAGGCCAACGACTATGTCGGCAAGGGGTTGTCGGGGGCGACGATCGTCGTCAGGCCGATGGTCTCGTCGACGCTCGTCGCCCGCGACAACACGATCATCGGCAACACCGTCCTGTACGGCGCGACGTCGGGCAAGCTGTTCGCGGCGGGGCAGGCGGGCGAGCGCTTCGCGGTGCGCAACAGCGGTGCGATCGTCGTCGTCGAGGGCTGCGGCGCCAACGGCTGCGAGTATATGACCGGCGGGATCGCGGTCGTCCTCGGCAAGGTCGGCGACAATTTCGGCGCTGGCATGACCGGGGGGATGGCGTTCGTCCACGACGCCGCGGGCGATTTCGAGCGGAAGATCAACGCAGACAGCATCGTGCTGAACCGCATCGTCAGCGCGCATTGGGACGCCGTCCTGCGCGGGCTGGTCGAGGAGCACGAGGCGGAGACGGGGTCGAAATGGGCGGCGGAGCTGCTGCTCGACTGGGAGCGTGCCCGCGGGAATTTCTGGCAGGTGTGTCCGAAGGAGATGCTGACGCGGCTGGCGCATCCGTTGAGCGATGCGCGGGTGCTGGAGGCTGCGGAGTAGGGGGGGGCAAAATCCTCCCTGCCTTCGGGCGATCAAAAATCCTCCCCGCCTTCGGGGAGGGGGACCGCGCGCTTCTTCAGCGCGTGGTGGAGGGGCGGCAGAGCGGACTCAGACGTCGGAGGGCAGCGCGACACGCTCGGAGTGTGAGCCCGCTCCGCCGCCCCTCCACCATGCAAGAGCATGGTTCCCCTCCCCGAAGACGGGGAGGATCTAAGGTCCCCCTCGCAGCCGGCGAGGATCTAGCCCCCCATATTGAACTCCCCACTGTCTTATCCATATAAGACACGCACGCACAGGAGTTCCCCATGGCCGACCGCAAAGACCCGCCGATTTCCGAAGCCCTGATGGCGCTCCTCGCCGGCGCAGCACCGCTATTCGAGCGTGCCAAGGCGTCGGGCCTGTTCCGCGACCGCCCGATCGACGTCACCCCGAACGCGCCGTCAACGCCGACCCCTGAGACGCCCAACACCGGTGATGGCGCGCAGAAGTCGGCGCTGCAGGAGATCATCGTCTCGCAGGCGATGAAGATCGTCGCGCTCGAGGCTGAGATCGCACGGTTGAAGGCGGGCTGACCCCACCGTCGCACCGCTTTCGCTGGCACCGCGATTGCGGCATGGGGGCAGGGTGCTCAAGCCCGCATCCCCCGGCCCGTCGCTGATCGTCTGCTCGACCTGCCGCGGCCCCGACGGCGCGGTGGGGGGAGGCGCGGCGTTGCTCAAGGCGTTGCGCGAGGCTGATCGCGGATCGGATAGCGCGGTCGCGGTCGAAAAAATGGCGTGCCTGTGGAGTTGCGGCGCGGGGGCGTCGGTCCAGCTCCGCGCCCCAGGGAAGATCGGCTACGTGATGGGCGGGTTCGCCGCCGGGGATGCGTCCGATATTCTCGCCTTCGCCGAAGCTTATGCCGGTAGCGCCGATGGCGAGGTGCCATTCGACCAGTGGCCGAAGGGCGTCTTGGGCCACTTCATCGCGCGGGTGCCTCCGCCGGGAATGCTGATCGCGTAGCTACTCGACCTCGAACACCATATTCACCGTGATGCTCAGCGAAACCTCCCCCGGCACCACCGGGGTCGAGTCCGCACCCTTCGCGCGCATCATCATCGCCATCGGGCGGATCACCGGGCCTTCGCCGCCGCTCTCCGAAATCGAGACGATGCGCTTGACGTGGAGGCCCGCCGCTTTGGCATACAGGTCGGCGCGGGCGCGGGCGGTGGCGACTGCCGAAATCCGCGCCTCGTCGAGTGCGGCGTCGGCGGCGTCGATGCGGAAGTTCGGGCCGCTGATCTGGTTCGCTCCCGCTGCGACGAGGGCGTCGACCAGCCGCCCGGCGTCGTTTAGCTTGCGAACGCGCAGCGACACCGAATTGGTCGCCTGGTAGCCGGTCAGCACCGGCGGCTGGTTGTCGGCGTACTTGTACTGCGGCGCGAGGCTGAGCCCGCTCGTCTGGATGTCGCGCTCGGCGATCCCGGCCTTGCGGACGGCGGCGACGACCGCGCTCATCTGCGTCGCGTTCGCCGCCATCGCGCCTGCCGCGGTCGCCGCCGTGGTGACGACCCCGCCGCTGAGGTCGGCGACGTCGGGCGCGCGGTTGGTGTGACCCTCGGCACTGACGGTCAGAGTCGGCACCTTGGGATGGTCGTCGGCGAGCGCCGGGACGGCGGTCAGCAGGGCGGCGGTGGCGAGTAGGCGGCGGATCATGTGTCGGTCCTCGAATGGGTCGTCATCTTAATCCTCCCCGGCTTCGGGGAGGGGGACCGCGTGGCTTCTTCAGCCGCGTGGTGGAGGGGCAGCGCGACAGGCTCGATGCGTGAGTTCGACCGGCTGCCCCTCCACCATGCAAGGGCATGGTCCCCCTCCCCGAAGGCGGGGAGGATTTAAGCGAACCTAGACCGAGTTATATGAACGCCGCCGCAACGATCAGTTTCGCCCCGTCACCAGCCGCGCCACCGCGAGCAGCACCACCGCGCCGAGGACCGAGGCGATCAGCCCCGGAGCGCTGCCGTCGCGGTACAGGTGGAACCAATGCGATCCCGCCCAGCCGGCGAACAGCGAGCCGGCGATGCCGATCAGGATCGTCGCGATGCATCCCGACGGCCCGGGGGTGAAGATCTTGGCGATCGCGCCGACGATGAGGCCGACGACGATCCAGCCGATAAAGCCATGTTCTGGCATTCTGCTCTCCAAATATGACGGCGAGATAGACGTTTCGAGACGGCTTCGCAACGATGGCGAATGCTTGTAAGGGAGTTGACGCAAGACGTAGGTGCATTACAAGTGTAATACAGTTGCGTGAATTAGGCGGGGTCGATGACGGGCATGAACATGCACATGCAGATGGGCGAGACGACCACGGCGGTGCCGTTCGACGCATCGCTCGACGCTGCTCCGGCACGCCGTCGCTGGCTGCGCCCGCTGCTGATCGTCCTCGCTATTCTCGTTGTTGCCGCCGCTGCGTGGGCGCTGTTCGGGCGTGGCAAGAAGGACGCTCCGGCGCCGGCCGCCGCCGTTCTGCCGAGCGTCACCGTCGTCGTCCCCGGGCAGCGCGCGGTCGCCGACCAGGTCACCGCCACCGGCAGCATCGCCGCGCGGCATGATTCGGTCGTCGGCGTCAACGGCGAGGGCGGGCTGGTCACGGCGGTCCTCGTCGATGCCGGCCAGACGGTCAAGAAGGGCCAGCTTCTCGCGCGAATCGATTCGTCGGTCCAGGCGCAGCAGGTCGCGTCGATGGCGGCGGCGGTCCATTCGGCCAAGGCCGACGCCGCGCTGGCGCAGTCGAACCTCGACCGTGCGGCGAAGCTCGTCGACAAGGGCTTCATCTCGAAGGCCGACATCGACCTGAAGACCGCGACGCGCGACGGCATGAACGCCAAGGTCAATGTCGCCGAGGCGCAGTTCGGCGAGATGAAGGCGCGGATGGCGCGCCTCGACGTCCGTGCGCCCTCGGCCGGGCTCGTCCTGATGCGCAACGTCGAGACCGGGCAGATCGTCGGCGCCGGGTCGAACAGCCTGTTCCGCATCGCCGAGGACGGCATCCTCGAAATGCGCGCATTGGTCGCCGAACAGGACATGGCGCGGTTGAAGGTCGGCCAGCCGGCGAGCGTCCGCCCGGTCGGATCGACGACGGATTATCACGGCCGCATCTGGCTGCTCGACCCGGTGATCGACGCCGGCAGTCGCCAGGGCGTCGCCCGGATCGCGCTCGCCTACGCGCCCGGCCTGCGCGTCGGCGCGTTCGCCAACGCCACGATCGCGGCGGGTGCGGCAACGCGCCCGGTGCTGCCGCAGTCCGCCGTCATGGTCGATGACACCGGCAGCTTCGTCTATGTCGTCGGCGCCGACGGCGTCATCGTCCGGCGCAACGTTAAGGTCGGCGACGTCTCGATCGACGGCATGAGCATCAACGCCGGGCTGACCGGCGCCGAGAAGGTCGTCCAGAGCGCGGGCGCCTTCCTCCAGCCCGGCGAGAAGGTCCGGCCGGTCGTGTCCTCGGATACCGGAGCGAACTGAGATGCGTAATATCTCGAGCTGGGCGATCCGAAATCCGACTTTCCCGATCGTGCTGTTACTGATCCTGTCGTTCCTCGGCATCGTCAGCTTCAACGGCATGGCGATCAACGACCGGCCCGACATCACCTTCCCGCTCGTCTCGGTCACCGTCAGCCAGCCCGGCGCCGCGCCGACCGAGATGGAAAAGCAGATCACCCAGAAGATCGAGGGCGCGGTCGCCTCGGTCGCCGGGGCCGAGCACATCACCTCGTACGCGGTCGAGGGCATTTCCGGGACCAACATCGAGTTCGCCATCGGCACGCCGGTCGACCTCGCCGTCAACGACGTCCGCGACGCCGTCGCCAAGATCCGCTCCGACCTGCCCGACGGCATTCTCGAGCCGCAGGTCCAGCGGCAGGTGTTCAACGGTCCGTACGGGACGTGGTCGGTGACGACGACCGACATGACGCTCGAGCAGTTGAGCTGGTTCGTCGACAACGTCGTTACCAAGCGCCTGCTGTCGATCCCCGGGGTCGGCGGTGTCAATCGCGCTGGCGGCGTCGACCGCGAAATCCGCGTCGACCTCGATCCGGTCAAGCTGCAAGCGTACGGCGTCACCGCGGCGCAGATCAACAACACGCTGCGCGCGCTCAACATCGACGCCACCGGCGGTCGCACCGAGGTCGCCGGGGCCGAGCAGGCGGTCCGCGTCCTTGGCGGCGCGCAGACCGCGGCGTCGCTCGCCAATACCCAGATCACGATTTCGGCGAACCGCACCGTCCGCCTCGGCGACGTCGCGACGGTCCGCGACGGTGCTGCCGAACAGCGGACGATGACGCGCAACAACGGCCGCGAGACGACGCTGTTCACCGTCCAGAAGGCGCTGCAGGCCTCCGAAGTCCAGACGATGGACAAGGTCGAGAAGGAGATCGCGCTGATCGCCAAGGAGAACCCTAAGGCGCACATCGAGTTGATCGACGACGAGGTCAAGCACGCGCGCGAAGGCTATCGCTCGTCGATCCAGTCGCTGTTCGAAGGCGCGTTCCTCGCCGTCGTCGTCGTGTTTTTCTTCCTGCGCGACTGGCGCGCGACGCTGATCTCGGCGATCGCGATCCCGCTGTCGTGCATCCCGGCGTTCTTCTTCATGAACGCGCTCGGCTTTACCTTGAACGGCATCAGCCTGCTCGCGCTGAGCCTCGTCGCCGGTATCCTCGTCGACGACGCGATCGTCGAGATCGAGAACATCGTCCGGCACATGCGGATGGGCAAGACGCCGTGGCAGGCATCGATGGACGCCGCCGACGAGATCGGCCTCGCGGTCGTCGCGACGACGATGGCGATCGTCGCGGTGTTCCTCCCCGTCGCGCTTATGCCGGGCATTTCGGGGCAGTATTTCAAGCAGTTCGGCCTGACCGTGGTCATCGCGGTGCTGATGTCGCTGCTCGTCGCGCGGCTGATCACGCCGCTGTGCGCCGCTTATTTCCTCCGTCCGCACGGTGAACAGCCGCATGGGCGTGGGCCGATCATGCTCCGCTATATCGAGTTCCTGCGCTGGTCGATCCGGCATCGCTGGTGGACCGTCGGCGGCGGCGTCGCTGCATTCGCGCTGACGATCTACCTCGGCATGCAGCTGCCGGTCGCCTTCCAGCCGCCCAATGACAGCGGCCAGTCGCAGGTGACGATCGAGATGGCTCCGGGCGTCCGCCTCGACGACGTCAAGCGCGTCTCGGGTCAGGCGACGGCGCTGCTCCGTGCCCGCCCCGAGGTCCAGTCGGTGCTCGAATCGATCGGCCAGAGCGACGAGGTCCGCTTCGCCAACCTCCAGATCACCCTCGTTCCGCGCGAACAGCGCAAGCTGTCGACCGTCGGCTTCGAGCGCGACATGGCGCCGGCGCTGCGGGCGCTCCCCGACGCCCGGATCAACTTCCAGTCGCAGACCGGCGGCTTCGGCGGCTACGACATCACCGTGATGCTCGTCGGCGACGATCCGCTGACGCTGCACAAGGCCGCTGAATCGGTCATCACCGGCATGAAGCGGCTGCCGTCGCTGCGTGACGCGCATATCGACGCCGACCTCCAGCGCCCCGAGATCGTCATCACGCCGCACTTCGACATCGCCGCGCAGATGGGCGTGTCGGTCCAGGCGCTGAGCCAGACGATCCGCATCGCGACGATCGGCGACGTCCCGCAGAACCTCGCCAAGTTCTCGCTGTCCGACCGGCAGATCCCGATCCGCGTCCAGCTTCCCGACAATGCGCGGAACGACCTCGAGACGATCCGCAACCTGCCGGTGCCGACCTCGGTGGCGCAGCTGACCGGGCCGTCGGTGCCGTTGAAGGTGCTCGCCGACATCGGCTTCGGCGAGGGCGCGGTGAAAATCCGCCGCTACAACCAGGGCCGCCGTATCGCCCTCGTCGCCAGCCTCGCACCCGGCGCGCAGAGCGGCGATGCGACCAGCGCGATCCACGCGCTGCCGGAATTCAAGAACCTGCCGCAGGGCGTCAAGCAGGTCGCGGTCGGCGACCAGGAATGGATCGGCGAGCTGTTCGTCAACTTCATCACCGCGCTCGTCGCCGGGGTGCTGCTGGTGTTCGCCGTGCTGATCCTGCTCTACCGCCGAATCTTGCCGCCGTTCGTCAACATGGCGTCGCTGTTCCTCGCCCCGCTCGGCGCGGTGATCGCGCTGCTGATCACCGGCATGGCGTTCTCGCTGCCGGTCTGCATCGGCCTGCTGATGCTGCTCGGGGTCGTCGCCAAGAACTCGATCCTGCTGATCGACTTCGCGATCGAGGAGATGCGGATGGGGATCGACCGGGTCGAGGCGATCCTCGACGCGGGGCGCAAGCGTGCGCAGCCGATCGTCATGACCTCGGTGGCGATGGTCGCCGGCATGATGCCCGTCGCGTTGTCGATCGACAGCGACGGCTCGTTCCGCCAGCCGATGGGCGTCGCGGTGATCGGCGGCATCACGCTGTCGACGATCCTGACGCTGATCATCGTCCCCGCCGCCTTCACCATCGCCGACGACATGGAAAAGTGGATCGGGCGGCGGATCGGCGGCGCCTTCAACAAGGCCGACCTGCCGTCGGCCCCGAATGCTGGTTCACGCCCGGTGGCACCGCAGCCCGCCGAGTGAGTTGGGGACGGATGGCCTTTACGCCGTTCGTCCTCCCGTCGACGCCGTTCCACCGCATGCGGCTGCTGGCGACGCTGTTGCTCGTCGCCATGGCGGTCGTGTTTGCCCTCGCGACATGGGCGGACGCAGCGTATCCCGGCGCCGTCGGGCTCGGTTACCTCCGTGCCTTCGCCGAGGCGTCGCTCGTCGGCGGGCTGGCCGACTGGTTCGCGGTGACCGCGCTGTTCCGCCATCCGCTCGGCCTGCCGATCCCGCACACCGCGATCATCCCGACCAACAAGGACCGCATCGGCGACAGCCTCGCCGCCTTCCTCAAGGATAACTTCCTGACCCCCGCGGTGATGGCGCGGCGGATGGAGGGGTTCGACGTCGCGGGTGGCCTGGCGCGCTGGCTGGCGACGCCAAGCGAGGCGGGGCGAGCCGGGCCGACCGGGCGACTGCGGCGGGCGCTGGCGGGGCTCGTCGCGCGCTTCGTCGGCGCATTGGACGACGAGGTCGTGGCGCAGCTTCTCGCCGTCACCGTGACCGACCAGTTGCGGACGACCGCGGTATCCCCGGCGATCGGGCGCTTCCTCGGCAGCCTGGTTGCCGATGGCCGCCACGAAGCGGTCATCGAGCGCGCGGTGATCGCCGGGCTCGACCTGCTCGACACCCACGAGGTCGACATCCACGCCGCCGTCGCCGAACGATCGGGCAAGTGGGTCCCGGCGTTCGTCGACGAGAAGATCTCGACCGGGATCATCGACGCCGTCCGTGCGCGGCTGCTGGCGATGTCTGACGCCGCGACGGTCCACGCCCGCCGCGACCGCGAGGCGGTGATGTCCGACTTCCGCGAGCGCCGCGCCGCGCTCGAGGCTCCCGCCCGGCTCGGCGCCCCCGTCGCGCTCGCGGCGCCCCCGGTCAATGGCGGGTTGGGGCGCGAACACCCCGACCGCATCGCCATCACCGGCTGGCTGACGCGGCTGTCGACCAGCCTCCAGGACCCCGGCAGCAGCGTCGCCGGCAAGGTCGAGGCGGCCAAGCTCGACCTGCTCGACTCGCCCGCAACCGCCGGATTGTTCGCGAGCGCATGGGACACGATCAAGGGCTTCCTCGCCGACGGTGCGCGTCCCGGTAGTGAGCGGAGGGCCGAGACCACCTCGCGCTTCGCTGCCGAACTTGGCGGGGTCATCGCCGCCAATCCCGCGCTCGCCGACGCGCTCAACACCCTTGCCCGGCGCGCCGTCGTCAGCGTCGTCGCCACCTATGGCGCCAGCGTCGTCCGGCTGGTCAGCGACACGATCCGCTCGTGGGACGCGGGAACGGTGACCGACAAGCTCGAACAGGCGGTCGGCCGCGACCTCCAGTATATCCGCATCAACGGCACCGTCATCGGCGGCCTGATCGGGCTGGTGATCCACGCCGTCGAACAATTCGCGTGAGGAACGCGCAGGCGCTGCCGATCTACGCCACGGTCATCGTCGTCCTCATCGCGGCGACATGGTGGTCGACCCGGCTCCCCGCGCTCGTCGACGGCCTCCCCGGCAAGAAGTTCACCGAGGTCGGCAGCGCCTTCCAGCAGCGGCTTACCGCGCACTATCCGGTGGGCAGCCCGGCCAGTGCGCTCGCCAGCGATCTCCGCGCCGCCGGCTTCACCACCGGCGCGGCGAGCGCGACCTACTCAAGCCGCTTCCTGGTCTGTGCGAAGAAATGGACCGCGCGCTGGATCGTCACCCCGCCCGACCGCATCGGCGCGATCGTGGGCGGGTACAGCGAGACCTGCCTCTGACGCCTCGCCCGACGTCCGCGCCGCGAACGCCGCCCGCGCCGCCATGATCGTCGCACGGTTGGCTTCCGCCCATGTCCACACCCCGCAAAAGGCGTGGCCGAGGTCGCGGCCGAGCGACGTCAGCTCATAGTCGACGCGCGGCGGGACGACGGGGTGGATCGTCCGCGTCACCAACCCGTCGGCCTCCATCGCGCGGAGCGTCTTGGTCAGCATCTTCTGGCTGATCCCGCCGATCGCCTCGCTCAGCCGGGTGAAGCGCATCAAGCCGTTTTCGTCGAGCGTCTCGATGACGAGCATCGTCCATTTGTCGGCAACGCGCCCGATGATCGCGGTGACCAGCGCGTCGAGTTCGGGGTCGGCGCCGATCGTCTCGGCGGGGCAGGCGGGCTGGCTCATGGTATCCCTTGGGTAAGTATGGCGCGTTTCGGTGCCTTTTTCCATTGCGCATGTGGCGGCCTATCTGCTGCGGGACAAGGAGAACGTCCCCATGAAAACCAGCGGCAACACCATTCTCATCACCGGCGGCGGTACCGGCATCGGCCGCGGCCTCGCCGAAGCCTTCGCCGCCAACGGCAACACCGTCATCGTCGCCGGCCGCAAGCGGAGCACGCTCGACGCGGTCGTCGCGGCCAACCCGGGCATCACCGCGATCGAGCTCGACGTCGCCGACCCGGCATCGATCGCCACGGTCGTCCCGGCGCTGCTGCGCGACTTCCCCGGGCTCGACGCGGTGATCCACAATGCCGGCATGGCCAAGGTCGAGCACATCGTCGACGGCAAGGTCGCCGATGCCGAGGCGACGATCGCGACCAACGTCCTCGGCCCGATCCGGCTGACCGCGGCGCTGCTGCCGCACCTGCTGGCGCAGCCGTCGGCGACCATCGTCACCGTCACCTCGGGGCTGGCGTTCGTTCCGCTGGCGGCGTCGCCGACGTATAGCGCGAGCAAGGCGGCGCTCCATTCGTACACCGAGTCGCTGCGCCACCAGCTCGCGGGGACGCAGATCGGCGTCCTCGAGATCGCCCCGCCGTACGTCCAGACCGAACTCGGCGGCCCCGAGCAGGCGACCGACCCGCGCGCGATGCCGCTCGCCGACTTCATCGCCGAGACGATGGCGATCATCACCGGCGGTGCCACCAGCGAGGTCATCGTCGAACAGTGCCGCCCCTTGCGCGATGCCGAGGCGAAGGGGCAGTATGCGGCGACCTTCGCGGGGGTCAACGCGATGTTCGGGTGAGGCGATTTGGAGAACGCCCGGTCAGCGACCGGGCGTTCTCCAAATCGGTCACCCGCCCCTCGCCAAGTTTAGTCCGGTGGCGTACGCTTGATTCGAGTTGTCGGCGGGGGTCGAAGATTGCACGAAGGTATGATTGTCGCTGGCGGCCTCGCGCCGCTGCGGCCGCGAGCGCGCTTCGAGCCGGGCGTCGAGGAAATCCTCTCGCTGGTCGGTGACGGCGTCGTCAGTATCGACCGTGACGGACTCATCATCCTCGCCAACCGCGCCGCCGAGGAGCTGTTCGGCTACACTGCGGGCGAACTCGTCGGCTGCCCCGTCGACGTTCTCATCCCGGCGCGCTTCCACCAGGCCCACCGCGCCGAGGTCAGCGTCTTCGCCGCGCCGTCGACTAGCGAGCAGCGCGCGATGGCCGCGGGCCGCGAGGTTGTCGGACGCCACCGTTCAGGGCACGAATTCGCGATCGAGGCGACATTGTCGCGGTATCTGTTCGGCGGCGAGCAGATCTACACCGCGGTGATCCGAGACGTCAGCGCGCGCAAGACCGACGAACAGCAGCGCCAGCTTCTCGCCAGCGAGGTCGCGCACCGGTTGCGCAACACGATGGCGGTCGTCGCCTCGATCGTCACGCTGACCGCCCGGCAGGCGGTGTCGATCGACGATTATCGCGATGCGCTCCTCGGGCGGCTCGCGGCGATCTCGCGGACCAACGACGAGTTGATCAACGGCGCTTCGGCCGATGCCCGGCTCGGCGCGCTGATCACCTCCGAACTCGCGCCGTTCCGGCACCGCCCGGGAAGCATCGTCCTCGCCGGGCCGGAGGTCAGGATTCTTGCCAGGCAGGCGCTCGACCTCGCGCTGCTGCTCCACGAACTTGCGACCAACGCGGCGAAATACGGCGCGCTGTCGGTGCCGACGGGGACGATCGCGATCGAGTGGGTCTGCGCGCGTCCGGCCGGGGTGCTCGACCTCGTCTGGCAGGAATCGGGTGGCCCGGTGGTCATCCCGCCGACGCGCCGCGGCTTCGGCAGCCAGTTGATCTCGCGCTGCCTGCGCGGCCACCACGGGGTTGTCGACCTGACGTATCCCGCGGAAGGTGTCCGCTGCGCGGTGACGCTGCCGCTGGGGTAGTTGGAGCGCCACCTGCCGCTTGATAACAGCGAGCCCGCGCGACCACGGCGCGTCGCGACAGAGGCTTTCGATCAGCGCGTCGACTTGCTCCAGATCCCGAACAGGCCGTGTCCGATCTTGACCAGGTTCAGCGTGACCGACACCGGCTTCACGTCCCCGAACATGTTTAGAACGAGGTCACCGGCGTCGATGCCGACCTGGACCATGTCGATCTTTGCGCCGGTCTTTCCGAACGCGTCCGCCAATCTCATCGCCGGGCCATAAAGATCGGGTATCGACGGCGCGCCGCAGATGTCGGCGACTGCCGAGACAATCGTCTGCATCTCCTCCGAGATCTCGTCCGATGCATTTTTCTGGGCGACCCATCCGCCGGGCGGCATATTGCGGATGAACGGATCGTCGATCAGATGGTCGGGCAGCCTGATGCCGTGGCCGACCGTGCCCGCACCCGACACGCCCACCGTCATGACAGTTCCCGGGCTTTGTGCAGTAATGGTCGCAAGTACCGGCCGTGATGCCGCGATCCTCATCCGCCACCTCGCAATGTATCGCGCAGCAAGTCCGCCGATACGCTACAAGTATACGACCCCGCCGCTTGCGCCAACGACTTGAGCGCGTCGGCGGTGATCGACGGCGATGAAAACGCTAGCGCAGCGCGTCGACCGCCCGCGCGATCCGCTTGCACGCCTCGGTCAGCAGTGCGTCGCTCGTCGCATAGCTGATGCGGAACGCCGGGGAGCCGCCGAACGCCGCGCCCTGGACGACGGCAACGCCCTCGGTGTCGAGCAGATAGGCGGTGACCGCCTCGTCGTCGGTCAGGACCTTGCCATCGGGGGTCTTGCGGTCGATCAGCCCGGCGCAGTCGGGATAGACGTAGAATGCACCCTCGGGCGTCGGGCAGTGCAGCCCCGGGATCGCGTTCAATCCGGCGACGACGAGGTCGCGGCGGACCTTGAACGCGGCGTTGCGCTCGATCAGGAACGACTGGTCGCCGTTCAGCGCGGCGACCGTCGCCGCCATCGAGATCGAGCACGGGTTCGACGTCGACTGCGACTGGATCTTGGCGATCGCCTTGATCAGCGGGGCGGGGCCGCCGGCGAAACCGATCCGCCAGCCGGTCATGGCATAGGCCTTCGACGCGCCGTTGACCGTCAGCGTCCGCTCGTACAGCGCCGGCTCGACCTCGGCGAGCGTGGCGAATTCGAAGTCGTCATAGACGATGTGCTCGTACATGTCGTCGGCGAGGATCCAGACGTGCGGGTGGCGCACCAGCACATCGGCAATCGCGCGGAGTTCGGCGCGGGTATAGGCGGCGCCGGTCGGGTTCGACGGCGAGTTGAAGATCAGCCACTTGGTCTGCGGCGTGATCGCAGCGTCGAGCTGTTCGGGCGACATCTTGTACGCGGCCTCGCTGCCGCACGGCACGATCACCGGCGTCGCCCCGGCGAGCAGGACGATGTCGGGGTAGCTGACCCAGTACGGCGCGGGGATGACGACCTCGTCGCCGGGATCGAGCGTCGCCAGCATCGCGTTGAAGATCGTGTGCTTGCCGCCCGAATTGACTGTGATCTGGTCAGGCCCATAGGTCAGCCGGTTGTCGCGCAGGAACTTGGCGCGAATCGCGTCCTTCAATTCCGGCGTGCCGTCGACCGCGGTGTACTTGGTCTGCCCGGCGCGGATCGCGGCGATCGCTGCCTCCTTGACGAAATCAGGCGTGTCGAAGTCCGGTTCGCCCGCGCCGAGCCCGATGACGTCGTGCCCGGCTGCCTTCAGTTCGAGCGCGCGGCGCGTGACGGCGAGCGTCGGCGACGGCTGGATGCGGTCGATGGCGGTCGAGAAGAAAGGCATGCGCGGCTGCTCCGGAAGTGAGGGGTGGACCGATAAGCCAAGCGCCGCCGGAGCTCAATCGTTTCGGCGGCGTAGCAGATATCTTTCACGGTTGAAGATGACTTGGAACATATTCACAAGTACCCAAGTTAAAATGGTAGTTAAGTAACTGTTCACGACTGATTCAAGTTGAGTCCCGTCAAGAAAATAGGTATTCAGGTCTATATCGTAAGTTGTTACTTAACGATTTGTTTCCAAATCCGGAGACGCGCTGACTTTCGTTATGCTGTCGTAACGAAATTCAGACGGGGTTGTCGGCAGTGTTGCGTAGTTGCGGGGCGAAGTTTCATGCGAATGTTGACGATCTTGCTCATGCTCGTTGGGTTGATGTCGCTTGCTGCGATGACCTCCGGCGTAATGACCGCTGCGAACGCGGGGACGCTGCTCGCCGCCGCCGGTAACACCGCCAACTGCGGTGCCGCGCCGACCGGGAACGGCCGGCCCTCGGCCGCGCCCGGCAGCGACGCGACTGGTGGCGGATCCGGCTGCCGCACCGTCGACCGCCATGTCGTCGCCCTTGGCGCGCCGAGCACCTCGGTCGCGATGGTGTCCGAGCCGGCAACGTGGCTGATGATGATCGGCGGCTTCGCGCTGCTCGGGTTCGGGTTGCGCGGCCGCCGGAGCAACTTCGCCGTCTGAAGCGACGCGGGTCAAGCAGCCGTCGGCTAATCCGCCGGACGCAGCCGCGCTTCGACTAACCCGCGCAATGCATTGCCGATCAGGACCCCCCCCGCGAGATCGGCGGGGGTCAGCGGCGTTTCGACGGCGCGCCCGGTGGCGATGAGCTCGGCGCGCAGAACGCCCGGGAGCAGGCCGAGGCCGAGCGGCGGGGTCAGCAGCACGCCGTCGCGGCGAACGAACACATTAGTGAAGCTGCCCTCGGTGACCTCGCCGCCTTGTGTCATGAAGACCACCTCGAACGCCCCGCTCGACGTGCGGGCGTCGTCGTAGAAGCCGCGATCGGTCGTCTTGTGACGCAGCCGCCAGTCGGTCGGAGCGACAGGGAGCGCGGCGAGCGCGACCTCGACCGGGCCTGGTAGGGCAGGGGGCAGCGGCGACACCTGCACCGCGACCGCGCCGCGCGGCGACACCAGCAGGCGCAGCCGCCCGCTCATGCCCGCCGCCGCCGCGACCACCGCGCTGCGAACAGCAGCCGCATCGAACTCATAGCCAAGATAATCCGCCGTCGCCGCGGCCCGCGCGAGGTGGCGGTCGAGCAGCGCGACGCTCCCGCCCTCGCAGCGCATCGTCTCGATCACGTCTGGGCTCGCGCGGCGGTGGAGGAACGCGCCCTTGGCGAGGCATTCGCGCCATTCGTCCGCCGCGACGCTGTCGGCGACGATTCCCGCGCCGAGGCCGATCCGCGCGCTGCCGTCGCCGCGCAGGACGAGCGTCCGGATCGCGACGTTGAACGCCGCATCGCTACCGGAGATGTGCCCGATGCTGCCGGTATAGACCCCGCGCGGCCCGGGCTCGAGGTCAGCAATGACCTGCATCGCGCGGATCTTCGGCGCGCCGGTGATCGAGCCGCACGGAAACAGCGCAGCCAGCACATCGACCGGGTGCGCCGCCGTCGTCGCGGTGATCGTCGAGGTCATCTGGAGGAGCGTCGGATAGCGCTCGACCGCGAACAGCTTCGGCACCGCGACCGATCCCGGCTCGGCGACGCGCGACAGGTCGTTGCGCAGCAGGTCGACGATCATCAGGTTCTCGGCGCGGTTCTTCGGGTCGGCGGCGAGCGCTGCGGCGGCGGCATCGTCGTCGGCGCGTGTGCTCCCTCGCGGTGCGGTCCCCTTCATCGGCCGCGCGGTCAGCCGGCCGCCGTCGAGCGTGAAGAATAGTTCGGGCGACAGGCTGAGCAGCCACGCGCTGCCGGTGTGGACGAGCGCGGCGTACGGCGCGGCGGCGGCAGCGCGGAGGCGGCGATAGATTGCCAGTGGGTGCCCGGCGACCGCGACTCGCGCGGCGAAGGTCAGGTTCGCCTGATAGATGTCGCCGGCGGCGATCAGCGCGGCGGCCTCGCCGAGCATTGCAGCATAGTCGGCCTCGGCTATCGTGGGAGCCAGAGTGCCGATCCGCGCCGGGCCGTCGCCGAGCAGCGCCGCCGCGTCGACCTCCACTGATTCGGCGAACTCCCCGAACCACAGCAAAGGCACCCCGTCGTCGCCGGTGCGCGCAAGCGGGGCGAGCGCCGGTTCGAGCGCATAGCCCGCCTCGAAGCCGATGAACCCGGCGTAGGTTCCGCCGCCGCGCAGCCGCTCGAGCGCGGGACGGACCTGGGCAGGGGTGTCGGCAACGATTTCGGCGGTCAGCCCGGTGAACAACCGCGCGGACCCACCGCGGCTGGCGTCGTCGAGGAGGACGAAGGGGCGGGATGGGTCGAAGGTCATGGCTGCTCTTTATCCTCCCCGGAGCGGGGAGGGGGACCGTGCCCTTGCACGGTGGAGGGGCAGCGCGGCAAGCTCGTCAGCCGAGTCCGCTCCTCCGCCCCTCCGTCGCGCAAGTGCGCGCCACCTCTCCGGGAGCGGGGAGGATCGGTTGACTCGTCCCGCCTCCACCATCATCTCGGAGGCATGTCGAAGCCCCCGCTCCAAGCCGTCATCATCCCGGTAACCCCGCTCCAGCAGAACTGCACGCTGCTGTGGTGCACCGCGACCATGCGCGGGGCGTTCGTCGATCCGGGCGGCGATCTCGACCGGTTGATGGCGGTGGCCAAGCAGCATGGGGTGACGATCGAGAAGCTCCTCGTGACGCACGGCCATATCGACCATTGCGGCGAGACCGGGGTGCTGCGCGACCGCCTCGGCGTGACGATCGAGGGGCCGCATCCCGACGACAAGTTCTGGATCGACATGCACGCCGTGTCGGGGCCGCAGTACGGCGTGCCGCTGGCGGCGCCGTTCACGCCCGACCGCTGGCTCGGGCAGGGCGACACGGTGACGGTCGGCGAGCTGGTCTTCGAGGTCCACCACTGCCCGGGGCACACGCCGGGGCACGTCGTGTTCCACCACCGGGCGTCCGACCTCGCGATCGTCGGCGACGTCATCTTCCAGGGCTCGATCGGGCGGACCGATTTCCCCAAGGGCAACCACGCCGACCTGATCACGGCGATCACGACGCGGCTGTGGCCGATGGGCGGAGCGACCGCGTTTATCCCCGGGCACGGCGCGATGTCGACCTTTGCGGCGGAGCGGAAGTCGAACCCGTTCGTCGCGGATACGGTGCTGGCGGCGGCCTGAGCAAGCGCGGTCGATCGCAGTGACGGCTTGAAGGTTGGGGCTGCCGGTTAACCCGCGTGCCCGTACGCCAGCACGATCGCCCAGATACTCAGCCCGACCAGCACGATCCACGTCCCCACTGCGCCCGCCAGACGGAACGGGTTGGGCGCCGGGCGCGTCATGCCGACCGCGTGCGAGATGCGCAGCAGGAACAGCAGGATGCCGGTCGAGGCGAGCAGCTCGTTGCCTGCGCCGATGCTCGCCTCGATCGCGCCCATCAGGACGAGGATGATCGGGACATATTCGGCGAAGTTGGCATGCGCGCGGATGCGGCCGAGCAGGACGTCGTTGCCGCCGTCCCCGAGCATGATCTTCTCGGTCTGGCGAAGCTGGCCGACGCGCAGCGTCAGGACGAAATACAACAGGCCGCAAAAGCCGGCGGTGACGAGCGTGATCATCATTGGCGCAATTCCCCCATCGGTGCCGGGCATCGTTCCCCTCGTGCAACCAAATTCTATCTACACCGTTGGAACTCCGTCACAAACGAAGGAGCGGACCATGGACGAAGATCGCATCGACGGCGCCCTCAAGAAGATGGGTGGCGGCATCAAGGAAGCTGCCGGCAAGCTGGTCGGCGACACCAAGCTCGAGACCGAAGGCAAGGCCGAAAAGGCCGAAGGCAAGGTCCAGAACGCCGTCGGCGGCGCCAAGGACACGATCCGCGGCGACGCCTGAACCAGGCCGTAGCTAAGATCTTAAGGGCCGCTCCCGCGAGGGAGCGGCCCTTTTCGTTGCTGCCGCCACAGCCGGCGTTGAGCCCGGGCAGCATTTGCGATTGCGTCCGGGGCGGAAATCTTTATGGTCCGCGCCTCGACTGAAACCTTGGCGGTTTTCTCGGACCGCGTCTGCGGTTCGGTGATATCCGCGTTACGCATAAGAAGACAGGTGCCTCGATGGCCGTTCCGAAACGCAAGACTTCGCCCTCGCGCCGCAACATGCGTCGCAGCCATCACGCGCTGGTCGCCGTGACGAGCCAGGAGTGCCCGAACTGCGGCGAGCTCAAGCTGCCGCACAACCTCTGCCCGTCGTGCGGGTTCTACAAGGACCGCGCCGTTCTCGAAATGCAGCCCTGAGCCCTCGACCGATCGTACGTAGATGACCGACCGGCCCGTAATCGCGCTCGACGTCATGGGCGGCGATGTCGGGCCCGCGGTGGTGATCGCCGCCGCCGAGATTGCGCAGGAACGTTACCCCAAGCTGTTGTTCCGCCTGTACGGCGGCGAGTCGGCGATTAACGACCAGCTCAAGCGCAGCCCCCGCGTCGCCGCCAACGCGGTCGTCGTCCATAGCCCCGACGTCATCCTCGGCACCGACAAGCCGTCCGCCGCGGTCCGCCGCCAGCGGACGACGTCGATGGGCATGGCGATCGCCGCGATCAAGGCGGGCGAAGCGCAGGCGATGGTTTCGGCCGGCAACACCGGCGCGCTGATGGCGATGGCCAAGCTGACCTTGCGGACGATGGAGGGCATCGACCGCCCCGCGCTCGCCGCGCTGCTGCCGACGCTCAAGAACGATTCGGTCGTCCTCGACCTCGGCGCCAACGTCGAGTGCGATACCGAGAACCTCGTCCAGTTCGCCGTGATGGGCGCCGCCTTCGCGCGCACCGTCCTTGGCGTCGAGCGACCGCGCGTCGCGCTGCTCAACATCGGCGAGGAGGAACTGAAGGGCACCGAGGAGCTCAAGATGGCGGCAGCCCTGCTCCGCGCCGCCGACCTGCCGATGAGCTTCATCGGCTTCGTCGAGGGCGACAAGATCGGCGCCGGCGACGTCGACGTCATCGTCACCGACGGCTTTTCGGGCAACATCGCGCTGAAGACCGCCGAGGGCACCGGGCGGCTCGTCACCGGGCTGCTCGCCCAGTCGTTCCGCACCTCGTGGCTGACCCAGCTCGGCTATCTGCTGTCGCGGGGCGCGCTGCGGGCGCTCGCACGGCACCTCGATCCGAACGCGCACAACGGCGCTGTCTTCCTCGGCCTGAACGGGCTGGTGGTGAAAAGCCACGGCAGCGCGACGGTGCGCGGCATGGCGCACGCGATCGGCGTCGCCCACGACCTCGTCGCCGGCGACATCACAAGGCGGATCGCCAGCGACCTCGACAATTTCCGCGCCCATCGCCAGGTCGTCGCCGCGAACGACGGCAACGACGCGTCGGTCGCGTGATGCCTTCAAACGGTCCCATCTCGCCGTCATTCCTGCGGCCCGAAGTGTCGCGGGAATGACGGGCGTATATCGGGGGTTTGGAGCGCGACCGGTGGGGCAGCAATGATCCGCCGCTCGGTCGTCGTCGGCACCGGCAGCTACCTGCCCGAGCGCGTCCTGACCAACGCCGAGCTCGCGGCGACGGTCGACACCACCGACGAATGGATCGTCGAGCGGACCGGTATCCGCGAACGCCACATCGCCGCCGACGGCGAGTGGACCTCCGATCTCGGCGTCGCCGCCGCCCGCCGCGCGCTCGCCGCCGCCGGGCTGAGCCCCGACGATGTCGACCTCATCGTCGTCGCCACCGCCACCCCCGACCAGACTTTCCCGGCGTGCGCGACGGTCATCCAGCACAAGCTCGGCATGGTCCACGGCGTCGCCTTCGATGTCGGCGCAGTGTGCTCGGGCTTCCTTTATGCGCTCAGCGTCGCCGACGCGATGCTCGTTACCGGGGCGGCAAATACCGCGCTGGTCATCGGCGCCGAGACGTTTTCGCGGCTGCTCGACTGGACCGACCGCGGCACTTGCGTGCTGTTCGGCGACGGCGCCGGGGCCGTCGTCCTCCGCGCCCAGGATGCTCCGGGGACCAGCGCCGACCGCGGCATCCTCGCGTCGAAGCTCCATTCCGACGGGCGCTACAACGACCTGCTCTACGTCGACGGCGGCCCGGGATCGACCGGCACCGTCGGCAAGCTGCGGATGAAGGGGCGCGAGGTGTTTCGCCATGCTGTCACCAACCTCGCCGCGGTGATGACCGAGACCCTCGCCGCCGCCGGGCTGGCCGCCAGCGACGTCGCCTGGATCGTGCCGCACCAGGCCAATCTCCGCATCCTCGAGGGCACTGCAAAGAAGCTCGGCCTGCCGCTCGAGCGCGTCGTCGTCACCGTCGATGCCCACGCCAATACGTCAGCGGCGTCGGTTCCGCTCGCACTCGATGCCGCCGTTCGTGATGGACGGATTAAACGCGGTGATTTACTGATACTTGAAGCAATGGGTGGCGGCTTTACGTGGGGTGCGGCCGCGGTACGTTGGTGAGGGGTAGCGGGGGGATGATCGAAATGAGTCCGGCGAGCGAAACCAGTGTTCGGGTCCGAGGCGCGGCCCGGGCGAAGTCGACCACCGGGAGCGTCACCCGCGCCGACCTGTGCGAAGCGGTCCACCGTGAACTCGGCCTCGCGCGCAGCGAATCGTCCGACCTTGTGGAGCAGGTGCTCGACCAGATTTGCACGACACTGATCGACGGGACCAACGTCAAGGTGTCGTCGTTCGGCAGCTTCGTCCTCAGGAACAAGGGCCAGCGCATCGGGCGCAACCCGAAGACCGGGCAGGAAGTCCCGATCGAACCGCGCACCGTCCTGACCTTCCGCCCGAGCCAGTTGCTCCGCGCGCGGATCAACGGCGGCGTCGACCCGGGCCCCGAAATCGAAGAGGCGGATAACGGCGACTGATGGCAGCAAGCGAACCCGCATACCGCACGATCAGTGAAGTCGCCGAGCAGATCGGCGTCCCGCAACACGTCCTGCGATTCTGGGAGACGCGCTTCCCGCAGATCCAGCCGCTCAAGCGTGGTGGCAACCGGCGCTATTACCGCCCGCAGGACATCGCCCTGCTGACGCGGATCAACCGCCTGCTGCACAGCGACGGCTATACGATCAAGGGCGTCCAGAAGCTGCTCGACGACGGGGTCGCGCCGACGGCGGATGCCGCGGTGCCGATGCCGAAGGTGGTCCGCCGGGCAGCGCCGGTGCGCGACGCGGTGCCGGCCGAGGTCGGCGCGCTCTACGGCAGCACGCTCGACGGCGCGCTCGACGGCGGCAAGCGGCTCGATATCGCGTCGCTTGTTGCGATCCGTACCCGCCTCGCCAACGCACTCGCCGAAGCGCGCGCGCTCTGACTACTTCCTTCCTCCTCCCCTCCCCTTC